>JBFJVB010000037.1:0-23439 GCA_041624435.1 Oceanococcus sp. | reverse complement strand
CGAGATCGACGAACCGGCACTCAGAATTCACCGCGACGACGAACTCTGGCAGGTCGATGCGAGCCGCGGCGAGTACCGGCACCGGGAAAACCTGCTCGATCTCGATCAACGGGTCGTGATGCGCAGGCTCGGCACCCGTCCGCTGCGGCTTGAGAGCGACCTCGCCCGTTTCGAACCCGATCTCGACCGACTGACGATGGTCGGCAACCTCGTGCTCGAATCGGACACCGCCGAGATCCGCGCCGACGGCGCCGAACTCGATCTCGCCGACGGGGTCTACCGATTCGACAATACCCGTGCGATCTACCACGATGACGACCAGGGTTAGTTTGCTGCTGGCGCTGCTGCTGCCGTTCGCCGCGCAGGGTCTGTCGACCGATCGCGATCAACCGATCGAGGTCGAAGCCGACCGGCTCGAGGTGCGCGACGAAGAAAATCTGAGCGTCTACGAGGGCAACGTCAACCTGACCCAGGGCAGCTTGCAAATCCGCTCCGACCGGCTGGTCATCCATTTCAACGACAAGCGCGAACTGACGCTGATGGAGATGACCGGCAATCCGGCCCGCCTGCGCCAGCTCGACGACCAGCAGCGCGAGATGCGGGGCCAGGCGCGACGCATCAACTATACCGAGTCCGAATCGCTGCTCGAACTGATCGGCGACGCTCGCTTCGACCATGCCGGCGATTCGATCGAGAGCGAGCGAATCCGCATCGATACCGACAACAACAGCATCGAGGCCGGCAGTTCCGATTCGGATGAGCGCGTCAAGATGCTGATCCAGCCCGGCCGCCAGTAGTCCGTGTCCGCGACCAAGACGCTCGAGGCCACCGAACTGGCCAAGTCCTACCGCAACCGCGAAATCGTCAAATCGGTCTCGCTGTCGGTTTCGAGCGGCGAAATCGTCGGCCTGCTAGGTCCCAACGGCGCCGGCAAGACCACCTCGTTCTACATGATGGTCGGACTGGTGGCGGCTGACGCCGGCAAGATCACGGTCAGCGATATCGACATCACCCATCTGCCGATGCATTCGCGAGCCCGCCTGGGCGTCGGCTATCTGCCGCAGGAAGCCTCGATCTTCCGCAAGCTCAGCGTCAGCGAAAACATCCTGAGCATCCTGCAGGTGCGCAAGGATCTGCCCCGCAAACGTCACCAGGAAGAGCTGGAAAAACTGCTCGAAGAACTGCACATCACGCACATCCGCGATGGTCTGGGAATGAGTCTTTCCGGTGGCGAGCGACGCCGCGTGGAAATCGCCCGCGCCCTGGCCGCCGAACCCAAGTTCATCCTGCTTGATGAACCTTTCGCCGGCGTCGATCCAATTGCGGTCGGCGATATTCAGCTGATCATCAACCATTTGCGCGACCGGGACATCGGCGTGCTGATCACCGATCACAATGTGCGCGAGACTCTGGGCATCTGCAGCCGCGCGTACATCCTGAGCGAAGGCCGGGTCATCGCCGAAGGTCAGCCCGGTGAAGTGCTGGAGAACGACCAGGTACGCAAGGTCTATCTCGGCGAAGATTTCCGCATGTAGCCCCCTGCCGGGCGCTCAGCGTGATTCAGCACCCGGCGGCCGCGCGGACAACTCATAAAACGCCTGCCGCACCGCGACCCCTTCGTGCAGAACCCGGTAGACCTGGCCACTGATGGGCATGTCGACGGCATACTTTTCGGCCAGAGCCCGCAGCTCAACCGCATTACGCACGCCCTCGACGACCTGGCCGATCTCGGCCTGCGCCGAGGCGATATCCCGGCCCTGGCCCAGCGCCTTGCCCAGCCGCCGGTTGCGTGACTGATCATCGGTGCAGGTCAGAACCAGATCCCCCATGCCTGACAGCCCCATCAGGGTATCGCGTTGCCCGCCCATGGCCTCGCCCAGCCGGATCGTTTCACGCATCCCCCGGGTAATCAGCAAGGCGCGGGTATTGGCCCCCAATCCCAGGCCATCCGCCGCCCCCACCGCGATGGCGATCACATTCTTGACGCCACCGCCAACTTCAACCCCGATCACATCATCCGAGGTATAGGCCCGCATTCCGGGGCCATGCAGGGCGTCGGCCGTCTGCGCGGCAAATCCCGGTGTACGCGAGGCAATGGTGATCGCCGAGGGCAGGCCGCGCCCCACCTCCTTGGCAAACGTCGGACCCGACACGATGGCGAACGGCACGTCGCCCAGGGCGTGGGCCACCACCTCATGGGCCAGGCGCCCGGTATCGGGCTCGAACCCCTTGCTCGCGCAGGCAATCTTGTGCGGCCGATCCGCCCAGGGCTGCAAATCCGTGAGCAAGGCGCCCAGGGCATGACTGGGTACGGCCAGCAGCCAGAACTCGACCTCGGCCGCGGCGGCAAGGCTACTCGCCAGCTGCAGCTTGGCGGGAAAATCACAATCAGGCAGATATTTGGCATTGACCCGTTGCTGCGCCATCAGGCTCTGCTGGGCCGCATCCCGCCCCCACAGCAAGGTGTCCACGCCATTGCGCGCAAGCTGAATGGCCAGCGAAGTGCCGTAGGACCCGGCACCGAAAACCGCGATCTTGGCTGTACTCATCGTTGCGAGGGCCGGCGCGCTAGTGCGCCGGCGCCTTGGCGGCTTCGGCTTCCTGCCGGTTCAGGTACTCCTGGAACAGCGCATCAAAATTCACCGGCTGCAACAGGAACTGGGGAAAGCCGGCTTTCTGAATCAGTTCGCTGACCACTTCCCGCACGTAAGGGAACAGTGCATTGGGACAATAGGCTCCCAGCACCGCCCGCTGATCGTCACGGCCCTCGAACCCCTGCAACGCGAATACCCCCGCTTGCTGTACCTCGACCAGGTAGGCCGGCTTATCGTCCAGCGTCGCCGTCACCGTCACCGCCAGGGTCACCTGATGCGTCTGCTGCGCAACCGCTTTCACATCGGTGTTGATCTGCACATCCATCTTGGGCTTCCATTCCTGAGTGAAGACCAGCGGTGCACCGGGCACTTCCACCGAGCAATCCTTGAGGAATATCTTCTGCAGCACCACCTGCGCACCTGGGCCTGACTGCCCTGCCTGATCGCTCAAAATTTCGTCCTTATAAGCATGTGAACCCTCGTGTACTCTACTTGCCCGTCAGGGGCAGTCCGGCGTTTTGCCACGCCCCGACGCCTCCGGCCAGAGGATAGACTTCGGTGAAGCCAGCCCCGCGCAGCTTGATCCCGGCCTGGGTGGCGACCGATCCCAGCGCACAGCACAGTACCAGGGGTTTGTCCTGCTGTTTGCGCAAGCTGGCCATGTGCTCGTCGAGCTTGGCCATCGGCACATTCAAGGCGTCAAGAATATGCCCACGCTTGAAATCGGCCGGGGCGCGCAAATCCACGACCTTTGCCCCCCGGTCATTGATCATACGCACCGCATCGGCAGGGCTGATCCGCTGTCCGCCGCGACGGATGAGTACAAGTTCATTCGCACAGATCCCGAGCAAAACCGTCACCAGGGCAACAGTAAGCATCAGGTGATTGCTCAGGAATTCGCTGATTTGCAGCATCTGGAATTATCGTTGGCACAAACGCGCATTATCGCCGCGACGGCCGCATGAAGATAGGGCCGTTGCTCTCCACGGGTGAATTTCCCTGACGCACATGCGAATATCCGCGCCGCAATGCGCGTCCTTCTTCTCCTCTTCCTGCTGTTTCCTCTGCCCAACCTGGCCAATGACGATTTACGCCAGCGCCAGAGCGAACTGCGCGCGCTCCAAATGCAGATTCAGGCCATCAGCACTGCCCTGGAGAAAGACCAGCGCAACCAGCAGGGCCTGAGCCAGGAGTTGCAGCGCAGTGAAAAACGCCTCAGCAGCCTGCGCCAGGCCGTGCGGGTCCTCGACCGCGATGTGCGCCAGACCCAGGATCGCGCCCGCCGACTCGAGCAGGAGCAGGCGCAATTGCTCAGCACCCTCAAATCGCATCGACGCGCACTGCGAGGCCAGGTGCGCGCGGCGTATATCATCG
This sequence comes from Oceanococcus sp., assembly GCA_041624435.1. GTDB lineage: Bacteria > Pseudomonadota > Gammaproteobacteria > Nevskiales > Oceanococcaceae > Oceanococcus. The sequence continues at coordinate 19,471 of JBFJVB010000037.1, read as the reverse complement.
GCCGTCAATCACAGACCCGCATGCTGCTCAGCCAGGACGACCCGGCGCGCCTGGCCCGCCTGCAAACCTATCTGCAGCGTTTCCAGCAGCAACAGGGAACCCAGATCGGCGCGTTCCAGACCACCCTGCACGAGCTCGAAGCCAAGCGCGACGAAACCACGGCCGCTCTGGCGGATCTCAAGCAGCTGCAAGCGAGCCGCAAACAGGCTTTGCAAAGCATTGAGAGCCAGCACCGCGCGCGCGAGAAGACCATGCAGAAGCTGGTCGAGAAGCTCGGGGAAGGCGGCGCCGAATTGCAGCGCCTGCGCGAGCAGCAGGCGCAGCTGGAATCACTCATCGATGCGCTCACCCAGGCCTTGCAAAGCCGTCCCTGGGAACCCCTGCATGAGAATTTCGCGCGCAACCGCGGCAAGCTGATCCGGCCGGCCGATGGCCGCACCCTGGCCAGTTTCAACCAGCTCAAGGCCGATGGCCAGAGCCGCTGGAAGGGCGTGTGGCTTGCCGCCGAGCCCGGCACGCCGGTTCGCGCCGTGGCCGCGGCGCGCGTCGTCTACGTGGGCTGGATGCATCGCTATGGCTTGCTGCTGGTGCTGGATCACGGCAAAGGCTATTTCAGCCTCTACGGCCATAACCAGGCCGCCCTGAAAGCGGTCGGCGACCGGGTCGCCGCAGGCGACAGCATTGCCGAAGCCGGCAATACCGGCGGGCACGCGCAAACCGGGGTCTATCTGGAAATCCGCAAAGGCCGCAAGGCGCAAAACCCGAGCCGCTGGCTGCTCGCGAAAAACCCTTGAATTCCGGACTTTGTGCTAATGTTTTCCGCTTAGACAGGACGCGCGGGAATCTTTTCCATTCAGGCGCAGTCCAAAAGACACCCAGACTCAGGGCAATTACAGCACGCCGTGGTACCTGCGCGGCCGGATTTCGATTATGGCAACTAACTTCAAAGCCGCGGCACTGCTGGTTACCGGCACGCTTCTCGGCGCCTCGATCACGCTGACTCAAGGGGTTTTCGCTGATCGTGCATCAGGACCGGCCAGCCTGCCTTTGCAGGAACTGCAGGCTTTTGCCGAGATTTTGTCGCAGATCAAGGACAATTATGTCGAACCGGTCGAAGACAAGACTCTGCTGGAAAATGCCATCCGCGGCATGCTCGAGGGACTGGACCCCCATTCGGCGTATCTGGACAGCGAGGAATACGGCGAAATTTCCATCTCGACCTCCGGAAAATTTGGTGGCCTGGGCATCGAAGTGCAGATGTACAACGGCCTGATCCGGGTCGTGTCCCCCATCGATGACACGCCCGCCAGCCGCGCCGGACTGGAATCGGGCGACCTGATCATTCGCATCGACGACAAGCCGGTCAAAGGCATGACCCTGACCGAGGCCGTGCGTCTGATGCGCGGCACCCCCGGCACCAAGATCAAGCTGATGGTCATGCGTGAAGCCGAAGCCCAGCCCTTCGACGTGAGCCTGACCCGCGCCATCATCAAGGTACAGAGCGTCCGCTCCCGGCTGCTGGAACCGCAATACGGCTATCTGCGCATCTCCACGTTTTCCGGCAATACCGCGAATTCCGCGCTGGCCGAGCTGAAGAAGCTGGACAAGGAAGCCAAGGATGGACTCAAGGGCTTGATCCTGGACCTGCGCAATAACCCCGGCGGGGTCCTGACCGCCGCCGTGGATGTTTCCGACGCTTTTCTGAACAGCGGTGCCATCGTGTCCATCAAGGGCCGCCACGACACCACCCAGCGGGAATTCACCGCCAAACCCGGCGACGCCCTGTACGGCAAACCGCTGGTGGTCCTGGTCAACGAAGGCTCGGCCTCGGCCTCGGAAATCGTCGCTGGCGCCCTGCAGGATCATCAGCGCGCGATCATCGTGGGGCGCAAGACCTTTGGCAAGGGCTCGGTCCAGACCATCGTCCCGGTGCGCGACAATTCGGCGATCAAGCTGACCACGGCACGGTATTACACGCCCAAGGGTCGCTCGATCCAGGCCACCGGCATCGAACCCGACATCACGATTCGCCAGCTACAGGTCAGCAAGCGGGAAACCAGTTACGCCCCGGTGAGCGAAGCGGATCTGGCCAACAGCCTGAAGAATGAAAACGGCGAGGCCCACAACGGCAACACAGAAGCCTCGGAAGTCAAAGCCTCGCTGGCCGAAACGGATTACGCCCTGTACGAAGCGCTGAATCTGCTGAAGGGCCTGAGCATCATGAGTATTGCCCGCAACTAAAACGGGGCAGGCCTGGCCAGAAAAGTCAGGCCGCTCCAGCCTTGCGTGGCGAGGACCGCGGCCGGGCGCATGGATTCCGCGCGAGGGCCGTTAAGCCTTAGGGCCTGATCCAGCCGGGCTTGCGCCTGGCCAGGCGGCGCGCCAGAAGCACCACAGCCCCAGCACGCCGAGCCACCAGGTCCCCAGCGGCACGCTGGCGATCCGGCTGGGCGCCTGGCCATCCAGCGCCGCTATCACCACCGCGCCGAGGCCGAACAGTCCTCCGACCAGCACCCAGCGGTTACGGCGCTGCTGCTCGATCAGATCGCTGCGCAGGCTGCGCAGCTCCCGGGTTTGCGCCGCAAACTCGGCGGGAGGCCAGTCCTGACGCAGGCGTTTCATCAACTCCGGCAGGCCTTCGAGCACCGCCGGCAGATGCTCGCGCAGGCTGTCCATGCCTTTGAACGGACTCAAACGCTGGCGCATCCAGTCCTGCATGATCGGTTTGGCGGTCTTCCACAGATCCAGCTCGGGATACAGCTGCCGGCCCAGACCCTCGATATTCAGCAGGGTCTTCTGCAGCAGCACCAGCTGCGGCTGCACCTGCATATCGAAACGCCGGGCGGTCTGGAACAGACGCATCAGGAACAGGCCGAAAGAAATGTCTTTCAGCGGCCGGTTGAAGATCGGTTCGCAGACACTGCGAATGGCGGATTCGAATTCATCGACCCGAACGGCCGCCGGGACCCAGCCGGACTCCAGATGCAGCTCGGCGATGCGGCGGTAGTCCCGGTTGAAGAACGCCAGGAAATTCTCGGCAAGATAACGCTGATCTTCCGGCGTCAGGGTCCCGACGATACCGAAATCCAGGGCCAGATAGCGCGGCTGCGCGGGTTTGCTGGCATCGACGAAAATATTCCCCGGATGCATGTCCGCGTGAAAGAAATTGTCGCGGAAGACCTGCTGAAAGAAGATTTCGACACCACGCTCGGCCAGCACCTGAAAATCGACCCCACGCGCCCGCAGTTCCGCCACCTCATCGACACACACCCCGTGCAGACGCTCCATCACGAACACGTCGAGCCGGGTGTAGTCAAAAAACACCAGCGGGTGATAAATCAGCTCTGAACCCAGCCAGTTGCGCCGCAGCTGGCTGGCATTGGCCGCCTCGCGCATCAGATCCAGCTCATCGAGAATGACTTTTTCGTATTCACACACCACCTCGCGCGGCCGCAGGCGGTAGGCTTCGGGAACGAATCGCTGCGCCAGATCGGCCAGCAGATGCATCAGTTCCAGGTCTCGCTGCACCGCGGCCTCGATCCCGGGCCGCAACACTTTGACCACCACTTCCATTCCCGGACTGCCGTCGGCTTCGGCCGGCAAACGCGCGGCATGGACCTGGGCCACCGAAGCCGAGGCCAGCGGCGTCTCATCAAACTGTGCGAACAGCTGCCCGACCGGCTGTCCCAGTGCCGCTTCGATCCGCGCCCGGGCCTGCGCGCCGGGGAATGGCGGCACCGCATCCTGCAACAAGCTCAGCTCGGCGGCAATATCCTCGGGCAGCAGGTCCGGCCGAGTGGACAGGGCCTGACCAAACTTGATGAACACCGGCCCCAGTTCCTGCAAGGCTTCGCGCAGGCGCTCGCCGCGAGGACTGGCGAAGTGTTTATCCAGCCGGCGACCAAGAAATTGATCCAGTCCGTAGCGCCGGCTGACCCGCCAGAGCTGCCAGAACCGGTTACCGTGACGCCACCATTTCATGTGCCTTCCCGCTGCCGCTCGAGCCGGGCCACGCGGGCGTCCAGACGATCCAGCGCGGTGGCCAGCTCGTCGATCTGATCCATCCAGGCATGAACCTGCTCAGGCGCCGCCAGCTCTCCGGCATCCGCCCCCGCGGAAACCGCCGCGTCATGCCCGGCGCCCAGCAACAACGTACGCAGACCCTGCCGGCCCTGCGCAAGCAGGCCGCTCAAACCCTGCCCCAGCCCGGAACCCAGCACCGGCCCCAGCAGCGAGGTGATCTCGGTCTCCAGATCGATACGGGCCTGGCGCAGAGCGCTCATGATCTGCTCGGCGTACTCGGCGTCCCCCTGCAGTTGCAGCGCCGTACCCATGGTGCGCGCATCCTCCCCCGCCATCAGCCGCGCCAGGCCGACCAGGGAGGTGCTCAGGGTCGCCCGCGCCGCGCTGCTGCCGGGCATCAACTGCACGCCGTGCGGGGCGGGATAGATGCGTAAACCCCAGTCCAGATCACGGAAATACAGAGCCACGGGTTCTCGCTGTTCAGCCAGCAGGGCCGTGGCCTCCGGGCTCGTGGCCAGAGCGCGGTTCAAGACGATTTCCAGGGGGCCGAGAATCTGATCCAGCAGCGCCATCAGAATCGATACCCCCGATGCACCGCGACGATGCCGCCGCTCAGGTTGTAATACTGGGTGCGCTCGAAACCGGCGGCGTCGAGCATCGCCTGCAGGCTGTCCTGATCCGGGTGCATGCGGATGGACTCGGCCAGATAGCGGTAACTGTCCGCATCCTTGGCCACCGCCTGACCCAGACGCGGCAGAATCTCGAACGAATAGGTGTCGTAGAGTTTGGCCAGCAGCGGATTTCCCGGTTTGGAAAATTCCAGCACCAGCAAACGCCCGCCGGGTTTGAGCACCCGAAACATCGACTCCAGCGCCCTGGCCTTGTCGCGCACGTTGCGCAAGCCAAACGCGATGGTGATGCAGTCGAAACTCTCGTCGGCAAAGGGCAGACACTCGGCATCCGCCTGCACAAAACTCGCCCGTTCCGCACGGCCCTCATTGAGCATCCGGTCACGGCCCTGGTTGAGCATGGCGGCGTTGTAGTCCGCCAGCACGATCTGCCCGCGCGCGCCCAGACGCGGCGCCATCGCGGCGGACAGATCGCCGGTACCGGCGGCCAGATCGAGCACCCGCTCATTGCGCTGAATACAGGCCAGATCGACGGCAAAACGCTTCCAGGCCCGGTGCACGCCCATCGACATCAGGTCATTCATGACGTCGTAGCGGCCCGCTACCGAATCAAAGACCTGCGATACCTTGCTGGCCTTGTCCTTCCAATCGACTTCGGCATAGCCGAAATGAGTGGTCTTGTCGTTCATATACAGCTCGGCTCAAGCCTTGAAAAACGCCAGTGTAACCCGTGCCCCGCCCACTGCCAGCCCCGGCTCAGTCATGCAGCGCATTCTTCGGTCGCAGCGCGTTCAATGGCATCACATTGTCCTGCGCCTGACGCGACATGCCGTGCTCGGCCAGACGTTCCAGGTAGCGTGCCCACAGCGTGGCATGCGTCTGCCCCAGATGACGCAAGGTATCCCAGGTATACAGGCCACTGTCGTGGGCATCGGAAAACACCAGGCGGACCGCATAGCGCCCCACCGGATCGATGCGGGTGATGCTCACCGCCTGTTTGCCGCCCACGATCTGGGGCTCGGCCAGGCCATGGCCCTGGACTTCGGCCGAGGGAGAGAAAACCCGCAAATACTCCGCGCTCAGCTCAAAGATCTCGGCGTCGGAAAATTCCACGCACAGGCGCCGCCCGGCGTCCTGCAGACGCAGCGTGCGCGGCGCCGCGCTCAGGCGGCTCAAAGGATGTAACGCGACAAGTCTTCGTTGGCCGCCAGGCCAGCCAGCTTGTCATTCACGTAAGCCGCATCGATGGCGATGGCCTCGCCTTCGGAATCCGGCCCCTGGAAGGAGATGCTTTCCAGCAGCCGCTCCAGCAGGGTGTGCAGACGCCGCGCGCCGATATTTTCGGTCTGGGCATTCACCTCGCTGGCGATTTCCGCAATCCGCCGAACCCCGTCGGCGAGAAAGCTCAGCTCCACCCCTTCGGTGCCCAGCAGGGCGGTGTATTGCGCGGTCAGGGCAAAATCCGGCTCGGTCAGGATGCGGCTGAAATCATCCGCGCTCAGCGCGCTGAGCTCCACCCGAATCGGCAAGCGCCCCTGCAATTCCGCGATCAGATCCGATGGCTTGGCGGTGTGAAACGCACCGGACGCAATGAACAGCACATGATCGGTTCGCACCGTGCCGTACTTGGTCGCGACCGTGCAGCCCTCGACCAGGGGCAGCAGATCACGCTGCACGCCTTCGCGCGACACATCACCACCGATCATGTCGCCGCGTTTGCAGACCTTGTCGATTTCATCGATGAAGACGATGCCATTTTGTTCCACCGCCAGCAGCGCCGCGGCACGAATCTTTTCCTCGTCCAGCAGCTTGCCGGCCTCTTCGTCACACAGCAAGCGTAGCGCGTCCTTGACCTTGAGCTTGCGGCGGCGGGTGCGCTGCTGCCCCATGTTCTGAAACAGGCCCTGGATCTGGCTGGTCATTTCCTCCATGCCCGGCGGGCCCATGATCTCCACGCCCACGGGTCGGTTCGCCAGTTCCAGCTCGATCTCGCGTTCATCGAGCTGGCCTTCGCGCAGCCGCTTGCGGAAGATCTGCCGGGTACTGTCCTGCTCGGCGCTGACCTGGGAGTCCGCTTCGGACTGGGCCCGCGGCAGCAGCAGATCCAGCACCCGCTCTTCGGCTGCCAGTTCCGCACGCGGGCGGGCCTTGGCCATTTCCTGCTCACGCACCAGCTTGATCGCGGTATCGGCCAGATCCTTGATGATGGAATCGACCTCACGGCCGACATAACCCACTTCGGTGAATTTGGTCGCCTCGACCTTGATGAACGGTGCATTGGCCAGCCGCGCCAGGCGCCGGGCGATTTCGGTCTTGCCCACCCCGGTCGGCCCGATCATCAGAATGTTCTTCGGGGTGATCTCGTTGGCCAGGGCGGGATCGAGTTGCTGGCGGCGCCAGCGGTTGCGCAAGGCCACGGCCACCGCTCGTTTGGCCTCGGTCTGGCCGATGATGTGCTTGTCCAGCTCCTGGACGATCTCCCGCGGGGTCATCACGGCTTCCGCCAGGCTCGGTTGCGACTCGCTCATGCAGGAATCTCCAGCGTTTCCACGGTCAGATTGTGGTTGGTGTAAATGCAGATATCCCCGGCGATCTTCAGGGCTTCACGAACGATGTTCTCCGCTTCCAGCTCGGAATGGGCACACAGGGCCAGCGCCGCGGCCTGGGCAAAACTGCCCCCGCTACCGATGGCCATCACTTCGTTTTCCGGCTCCATCACATCACCGGTGCCGGAAATCATCAGGGTGGCGTCCACATCGGCCACGATCAGCATCGCTTCGAGGCGGCGCAAGGCGCGGTCGGTGCGCCAGTCCTTGGCCATATCGACTGCCGCCCGGACCAGATTGCCGCTGTGCGTTTCCAGCTTGCCTTCGAAGCGCTCGAACAGGGTGAACGCATCGGCGGTGCCTCCGGCAAAGCCGGCCAGCACCTTGTTGTGATACAGCCTGCGCACCTTGCGCGCATTACCCTTGATCCGGGTGTTGCCCAGGGTGACCTGTCCATCGCCCCCCAAAGACACTTGATTGCCGCGCCGTACGCAGCAAATCGTGGTTCCGCGAAATTGCTCCACGACCAAATCCTGCTGAAAGAGACTCACATTTGAGGGCGAAATCCGCCGATTCAAGATTTCCGCTTGGCCCGCGGATGCGCGCCGTCATACACCGCGGCCAGATGCTGGAACTCCAGTCGGGTATAGATTTGCGTGGTGCTGAGATTGGCGTGACCGAGAAGCTCCTGAACCCCGCGCAAATCCGCGCCGGACTGCAACAGATGGCTGGCGAAGGAATGGCGCAGCATATGCGGGTGAAGATGCTGGCCCAGGCCCAGCTCTCGGCCCCAGTGCGCCACGCGCAGCTCAATGCCCCCGGCGGACAAGCGTCGGCCGAAGCGGTTGACGAACAGCGCCGGCTCGTCGGCCTCGGCCAGATCAGAGCGGACCTGAAGCCAGTCGGCGATCGCCGTCGCCGCCGTGTGTCCGATCGCCACCACGCGCTCCCGATTGCCCTTGCCGCGCACCTGCATCCGGCTGAGCCGCTGACGGGCAAACGGCGCCACATCCAGGGCGTTCAGTTCGGCCAGACGCAGACCGCTGGAATAGAACAGCTCAAGGATCGCCCGATCCCGCCGCGCCAGAGCGCTGTCGCGCGGCATCTGGTCCAGAAACTGGCCGAGTTGATCCACCTCCAGCGCCTTGGGCAACGGCCGTGGGCGCTTGGGACCGCGCACGCCCGCCGCCGGATTCGTGGCCAGTTCATGCTGCTCGACCAGAAAACTGCAAAAGCCGCGTACCGCAGCGAGCTTGCGCTGCAAACTGGATGCGGCCAGACCGCGCCGATGCAGGCCGGCCAGCCATTGCCGGACATGCGGCTCGCGCAAATCCGCCAAGGCCAGCTGTGGCTCCCGGCGCTTCAGCTCAGTTTGAAACTCGCGCAGATCATGGGCATAGGCCCGCAAGGTCCGGGCGGAATAGCGCCGCTCGTGGGCGAGTCGCTTCAGCCAGAGTTCAAGCTGATCCTGCACCATGAAACCGTAGTGCCGCGGTGCAAAGATTGGCCGTCATCTCCAGGAAAAGCTGCCCCATGCTCGGCCGGAACCGATCGGGATCCGTGCTGGCCAAGGCCAGCACACCCAGGCAATCACTCCGATCCAGAGGCACCAGCGCGACCGATTTGAGTTCCGCATGTTCACTGAACAGAGCCTGATTCAATTCGGGACTCATCTGCTCGCAGACCACCTGGCCCTGGCGAAAGAAGTTCGTCAGCACCGGCGGCAATTCGTCACGCTGCAGCCGCAGCACGCCGACTTCCGGCGGCGACTGGGGCAGTTCGAACAGGCCCAGACACACGGCCTCAACGGAGAACTCGGCGTGCAACACGCTGTTCAGGCTGGCGATCACGCTGGCCAGACTGTCCGCCTCGATCAGGCTTCGAGCCAGATGGTTCATGCCTTTGACCCGCACTTCGTTCTGCCGGGCGGTCGCCAGCAACTCATCCAGGCGCTCGCCCAGCTTGTGATTCTTTTCGCGCAGCACCCGCACCTGCCGCTCGATCAGGGAAACGGCCCCGCCACTGCCATGCCGTACCGGCATCTCGGCCAGCAGCTCGGCATGACGGACAAAAAAATCCGGGGCCCGGCGCAAAAACTCCAGGACCGCTTGTTCTTCTTCCTCTGTTGGTGGCACCGGCAATGCTTCCGGTCGCGTCATATCTCGATCTCCCCCGCAAAAACCCAGTCGGCAGGCCCTTCCAGCACGAGCTGCTCGCCCTCTTCCCAGTTCACGCGCAAACGACCACCAGGCAGGTCTATCATGACCTGAGAATCGGTTTGCCGCCAACGCCGCATCAGCACCGCCGCTGCGCACGCGCCGCTGCCACAGGCCGGCGTTTCGCCGACGCCACGCTCATAGACGCGCAGGCGCAGATGATCGGCCGCGACCCGCTGCACGAATCCGACATTGACGCCCTGGGGAAAATCCGCATGCCGCGTGAGCGCCGCCCCCCATTTCTCGACCGGCGCGGCGTCAACCGCATCGACCTGAATCACGAAATGCGGGTTGCCCACATTGACTGCGCCACCGCGAACCGGACCGAACTCGGTATCCAGCTGATAGTCATCCGCCAGATCCTCCCGCCGCAGCGGAATCTGCGCGGGCGCAAACTGCGGCGCTTGCAATTCGGCCCGCACCCAACCGTCATCCAGCAAACGCAGGTCCATGGTCGTGGTCCGGGTCGCCACCCGCAGCTGCCGCGCCTGACTCAAGCCGAGGCGCTCGACGAAACGGGCCAGGCAACGCGCGCCATTGCCGCACTGCCCCACCTCGGAGCCGTCGGCGTTGTAGATGCGATAGGCGAAATCCGCGGCGGCAGGATCCTCAGGCGGCGCAACCACCAGGATCTGGTCACAGCCCACGCCCAGGCGACGGTCCGCCAGACGCGCATAATCCTCCGCGCGCAAGGCCAGTTCTTGCCTGACCCCATCGAGCACCACAAAATCATTGCCCAGGGCCTGCATCTTGGCGAATTTAAGCAGCACGTCGCTACCGATGGAAAATAGCCGCTTATTTTCGCATGATTGACCCTTGAATTAACCAGCGAAGCAAATCCATGCGTGAAGTTCACGGCGGCTGCCACTGTGGGACGATCCGGTTCAAGGCGCAAATCGACCCCGCCAGCCCGGCCTTGCGCTGCAATTGTTCGATCTGCACCGCCTGCGGCTTTGTCCATGTCATCGTGCCGGCAGCGCGGTTTGAATTGCTGAGCGACCCCGCCCTGCTCAGCGAATACCGCTTCAATACCGGAATCGCGCGGCATCTGTTCTGTCGCCACTGCGGGATCAAGTCCTACTATGTGCCCCGCTCCAATCCCCAGGGATTCAGCCTGAATCTGAACTGTCTGGACGAGCGCGACAGTCTGGGGCTAGTGCTCGAGAATTTTGATGGCCAGAACTGGGAAGCGCATGCCGACTCCCTGCACCACCTGGCCTGAATGGACGTGCTGCGTTGGCAAACCGCCGAACAGGCGGCCATCACCCGACTGCTACGCGACCATGGTTTGCACCTCACCGGGGTCACCGCGCAGCACGCCATCCCCGGCAGCTATTGGGGTGATGATGAGGCCGGGCTGATTGGCAACCGGGTATATGTGCGCGCGGACACCCCGGTCCATTCCATCCTGCACGAGGCCTGCCACGCGATCTGCATGGGCCCGAGCCGACGCGCCAGCTTACACACCGATGCCGGCGGTGACGATATGGAAGAGAACGCGGTGTGCTACCTGCAGATCACCCTGGCGCGGAACATCCCTGGATTTGGCGCCGCACGCTGCTGCGCCGATATGGACCGCTGGGGCTACAGCTTCCGACTGGGCAGTGCGCAATCCTGGTTCGAGAACGATGCGCAGGATGCCCGCGCCTGGCTGCTGGCGCGCGGACTGTTGCCCGCCCACACTCCTAGCGCAGCGTGACCAGCTCTTCGGCCGCGGTGGGGTGGATTGCGATCGTGGCATCGAAGTCCCGCTTGCAGGCGCCCATCCGCATGGCCACGGCGAAGCCCTGCATCATCTCGTCCGCGCCAGGACCGATACAGTGCAGCCCCACCACCCGCTCTTCTTCACCGACCACGACCATTTTCACCGCGCTGAACACCTTGTGTTCGATCAGCGCAAAATACAGGGCGGCGAAGCGCCCGCTGTAGACCCGCACCGCATCGCCGTACTGTTCCCGCGCCTGCGCTTCGCTCAGGCCGATGGTCCCGATCGGCGGATGACTGAAAATCACCGTGGGCAGCATCCGGGTATCCAGTTTTTGCGCAGGCGGCGCGCCAAACAGACGATCGGCCAGGCGCCGCCCGGCCTGAATCGCCACCGGCGTCAGCGCGGGGCCGGCCGTGACATCACCCACCGCGTAGATGTGTCCCTGACTGCTGGTCTGCCATTCATCCACCAGCACATGTCCGCGCTCATCCACGCTGACGCCGGCCCGTTCCAGGCCCAGTCCCGCGCTGTTGGGGCTGCGGCCGACCGCCCAGATCAGGGCATCGGCCGCCAGCTCTGCCCCCGTATCCAGTTGCACCCGCAAGCCCGGCTCCTGCGCATGCAGCGCCGCCACCTGGGTTTCGCAATGCAGCTCGATGCCCAGCCCCTGCATATGCGCCATCAAGGTGTCTGCCATCAGCGCATCGAAATGGCGCAACACCCGGTCGCGGCGCACAATCATCTGTACGGTGCTGCCCAGGGCCTGCAACACCCCCGCCAGCTCCACCGCGATATAGCCGCTGCCCACCAGCACCACCCGCTCCGGGCGCCGGCTCAGGGCAAAAAAGCCATCCGAGCTCAGACCCAGTTCGGCACCCGGGATGTCCGGCTGGTCCGGGCGACCGCCGGTGGCGATCAGAATATGCTCGGCCTGGATCCGGCGCTCCGCCACGCTCACCGTGTGGGCATCGACGAATTGGCCGTGGCCGGAAATGATCGTCACCCCGTCGCGTTCCAGATTCTGCTGGTAGATCCCGTTCAGGCGGCGCAGATACGCCTCGCGCCGGCTCACCAGCGTGGTCCAGTCATGCGCCACCTCACCCACGCTGAAGCCGTACCCGGCCACCTCGTCCAACCCGTGCGCGAGCTGACCCGCATGCCACATCAGCTTCTTCGGCACGCAGCCCAGATTCACGCAGGTGCCACCCAGGGGGCCCGACTCGATCACGGCCACCCGCGCGCCCTGCTGCGCGGCGCGTCTGGCGCTGGCAATGCCGCCACTGCCACCACCCAGAACCAGATAATCGAAGTTGTTATTCATACGCGTGAGACCTGTAGGACAATGCTAGTATTTCTGCATCCGTCACGGGAGAAACGGACATGGAAGGTGCGGTAGCCGGCAATATTTCTACATTTGTGTTCTGGGGCCTGATTGGGGCGACGGTGCTGTACGCCGTGGTGATCTACAACAATCTGGTCAGCCTCAAGCACGCCGTGAGCAAAGCCTGGAGCAACATCGATGTGCTGCTCAAGCAGCGCCATGATGAATTGCCCAAGCTAGTGGAAACCTGCAAGCAGTACAAGGATTTCGAACAGGAAACCCTGGAAAAGGTCATGCAGGCCCGGTCCGCGGCGCAAACCGCCAGGCAGGCCGGCGATGTCGCCGGCGTCGGCAAAGCCGAGACCGCCATGCGCCTGGGGCTGGGCAATCTGTTCGCGGTGGCCGAGGCCTACCCCGAACTCAAGGCCAACCAGGCTTTCCAGCAGTTGCAGGCGCGCATTACCGGGCTGGAAAACAGCATCGCCGACCGACGTGAGTTCTATAACGACAGCGTCAACGCCAACAATGTCCGGATCGAGCAGTTTCCGGACATCCTGATCGCCCGTCTGCTGGCCTTCAAGAGCGCCGATCTGCTGGAGTATTCCGACAGCGAAACCGCCGACGTCAATATCAAGGCACTGTTTGCCTGAACCCCACGTCCGCCTCGCCCGCTCCGACGTCCTGAGCTCGCATGCCGAATCTGGCTGAGCTGGCCCTCCGCGTCCAGGCGCTGGAACCCGGCGTCTTCTGGCTGCTGACCGGGATGACAGCTGGCCTGTGCCTGGTCGGCATCGGGGTCACCGCGAGCATGTTCAAGCGCGCCCGTCTGATCGAGGACATGCCGACGTCGAAAATCCGTTCCGCGGCGCAAGGTCATGTGGAGCTGGAAGGCATTGCCACGCTGTTGCCCGGTGAACCGGTGATTGCGCCGCTGAGCCGCGCACGCTGTGCCTGGTGGCAGTATTCCATCGAGAAAAAAAACACCAGCACCAGCAGCGGCGGGAATAACAATGGCTGGAAAACCCTGGAGTCGGCGCGCAGCGACGATCTGTTCCAGCTGGTCGATGACACCGGCGCCTGCGTGGTGGACCCCGAAGGCGCCACCGTCATGCCGAATGTCCAGTTGACCTGGTACGGCCACAGTCGCCAGCCCCCCAGCGCCCCGGCCAAGAGCCGCCTGCTCGGCAGCGGCAATTACCGCTTCAAGGAACAGCGCATCGAAGCCGGCAGCCCTCTGTACGCCCTGGGCTGGTTTCGCACCGAAGGCGGCATCGCCCACAGTTTCGATGAGCGCAGCGAAGTCCGCGATCTGCTCGCCAGCTGGAAGCAGGATCAGGCCCGCCTGCTCGCCGAGTTCGACACCAACGGCGACGGTGCAATCGATATGGACGAGTGGGCCGCGGTCCGCGCCAAGGCCATCGAACAGGTCCGACAGGCGCAGCTGGAGCGCGTGGTGGACCCCGATATCCACGTGCTGTGCCGCCCCCCACGGCGCCTGAGCTTCCTGCTGTCCACCCTGGATCAGGGCAAATTGCGGCGCGATGCCCGCGCTTACACCGTGCTGGGCCTGGGTCTGTTTTTCGCCGGCGGTAGCGTGGCGATTTGGCTGGCCACGGCACGCGGTTTAATCTAGGCCCTTTCCCCTCAGCCTGGCCCGGGAACCTGCGGCGTGCCGCAACCGGGCATGGCGCTGCCTCCGTGAACCAGAGTACCCGCCAGACGTGAACAATCCATTGCTCGAATGGGGTGGCCCGACGCCGCCCTGGAACGCCATCCAGCCCGAACACCTGGAGCCCGCCATAGACCGGGTGCTGGCGGACAACCGCGCCCTGATCAAAGCCGTGCTGGCCCAGGACACACGCGACTGGGACAGCGTGGTCGCGCCGCTGGAAGAAGCGGAAAACCGGCTGCACAAGGTGTTCCAACCCGGCGCCCATCTGCATGCGGTGCAGAATTCGCCGCCCTGGCGCCAGGCCTATGAAAACTGCCTGCCCAAACTGACCGCCTACAGCAGCGAACTGGGGCAGAACACCGCCCTGTTTGCGGCCTACCAGGAGGTCAGCCAGCAAGCCGACCTGGTCCCCGCGCAGCGGCGCCTGCTGGACAACGCCCTGCGTGATTTCCGCCTGTCCGGTGTGGCCCTGGCCGACGCCGACAAGCAGCGCTACCGGGAAATCCAGCAACGCCTGGCCGAGCTGTCCAACCGCTTTGAGCGTAACCTGCTGGATGCCACCGAGGCGTTTCGCTGCCACATCACCGATGAACAGCGCCTTGAGGGCCTGCCGCAAAGCGCGCGCCAGATGGGCGCAGCCAAGGCCGCCGAAAAGCAGCTGGAGGGGTGGGTGTTCGGCCTGGATTTCCCCAGTTTCGATGCGGTAATGAGCTATGCCGATGATCGGCAATGGCGCGCCCAGATGTACCGGGCCTATACCACCCGGGCCTCGGATCAGGCGCAAGCTGCCGAATCCGGCGAGCGCTGGGACAACGCCCCGCTGATCGAGGACATCCTGCGGCTGAAGGCCGAAGAAGCGGTGCTGCTGGGCTATGCCAACTTCGCCGAGCTGTCGCTGGCCAGCAAGATGGCGGACTCGCCCCGCCAGGTCGAGGACTTTCTGCTGGAACTGGCGAACAAAGCCAAACCGGCGGCGCAGCAGGAACTCGCGGAGCTGCACGAATTTGCCCGGCGGCTGGACGGCCCGGAGCGACTGGAGCCCTGGGACATTGCCTACTACTCGGAGAAGCTGAAGCAGGAACGCTTCGGCCTGGAAGATGAACAGCTCAAGCCCTATTTCGCCCTGCCCAAAGTGCTGGATGGCCTGTTTGCCGCGGCCCGCCAGCTGTTCGCGGTCAGCTTCGCGCCCCTGGACCTGCCCTGCTGGCACCCCGACGTCAGCGCCTATGCGGTGCACGATGCCGATGATCAGCTGATTGCCTGGTTTTATCTCGACCCCTGCGCACGCGAGCAGAAACGTGGCGGAGCCTGGATGAATGATATGGCCGGGCGACTGCGCAACGCGCACGGCGTGCAGATTCCGATTGCCACGCTGACCTGTAATTTTGCCCCGGCCAGCGCGGACCAGCCCGCGCTGCTGACCCACGATGATGCGGTCACCCTGTTCCATGAATTCGGCCACGGCCTGCAGCACATGCTCACCACCGTGGATTACCTGAGCGTGTCCGGCATCAACGGCGTGCCCTGGGACGCGGTCGAACTGGCCAGCCAGTTCATGGAAAACTGGTGCTGGGAGGAAGCCGCGCTGGGCCAGTTCGCCCGGCATTTCCAGACCGGGGAGCCCATTCCCGGCGCCTGGATCGAACAGATCCGCGCCTCGCGGGTCTTCCATGCGGGTCTGGCCGCGGTCCGCCAGATCGAGCTGGCGCTGTTCGATCTGCGCCTGCATAGCCGGGTCCCCGCGCCGGACGTCGAGACCACGCTGGCCGAAGTCCGGCAGGAAGTGGCGGTGATGTTTCCGCCGCCGTGGAATCGCTTCGCCAACAGTTTCTCGCACATTTTTGCCGGCGGCTACGCGGCCGGTTATTTCAGTTACAAATGGGCCGAGGTGCTGGCGGCCGATGCCTTCGAGGCTTTCCGCGAGGTGGGCATTTTCGATGCCGCGACCGGCCAGCGCTTCAAAGCCTGCATTTTGGAGCCAGGCGGCAGTGAAGACGCGATGGAACTGTTCAAGCGCTTTCGCGGGCGCGAGCCCAGCGTGGACGCGCTGCTGCGCCAGGATGGTTTGCTGGCCGGTTCGGCGGAAGTGGGCCAGCCATGAAAATCGCCACCTGGAATGTGAATTCACTCAAGGTCCGCCTGCCCCAGGTGCTGGACTGGCTGGAGCAGTGTCCGGTCGATGTCCTGGCCCTGCAGGAAACCAAGCTCACCGATGACAACTTCCCTGTGGAGGCCATCCAGGCCGCCGGCTATCAGGTGGTGTTTCACGGTCAGAAGACCTACAACGGGGTGGCGATCCTGGCCCGGCAGGCGCTCCAGGACAGCTGGACGGGTTTGAGTGACGGGCAGGCCAGGGTCATCACCGCCACGGTGGGGGACCTGCGGATCATCTGCGCCTACGTGGTCAATGGCCAGGCCGTAGGCTCGGAAAAATTCGCCTACAAGCTATCCTGGCTGGAAGAACTCAAGCAGCGGGTGGCCGCCGAACTGCAGGCGCATCAGCGGCTGGTCCTGCTGGGGGATTTCAATATTGCGCCGCAGAGCCAGGACACCCATGATCCCGAAAGCTGGGAGGGCGGCATCCTGTGTTCAGAACCGGAACGCGCAGCCCTTACCGATCTGCTCGCCCTGGGCCTGACCGACCCCTGGCCCCGCTTCGATCACGGCGACCCAGGCGCCGCCGACAACAAGCAGCGCTTCACCTGGTGGGATTACCGCGCCGCGGGGTTTCGCCGTAATCTGGGTCTGCGCATCGATCACGTCCTGCTCAGCCCGGCCCTGGCCACCCACTGCCTGGACTGCCGGGTGGATCTGCTCCCACGCGGCTGGGAGCGGCCCTCGGACCATGCCCCGGTGGTGGTGAGTCTGAGCCCGGAACTCAAGCGCGCGTAAACGCTATTTCCGGCAAAAAAAGGCCGGCGGCAGCCCGTTCCTGGCCGCCGCCGGCGCTACAGCAGTCAAACGATCAGCCGGCCAAGATCAGGGATTGGCCGGGGTTTGCGCCAGATAATCGGGCACGATAACCAGACCGCGAGGCGTGCCGCCAAAGCTGGCGGTTGAGGTCATCGCGCTCGGCGTAGCCGCGCTGCCATCGGTCACGCTCAGGATATTGTCAAAGCGCAGGATCAGGCCACCGGCCTGCTCGACGACATACAGATTCTGACCATCGAAGGCCACGTCCACCGGATTGGCCAGCAGGGACTGCCCTCCCCGGATCGCCAGGTCCACCAGCTTGGTGGAACCCAGATTGTCCGCGCCGCGCAGGATGAAAATCTGCCCACCCGAGGTGGTCGCATCGATGGGCCCGATGCCCGACAGGATCAGGCTTTTCGAAGCCCCATCATATTCCACGCCGCTGAGCGACGTGGCCGCATCTTCGGCCAGTCCGGTCAGGTCATTGAAACGCTGCGGGCTGACGATCTGCGGCGCGGGATTGTCCGGGTAGCGCACATTGAAATCGCGGAAGATCGCCAGCTTGCCGTTGGCCATCGCCACGTACAGATCGCCGGTGCCGGGGTCGTAATCCAGGCCGATCGGAACCGCGACATTGGTCACCGGCCCGGAGTTGTTGAAAGTGGGCACGGTGACGGCCGCCAAGGGTTCGCCCGCACTGCAGGCGCTCATCACCACGACCTCAAACAGATTGTTCGAACCCGGAGTGGCCTCGGCGATAAACAGCAGTCCGGCAGCCGGATCGATGTCGATGCCCCGTGGCGATTGCATGATGGGCGAATTGGCCGGGAAGGAATCCGCGGCATCATCCAGTTCACGATCGCGTCGATCGCTGAACCCGCCGGGGGTCGCGAACGGCGCAGTACGGTCGTAGGCCAGTCGGCTGATGGCGTAGATTCCGGCGGTGGCTCGGCTCGGGCCATTGCTCGGCGTTTCGGCCACCACATAGGCGTCGCCACTGCGATCCAGGGTGATGCCGTAGGGCTTGGGCCGTCCGTCGGTAATGACGAAACGATCGGGCTCATCCTGGGCGCCCAGCGCCGGGTTCAGGCGCACGATGTTCGGGGCGGCACCATCGTCCACGGTCAGCAGCAAGGAGTGCACCGTGGTATTCGCCACCAGATCGGTCACCCCGGGGCGGGCCGGCTGATCGAGAAATTCCAGGGCCAGGGCATTGGCACCCACGATGCCCGGAATCACCCGGGTGGGGGCCGGATCACCGCTACTCTGCTGGAAGATGTCGGCAAAGATCAGCACCACATCATTGGCCTTGTCGGCCACCAGCACATCCCGGCCATTGATGACCAGATCCACCGGGTCGCCCAGCTGGGTCTGGGGACCGGACAGGACGATCTGCGGCGCCACCGTGCCATCCAGGGTGCTGGCATCGGTCAGCACATAGAGCTTGCCATCGGTCTTGAACCCCGCCGCCGAACCATTGGCGGTGGTGGCAGCGCCCACATCCGAAACCACCAGGCGGTCGCCGACCGGCTCGTAGGCGATGCCGTGCAGATTGGTGGCCGCGCCGGTGAGCGGATCATTGATCCGGATCACCCGGGTTTCACGCAGGGCGCCGCGCTGATCAAGGAAGCTGTCCAGCACCCGAATCGTACCGTTGACTGCGGCCACATACAGGATATCCCGTGCGGCGTCATAGGCCAGATCCCAGGGGTCCGCGCCCAGGGTCACCGCGAAATCCGCGCCGATATTGCCTTCGGCGGTCGCGCCGAACACGCGCACATGACTGCCGGCATTGTTCGCCAGCATCAGATGACCGGTGGCATGGGAAATCGCCAGACCTTTGATCGCGCCGCGGTTCAGGCCCGGATTGTTTACCCGGACAAAGACATTCGGATCGAAATCCAGTTCCTCTTCCCCGCGAATATCCCGATCCAGGGTGTCATCCGCGAAGGCGGTGTTGTCGGCACGGTTGGCAATGCGGCAGATCGTGGAAATGCCACCATAATCATCGTCCTGATGATCGCCCACCTGGATCGCATTGCCCTGGACATCGATGACCAGACCCTGGTTATACGCCGAGTCGAAATTACGATCGACCGTGTACAGCATCGAGGCGGGGACGCTTTCGGTGAGTTTCATCAGCGTGGCATCCGGCAGCGCGTTCGGGCCATCGGTGGACACGTAGAGATTCGTCGGGCCACGCGCCGCTGGCAGCGGCAACACCTTGACGCTGAGCTGATCCATGCTGGTATTGGGCGTCGGCGCATTGTCGGTGGCGCTGAATTCGAACAGCAGATCAAGCTCCACCGTGGTCTGCGGGGCGGTGAAGCTTACTGCCGAACCGTCACCGCCACTGGGCGTGTTCAGTATCACCAGCGGTGCGCCATTGGCCACCTGCTCCCACTGGACGCTGGCAATGGCCCCATCCGGATCGCTGGCGGTG
>JBFJVB010000036.1:0-23476 GCA_041624435.1 Oceanococcus sp. | reverse complement strand
TTGACCGCAAAACCGTGTTCGGGCTGCTGCGCAGGGAAATCCTCGGGATGCAGATGCCCGATGGTGGCCAGGTTTTCACCGATCACCAGGACGTGCAAGAGTCGGTCATGGTGCGGCATCAGATCGGTGAGGGGATTGCCGTGGGCATCGTTGAGCTGAAATTCCAGGCGTGTTGAGGCGCCAGCCTCGGGGCGTTCCGGCAGCACCGTGGCTTCGACTGTCAGCGGGCTGTCGTCGGGGTCGGGCAGGGCGGTCAGCACCGGGCCGCGTAGCACCGACCACAGCCAGATCAGCGTACCCAGGCTCAGTGCCACAAGCAGTAGACGGGTTGTTTTGTTGGCCACAGGCTTCAATCCGAACAGAAGTTTCAATCAGGGTGTGGAGAGTACAGCGCGGTCATGACCGCTGTCGCGGCAATCAGTGCAGTGATCAGCCACCATTCTGCCAGGACGTTGCGCCTGAAGGCGTGATCTGTCGCACTCTGGCCCGAGGCCACAACAGGACCCAGGCGCCATCGGTTCAGTGCGGCCAGAACCATCAGGCTGCCAAAGACCAGAACTTTCACCAGCATCAGGAGTCCCCAGGGACTGTACAGTTCAGACCATCCCTTCACCAGACGCCAGACCAGGATCAGACCCAGTACGATGATCAGCGGCACCACCGCGCCAGCGATCGCTGAAAAGCGGGCGATGAGCGCAGCGGTGAGCGCGGCCGGCTCGACGCCGGTGGCGCGGCGCAGCGGCAGCAGGGCGCCATACCAGAAGGCGATGATGCTCAGGTGCGCGAACAAGGCGATGCCCAGCGGTGACGGCCCAGCCTGGGTCGCGGTATGGCCGGTGGTGGTAAATGACCCGACGATGAGCACGGCACCCAGGCAGGCGATGGCGCGACCGGGAATCAGCAGCACCAACAGCAGACCGGCGAGTCGCAGGCCATGGCCCACACCGGTCCCTGAATTCAGTAACAGCCGGTGCCATTCCAGATCCAGGATTGCCAGGAAGTCGCCGGTCAGCCGTGCCGGTTCGCTGGCCAGGTAGGCCAGGCTGAAGACCATGCCCCAGGCGGCAGAACGGCGGGTCAGTCGCCGCAGCGGCAGGTCGCTGCGCTCAAGCAGGGATTGCGCGCTCAGCCGGTAGAACACGGTGCCTGCGGCGTGCAGGACGGTGCAGAAGGCCAGGGCCCGCAGCCCAAGTACCAGCAGATCGGGAGCCGTCATCGTCGGATTTCAGTCTGCGACAGGCCTGATTTCAAACGCGATCTGTCCGGTCAGCACATGGGTGTCGGTGCTCAGCGCACGCCAGTGGATCACGTGCGCTCCGGCGGGGAGTGCGCCCACGGGAGCGGCAAACGCCTTGCCGAACTGCTTGGGTAAAGGGCCCAGGGTCTGCGCAGAGCCCTGCTGCGGAACCACTTTCAGGGCGGTCAGACGCACCTTGTCGGAAAATCGCAAGATGATCTCGGTCGGCGCCTGCTCCAGCACGGCGTCCTGGGCCGGACTCGATTCGGCCAGATGGGTATGGGCCTGCGCTATGCCGGTGAGTCCCAAGCTCATGGTGAAGGCAACAGACAACAACAGGGATTTCATGGAAGGTCTCCAGTAGGGCGTGGCGATTGTTCCTGCCTGATCCACGCGTGCAGTCGAGGGCTTGCGTCGCCGAAGCTCATGGGTGGCCCGTTGCGCCACTGGGCGGGCCCGTCTCCAGGCTGCGGATTAGTTTCAAGGCGTCGATTTCTTCTGCAAAAGGCTGGCCGGTGGCAAGCGCTTTACGCACCTGCTCGCGGGCCGCGTCGAGCCTGTCCAGGCGCCGATAGCATTGCGCAAGATGGTAGTGATAGGCGGCCTGCTGCGGGTCGATGGCAGCGGCGGCTTGCAGCCAGGGCAGGGCGGATTCGGCGGCGTCGACCTGCAGCAGAATCGAGCCGATCCTGTCCTGAAGGCCCGGGTCCGTTGGATGGTTGAACGCCAGCTGTTGGGCCATCTGCCGGGCCTGGTCGTGGGTCCTCGCGTCGTGAGTCAACAGCAGGGCATATTCGGCCTGGCCGCTTTCGGCATCCGGATGGCTCTCGATCAACCTGGCGTAGGCGGCCAGCGCGGCGTCAGACGGCCCGCGAGCTGCGAGTAGTTGGGCGCGCAGGTGCAGGAGTTCCCGGTCCTGTGGGAAAACCGCCAGCCCCTCCTGCAGCGCGGTTTCGGCCGCGCCCGGTTGATCGGTGTGCAGGTAATACCGTGCTTGCTGGCGATACGGATGCGCGGAGTGTCTGTCCAGTCGGCGGGCGCTGAGCAGCAGTTCCGCGGCGGAAGCCGGTTGGCGGGCGCTCAGAAACGATTCCACAGCCAGGGACAGGACGGCATGAAAACCCGGATCGGCGGTGTACAGGGCGGCCAGTTTCTCGCCCGCTACCTGGGCGCCGGCCTGTCGCCGCCAGGCCTTGAGCAGGCCGTTGAGCACCAGTTCGGAGCGCGGTGCCCAGCGCTGGGCTTCGAGCAGGAACTGTTCCGCCTGGGCATCGTCGCCTCGGGCCAGGGCGACGATGCCGGCCAGCCAGGGGCCGAACAAGGTCTGCGGGAATTCGCTGCGGGCGGTGGCCACCTGGGTTTGTGCGGCAGACCAGTTCTGGACGCGCAAATGCTGTTCCAGGGTGCGCCGCAGCTGCGCCAGGCGACCGCCCCAGCGCTCGTCTGCGTCCTTGCTGGCACGGCGCGCGTGCAGTTTTTTGAGCTGCTCATACTGGGCCGTGCCCGGGGGCTGGCCAGCTCGGGCGGGCTGCGCAGGCGGCGGGCCTTCCAGGCGGCGCATTTCGGTCAGCAGGCGCGGGTCGTGAGGAAGCAGGGCCAGGGCTTTGCGCGCGGTCTGCATGGCAGCCGGACGGCCCTGCATCTGCTCGGTGGTGTGGATCAGAATCAGCCAGCCACCCACCTGCTCCGGGTCCAGGTCCACGGCCATCCCGCCGTCACGC
Source organism: Oceanococcus sp. (assembly GCA_041624435.1). GTDB lineage: Bacteria > Pseudomonadota > Gammaproteobacteria > Nevskiales > Oceanococcaceae > Oceanococcus. The sequence continues at coordinate 20,518 of JBFJVB010000036.1, read as the reverse complement.
CAGGCCGCGTACAAGCGGCCGCGACGCAGCCGGACATCACCCCGCTGGATTCGCAGCATCGGGTCGGCCGGAGCTGCCAGTACCGCCCGATCCAGCACCTGTTCGGCATCCTCCAGCAGCTTGGCGGACAGAAAGAAGCCGGCAAGCCCGGTCCAGCCTCGCGGGTCGCTCGGGTGCAGTTCGGCCAGGGTGCGCAATTCCAGATAGGCGGCTTCGCGCCGGCCATCAGCCAGTTCCAGCCGGGCCAGGGCGCTGCGGGCAGCCGCGCTGCGGGGTGCCAGGGCCAGTGCGCCGCGCAGTTGGCTGCGGGCCTGCTCAGTGGTCTCCGCCTGAGTGGACGCCTGGACGAGTCGCTGGGCGCGGTAATCCCTGACCGGCTGCAACTGACTGGCAGCCCACAGCAAGCTGGCTAGTCCACCGAGAAGCAGCAGACTCAGGCCAAGGCGCGGCCACAAGGCCTTGTGGAGAAGAGGGTAGGAGGACACGGGCACTCGTCTGGCGTCGATTTTCCGACCGAATCATTGTCGGTGTCGTAGAGTGTGATGGCGAACTAACCTAGACGAAAGTCGAATTTCCCCGACCTCGCCATTCAGCCTACCTTGCCCCGATTATGACCTTCATGCAACGCCTCGGCCGCGTCGATTCGCGCGCTACCCTGACCATCCTGGTGATGACCGCAATCTGCGCGGTGTTCTGGCTGGATTCGCGTTATCCCTCGCTGGAAGGCAAAGCCAGCGCGGATCCCAGCCGCTCTCTGGCCACACCACTGGGGTTTGAGCAGCACATCACCGCGCCGCCGGCCGGCGACACCCTGAAGCGTATTGGCTGGACCGCGACCGAGTGGGTTCTGACCAACCGTCAGGGCATGACTTTCGGGCTACTCCTGGCCGCGGGCATGCTGACCCTGCTGCCCCTGTTGCCTCGCCCCGGAGGTGGGCGTCTGGCCGGAACGCTGCAGGGGGCGGTGCTGGGTACGCCGATGGGCGTCTGCGTCAACTGTGCCGCACCCATCGGTCAGGCCATGGTTCAGGCCGGTGGCCGGGTCGAGGTGGCCCTGGCGACGATGTTCGCCTCGCCCAGTTTCAATTTCATCGTCCTGGGCATGTTGTTTGCGCTATTCCCCTGGTACTTCGTTGCCGTCAAACTGGGCGTCAGTCTGCTGATGGTGATCGGCGTGGTGCCGGTGCTGTCCGCCCTGACGGAGCGGCCGGGCTGGCGAGTTCCCCTGCGTGCGCCGCCGCAGTTGCCCGGACTGCGCCTGCTGAAATGGATAGACGGTGCTTTCGACACCGCGGTGGACGAGGTGGGATCCGGCACTTTGAGTTACGCACAGGCCCTGCTCTGGGTGGCGCGGCGCTACCTGAAGAATCTGTGGATCATCGTGCGGCTGGCGGTGCCGCTGATGTTGCTTGCAGGCTTGCTGGGTGCGGTGATCATCGAAGTTCTGCCCTGGCAGGAGCTGACCCGCATCGCCAGGACTGACAGCGTGCCGGCTGCGGCCGCAGCGCTGGTCGTCGCGGCTTTGGTCGGCATGTTGCTGCCGGTGCCCATCGCTTTCGATATCGTAATTTGTGCGGCCCTGTTCAATGCCGGTGTGCCGGCGGCGATTGTTGGCGCCCTGCTCGCCACTCTGGGTCTGTACAGCGTCTATCCCTGGGCTTTGCTGGCGCGCAGCCTGTCTCCCCGGGTGGCCGCCCTGGCCGCCGCGGCGGTGTTCGGCCTGGGGGTGCTGGCGGGTCTGGCCAGTGCGGGGCTGGCGAGTTGGCATGAATCCAGTCAGGCCAGCGCGGTAAGCTCAGCCCTGGCCAGGCTGCCGGCGCCGGAGCCCATCGAATATGTGCTGCCGGCCGGCCGCTCAGCGCAGGACCTGCGTGGCGCCGCCCTGGAACTGCCGACGATGGACACCCTGGTTCACGCTCCCGGGCTGGTGCTGCGCGGTTATGGCCAGGCGCCTCGCGCGAGCGCAGCTGCGGCGGAGGCGGCCTTTCGGCGGCTGGATTCTCCGGCGCTGGGTTTTGAGCGCATGCCTCTGCCCAGAGCCTATCTGACGATGTTGCCGGGGCTGAACCAGATGGCCGGTCTGGCGGCCGGGGATGTCGATGCCGATGGCTGGACGGATGTTGCGGTTGGCACATCCTTCGGGGTGTATCTGTACCGCAATCTGGGCGGGCAATTTGCCTTGCAGCAGATCGATTTCCCCGCCATGCGCGAATGGACGGTGGGCCCGGTGGCCCTGGTCGACCTCGATGGCGATGGCGCGCTGGATCTGTTTTTCGCCACCTGGATGCAGGGTAGCCACATCCTGTTCAATCGCAACGGGGCCTTCTCGTTCAAAGACCATGTGGTGTTGCCACGCGGCGCCGAGACCGCGGTGCATGCGGTGGCCTTTGCCGATCTGGATCGCGATGGCGATCTGGATATCGTCACCGGTGCCACCACTTCACAATCCTGGTTCTATTACCCCGCCGGGGCGGTCAACCGGCTCTGGCGCAATCAGGCCGGGCAGTTCAAGGCCGAGGATTTGCCGGCGCCTCACGGCGAGACGCTCAGTCTACTGGTGCATGATTTCAATGCCGATGGCTGGCCCGATTTGTGGGTGGGAAATGATTTCGACGAGCCGGATCAGATTTTCATCAATGAGTACGGGCGCCTGCGTGCCTTGAAGGCAGAGGAGGCGCCCATCCCTTATTCCACCACGACGACGATGTCGCTGGACAGCGGTGATCTGAATAATGATGGGCTCGAGGAACTGTATATCGGTGAAATCGCGATGGGCGACATGCGCAAGCTGGCTGGGCGCCTGGCACCGCCGGTCGCGGGCTGCAGCAGCTATGCCGATGTCGCCGATCGGTCACGTTGCGATGTACTGGGCCGGTTTCAGAGCGCGGTAACCCGCGGCCGCGACCGGGGCAGCGTCGCGCCCTGCGCTGCGCTGGAGTCGCCGTCCGACCGGCGGGACTGCATTGTGACCGCCCATCACTGGAATCGGGCCCTGGTGGTTCTGCCGGCGGGGACGCGACAGAGCGCAGCGGTGCTGGCCGAATGCGGACGCATTCCGGCGGATTTCACCGCGATGCACGAGATCTGTGCCAGCATGGCCGCGTCCCCGCTGGACAATAACCAGGCTGAAAGGCTGTTTCCCGGGGAAATTCCCTCCGTGGCGCACAGCAATCTGGTGTTCAGCCCGAGCGGCTTGGGTTTTGTGGATGTGACGAATCAATGGGATGCCGCGCTCGGCGGCTGGAGCTGGAATTCCAAATTCGCCGATCTGGATGCCGATGGCTGGCAGGACCTGTTCGTGGTGCAGGGCACGCGGCTGCGCTTTCGCAATACCTCGGCCATGTTTTATCGCAATCGCGCCGGGCAGGGTTTCGAGGAAGTCACGCAGCAGTATGGTTTCGATGATTTTCGCCCGACCGGTTCTTCGCTGTTTCTGGATTACGATCGCGACGGTGATCTGGACCTGATCACCTATCCGTTCCAGCTCAGCCCGGTGGTGTGGCAGAACGACCGGCCTGCAGGCGCCAGTCTGATGCTGTCGCTGCGCGATTCAGGCAGCGGCAATCGGTATGCGATCGGCGCCAGGGTGAGCATTTTTGACGGCTCCGGTCGCGTCCAGGTTCGCCAGCTCAAGGCCAGCGGCGGTTACGAGTCGCACGATGCGCCGCAGGTGCATTTTGGCCTGGGCAACTGGGCAGCGGTCCAGCGTCTGGAAGTGCTCTGGCCCGATGGCGAGCAGTCGGTGCTGTCTGACCTGAATCTGGGCGGTGGGCGTTACGAGCTGGAGCGCGTGGCCGCCGATTGATCCCGCAGCGAGCGCAGCAGGCGTGCCGCTTCCAGCCGTTCCGGGAACGCTATCCCGCTGTCCAGCGCCGCCTGCAGTTCGGACTGGGCCAGGTCGGCTCGCTTGGAGTCCACATACACCCGGCCCAGATGGAACCGGATGCGTGGGGACTGGGGCGCCAATTTGGCCGCCTGGATCAGCCATTTCCGCGCTGTCGAGGTCTTGCCCTGACGCTGTCGAACCCAGCCGATGGCATGCAGCTGGGCGGGATCCTGCGGGGCGTTGAACTCCAGCTGATGCGCCAGTGCGGCGGCCTGACCCAGCGCGTCTGCGTCAGTAAAAGCCGTGCTGAGCAGCAGGGCCAGGGCAGCCGCTGCGGCTTCGTCATCCGGCCTGCGGGCCAGAATGCGTTCCAGCGCTTCTCGGGCAGCGACCGGATCGCCCTGCAAGCTGCGCAATCGGGCCAGCAGCAACAGCAGATCACGATCGTCCGCTTGCCGTGCCAGACCGGCGCGGATCTGCTTCAAGGCCTCGGTGGGTTGATCCAGATCGAGGAAATGTTCGGCCAGGTCGCGGTGAGGAATCGGCGAATCGGGTTGCAGGGAAAGCCCGCGCCGCAGGGCTGCAGCGGCTTTGGCCGGCTCACGGGCATCCATGTAATAGCGCGCGGCCAGGCGGCGCGGCAGGGCAAACTCGGGGTCGGCTTCGGCCAGGGTCATCAGCCGCTCGCCCGCGTTCGGCACGCCAGGCGCGCGGGCCCAGATCCAGGCCAGGCTGGTGACTACGCGTTCGGAGCGCGGGGCTGCCCGCAAGGCCTGTTGCAGTTCCTGTCCGGCCGCCTCGGCCTGTCCTTCGGCGAAGTAGATCGCGCTCAGTAACCACGGCACGATGATGCTGTCCGGGTAGACTGCGGCGGCCTGCTGGGCGTGGGCGCGGGCCGCCGGCCAGTCGCGCTTGTGCATCTCAGCGGCAACCGTCGCCATCAGAGTGGCCAGCTCTCCGGGCCAGAACTCCCTTGCCGGGCCGCTTGGGCCGGGTGTTTCAGGTAGCTGGGCTTGTCCGCTGCGCATGCGCTCGACCCAGTCCGCCCCGGCATTCACGGGGGCGTCCTCGAGTAGCAAGAGGGCCGCGTCACGGCCGTACATGGCCAGCGTGCACAGCCCGCGCAGGCGCCAGGCCTGGGAGTCTTGCGGCTGAGTTTGCAGGATGATTCGGGCGTCCTGGTCGGCGCCGAAAAAGCGCGCACGCTGGAAACGCAGCTCGGCCCGCATTCGGCGTGCGGCCAGGCTGTCAGTGGTGTGCAACGCCTGGTCCAGGACTTGCTCGGCGATATCCAGACGCTGCGCCTCACGGGCCATTTCAGCCAGGATCAGGCGTACCGCGACGTCCTGCGGCAGCAGTTCGGCGAGCGTGGTGTATTCGAGATAGGCGTGCTCAAGGCGCGCGCCATGCCGCTCAAGCTCGGCCAGTTCTCGGCGTGCCTGGGTGTGGTAAGGGTCTTCGCGCAGGATTGTGCGTAAGCGGGCGCGGGCGGCATCGTCCTGACCGTCGGCGCGCAGCTGGATTGCGCCGTGAAGCTGGCGCTGATGCTGGTAGTCTCGCCACGCTTGGGCGCGCGTCAGCTGCCAGCCCAGGAGGACGGTGCTTGCGATCAGCAGTGCGGCGAGGAAGATCCTTCGTGTCCGCCCGTGATGTCGGGCGCGCGGATGGGACTTGGCAGTGGGCAAACTGTTTACCGCTTGAGCTTGGCGTAGGACACCGCCATGGTCGCACAAAACACCATGGAATCAGGCGTAATCAAAGGCCATGTCGGCGTCGGGCTCCGGGTCGCCTGAGCTCTTCGCTTCGGCGCAAATGACCGGGGCCACCGCGTCATCCAGTTGTTTGGCGATCAGTGCGGCCTGGGTCCGGCTGAACACGCCAAGCTTGCGCATCAAGGCGGTCATATGCGCTTTTACCGTGGCTTCGGAAACGGCCAGCTCATAGCCGATCTGCTTGTTGAGCAGGCCATCGGCCAGCATTACCAGCACCCGAAACTGCTGTGGGGTCAGGCTTTCCAGTTTGGAGGCCAGCTCCGCATCGGCGGGGTTCGAGTCGAGTTCGACGCTGGGAAAGCTGGTGTCGCCCGCAATCACCGCGCCGATGCCGAGGCTGATGTCCTCCATGGAGGCGGATTTGGGTATGAAACCCGCCGCGCCGAAGTCGATGGCGCGGCGGATGATCTGGTGCTCGTCGCTGGCGGAGACGACCACGACCGGAATGGCAGGGTAGTGCGAGCGCAGGTAGATCAGCGAGGAAAAGCCCCGGGCGCCCGGCATGTGCAGATCGAGTAGCACGAGGTCCGCGTCGGCATGGTCCGCCGCGGCCTGCTCAAGCTGATTCATGCCATCCGCTTCGGTGATATACGGGCAATCCAGGCACTGCTCCACGGCCTGCTTCAACGCGGCCCGAAACAGCGGATGATCATCGGCGATAATGATTGTCGCCGGGTTCATGTCGTGGTCAGCGCCTGGTGGCCGGCGATCAGTTGCGCGACAACAGCCGGTTCGGCCAGAGTCGAGATATCGCCGAGGGCCTGGTACTCGCCTTCGGCAATTTTTCGCAGAATCCGTCGCATGATCTTGCCCGAGCGCGTCTTCGGCAGTCCCTCGGCCCACTGGATCATGTCAGGCGAGGAGATCGGGCCGATTTCCTTGCGCACCCATTGCCGCAGTTCGCTGCGCAGTTGCTCATCGGCTGTCTGGCCGGCGTTGAGATTGACATAGACATAGATGCCCTGGCCCTTGATGTCGTGCGGGAAGCCCACGACGGCCGCTTCAGCCACCTTGGGGTGGGCCACCAGGGCGGACTCGATTTCGGCGGTACCGAGTCGATGACCCGAGACATTCAGCACGTCATCGACGCGACCGGTAATCCAGTAATAGCCGTCGGCATCGCGTCGCGCGCCATCGCCGCTGAAATACCGTCCGGGATAGGTGGCAAAGTAGGTCTGCTCGAAACGCTCGTGGTCGCCATACACGCTGCGCATCTGGCCGGGCCAGGAGTCCAGCAGCACCAGATTGCCTTCGGCTTCGCCTTCCAGAAGGCTGCCGTCCGCATCGACCAGCGCCGGTTGTACGCCGAAAAAAGGTCGGGTCGCCGAGCCGGGTTTGAGCGGCGTCGCACCGGGCAGGGGCGTGATCAGGATGCCACCGGTCTCGGTCTGCCACCAGGTGTCGACGATGGGGCAACGGCCTTCGCCAACCACGTGGTAATACCACTCCCAGGCCTCCGGGTTGATCGGTTCGCCGACGGAGCCGAGGAGGCGCAGGCTGGAACGGCTGGTGCGGGTGACCGGTGCATTGCCCTCGCGCATCAGGGCCCGAATCGCGGTCGGGGCGGTGTACAGGATATTGACCTGATGCTTGTCCACAATCTGCCAGAAGCGGCTGTAATCGGGGTAATTGGGAACGCCCTCGAACATCAGTGTGGTCGCGCCATTGGCCAGTGGTCCATAGAGGATGTAACTGTGACCCGTCACCCAGCCGACATCCGCGGTACACCAGTAGATGTCGCCAGGGTGATAGTCGAAAACCTGTTCGTGGGTGTAGGAGGCGTAGACCAGATAGCCCCCGCTGGTATGCAGCACGCCCTTGGGCTTGCCGGTGGAGCCGGAGGTGTACAGGATGAACAGGGGGTCCTCGGCCTGCATCGGCGTGGGCGGGCAGAGCGGTGGCTGGCTCGCCACGAGTTCGGCGTAGGCCACGTCGCGGGGGCTGCTCCATTCAAGCTCGGCTCCGGTCCTGGCCACGACGACAACGTGTTCCACGGCGTGGGGGTCGAGCAGGGCCAGGGCCGCATCGACATTGGCCTTGAGCGGCGTGGCCTTGCCGCCGCGCACGCCTTCATCGGCGGTGAGGACGAACCGGGAATGGCAATCATCAATGCGACTGGCGAGCGCCTCGGGGGAGAACCCGCCGAACACGACTGAATGAATCGCACCAATCCGTGCGCAGGCCAGCATGGCTACCGCGGCTTCGGGGATCATGGGCATGTACAGGGTGACCACATCACCCTTGCTTACCCCCAGGCTCTTCAACCCGTTGGCAAAGCGACACACCCTTTCATACAGATCCTGGTAGGTGATTTTCTGGTCCACGGCGGGGTCGTCACCTTCCCAGATGATCGCGACCTGGTCGCCCCGTTCGACCAGATGCCGATCCAGGCAGTTGGCCGCCACGTTCATGACCCCGTCTTCGAACCAGCGGATATGGATATCGCCGGGCGCAAAAGAGACATTCTTGACCAGGGTAAACGGCTCGATCCAGTCCAGGCGCTGCGCCTGGGTGCGCCAGAACGTTTCCGGGTCATCAATCGACTGGCGATAGAGTTCTGCGTAGTCTTGGGCTGTGGTGTGCGTATTGCGCGCGACAGATTCCATGACGGGGTAGGTTTTTGACTCGCTCATGCTGGATCAGCCTGCTGTTGGCGATGGGGATTTGAGCCTGACTTTACGGGGGGAAAGTCGTCACGGAAATCAGACCATGGTCGCAATGGGTTCACGGGGAAGGGAAGAATTGGGCGCCTCACGCGCCGGTCTTCGACTAATGGCTAATAGACCGGTAGGGGAATACAAGTGAGTCTACGGATTGTTAGCAGCTAATCAGGGGAGTTCTGCGGATGAGTTTGAATAAACGGTATGCCAGTAGTCTGGCCACGGGTTTGGCGATGGTTCTGGTCCAGGGTACGGCCACGGCGGCCAGTATCGAAGCGGGTAATACCCGATTGACCCTGGGGGGTTACATCAAACTGGATGCCATGGTCACGGCCTACGATGCGCGGCCCGGCGCATCGCTGGAGCCCCTGGGTCGTGATTACTATGCCGGCCCGCGCAGCGTGCCGCTGGACGACGGTTCGGGCAGTATCAAAGTGACGGATTTTCACGCCAAGCAGACCCGTTTCTTCATCAAGACCCAGACTCAGCTGGACAATGCGGTGACCCTGGGCAGCTATCTGGAGCTGGACTTTCAGAACAGCAGCCAGGGTAATGAAACCATCAGCAATTCGGCCGCGCCGCGTTTGCGCCAGGCCTATCTGACCTATGGCAACTGGCTGTTCGGTCAGACCTGGTCGACGTTCCAGAATGTCGGCGCGTTGCCGGAAACCCTGGATTTTATCGGGCCGACGGAAAGCACGATTTTTATCCGCCAGCCGATGCTGCGCTACAGCGCCGGTGGCCTGCAGGTGGCGCTGGAAAATCCCGAGACGCGGGTCGATTCCACCACCGACGATGATGTGATTCCGGATATCGTTCTGCGCTGGAACGGCGGCGCCGGCAGCCTGAAATGGTCTGCGGCCGGCTTGCTACGGGTGCTCGAATCCCAGGATGGCGACGCCGGTGCGGATGATTCAGCGGTGGCGGGCGGCATCAGCCTGTCAGCCAAATGGCTGCTACAGCGGGATGATGTGAAATTCATGGTGACGGCCGGTTCCGGACTGGGTCGTTACCTGGGCGTGATCGCCAATCTGGATGGAACGGTGGACGCCAACGGCGAGATCGATCCGATTGACAGTTGGGCCGGTTTTGTCGCCTACCGTCATCACTGGGGCGATACGACCCGTAGTTCGATCGTGCTCGGACATTTCAACGGTGATGGCGACATTGCCCGCGCTTCCAGCGTACACGTCAACTTCCTGTATTCGCCGGTCAAGAATCTGACCACGGGCCTGGAATTGATGCATGCGATGCGGGAGAACGCCGACGGTGCCGAAGGGGCCTTCACGCGTCTGCAATTCAGCGCCAAACTGGCATTCTAAGCAGCACGTATTAAAACAATTGGATGGAGAGTGAGATGACTGAAAAAGAACGAGGCGATGCCTACTGGAAGGCCAACCTCAGGCTGGTGAGCATGCTGCTGGCGGTATGGTTTGTGGTGTCCTACGGCTGCGGAATTCTGTTTGTTGAGGCGCTGAACACGATTTCGATCGGGGGCCTGAAACTGGGCTTCTTCTTTGCCCAGCAGGGTTCGATCTATGTATTTGTGGTGTTGATCTTCGTCTACGTCCATCAGATGAACAAGCTTGATCGCAAATTCGACGTGCACGAGGAATAGGGAACCCGATGGAATTACAAACATGGATTTATCTGGCCGTTGGCGGAACCTTTCTGCTCTACATGGGCATCGCCATCTGGGCGCGTGCCTCAACGACCAAGGACTTTTACGTGGCTGGCGGTGGCGTGAATCCCATCGCCAACGGTATGGCGACCGCGGCGGACTGGATGTCGGCTGCGTCCTTCATCTCGATGGCGGGGCTCATCGCCTTCCTGGGCTATAACGCCTCGGCCTACCTGATGGGCTGGACCGGCGGCTATGTGCTGCTGGCCCTGCTGCTGGCTCCTTACCTGCGCAAGTTCGGCAAATTTACCGTGCCGGAGTTTATCGGGGACCGTTTCTATTCCCAGACTGCACGGATGGTGGCGGTGCTGTGTCTGATCGTGGCTTCGATCACCTATGTCATCGGTCAGATGAAGGGTGTCGGCGTGGCGTTTGGGCGGTTCCTGGAAGTGGAATTCGAAACCGGCGTGATGGTGGGCATGGGTATCGTGTTCTTCTACGCGGTGCTCGGTGGCATGAAGGGCATCACCTACACCCAGATCGCCCAGTACTGCGTGCTGATTTTTGCCTACACCGTGCCGGCGATCTTCATCTCCTTGCAGCTCACCGGCAATCCTCTGCCGCAACTGGGGCTGGGCAGCACGCTCAGCGATGGCAGTGGCATGGCCGTGCTGGACAAGCTGGACAAGATCGTGACCGATCTGGGGTTTGCGAAGTACACCGATCCCAGCGGCTCGAAACTGAACATGTTCCTGCTGACGGCATCCCTGATGATCGGCACGGCCGGTTTGCCGCATGTGATCATTCGCTTCTTCACCGTGCCCAAAGTCTCGGACGCGCGTAAATCCGCTGGTTGGGCGTTGGTATTCATTGCGATTCTGTACACCACCGCGCCTGCGGTCGGAGCGATGGCGCGGATGAATCTGATGGACACGATCCAGACCGGACCGGTAGGTGACCCCACCGCCAATCTCGTGGCGGCGGAACGTCCGCAGTGGATGAAGAACTGGGAGAAAACCGGTCTGTTGAAGTATGAGGACAAGAACGGTGATGGCCGTATCCAGTACTACAACGATAAAAACCCGGAATTTGCGGCAAAAGCCGAAGCATTCGGTTGGGCTGGCAATGAAATGGTCAAGGTCGATCGTGACATCATGGTTCTGGCCAATCCCGAGATCGCCCGCTTGCCGAACTGGGTGATTGCGCTGGTGGCTGCTGGTGGTCTGGCTGCGGCATTGTCGACCGCCGCTGGCTTGCTGCTGGCGATTTCATCGAGTATTTCCCATGATTTGCTCAAAGGCGTGTTCAGGCCGGACATCTCCGAGAAAGGGGAACTGATGGCCGGACGTATCGCGATGGCAGGCGCCATTCTGGTGGCCGGTTACCTGGGGATGAATCCACCGGGGTTTGCGGCACAGGTGGTGGCGCTGGCGTTTGGTCTGGCGGCTTCATCGATCTTCCCGGCCCTGATGATGGGTATTTTCTCCAAGCGGGTGAACAATGTCGGCGCCATTTGCGGGATGCTGGCGGGTCTGCTGAGTACCCTGATCTACATCTTCATCTTCAAGGGTTGGTTCTTTATTCCGGAAACCAATTGGTTGCCGAATAATGCCGACGCCTGGTTGCTGGGGATTGCACCAGAGTCCTTCGGTGCGGTCGGTGCGCTCATCAACTTCACCACCGCCTTCCTGGTATCACGGGTGACCGCCGAGCCGCCTGAGCATATTCAGGCTCTGGTGGAAAGTATCCGGGTTCCGCGTGGTGCCGGTGTTGCTTCGGCCCATTAGCCGCGGCAAGGCCATGACAGTGGGGGCTCCGCTTCGGCGGAGCGCCTGCTTATGCCTGAGCGTGCTGCTGCTGAACGGTTGCGCCTGGATGGGTTGGGGTAAGGCCAAAGGGTCCACGCCGCAAGCCCAGCCGACCGAAGTGGTCTGCCCGGTGGACGCTGCGGGCTGTGTCGATGAGGCCAGTGTGCCGGTCGTTGATGCGGATCCCTGTGATTATCTGTTCGAGAATCATCAGGGCGTGGTGCTGGATCCCAGCGAGGATCTGGCCGATGGTGATTTCTCGGTATACTTTGCCCGTCTCAAACGACGTTTTGAAGTGCCGCGCTACGCCGAGTACGTTGATCTGGGCCATGCGCCCCTGGCGGATGGCGCCGGGGTGATTGCAGAAATCGCCGTATCGCGAAAAGGCAAGCCATGTCGAATGTATATCAATGCCCTGCGGGTGCTGGATTAAGCTCCAATAAGACGCCGCAAGGCGTCTTTTTTTGTCTGCCGATCAGGCGTTTGGTTTAGCGCCGATGGAATGGATCCGGCCCGTCGGGCACCTGGTTCTGCATGCCCTGGTACCGCTGCTGGCAGCGCGGTTGTTCTGGCCGCAGCGCTGGCGCTGGGCCTTTGCCGTGATGCTGCTGACCATGCTGGTGGATCTCGATCATCTGCTGGCGGACCCGGTCTATGCCCCAGGTCGATGCAGCATCGGTTTTCATCCCTTGCACCGCTTTCCGATGCTCGCCGTGTATGCGGGCTTGCTGGCCTGGCCGCCGCTACGCGTGCTTGGCCTGGGCCTGTGCATCCATATGCTGCTCGACGCTTTCGACTGTGTGGTGATGTGAACCGGCCACTGCCGGCGTCGTCGGGGCGCTGTTCGACAGCTGGGCTTAGGCTTACTAGGCTTACTGGCCGCCGCTGATCGGCAGCGACAGGATCCACAGACCGGCCGTGGTCAGGGCCACCATCAGCAACAGCATGGGCAACTGACTGAGCGCCGCCCGGCCATTACTGGGGAAGATTTTCAAGGCTTCCATATGGGCGAGATAAACGCTGACGATATGACCCGCCAGGATCATCCAGACCTGGGTATGCCAGACCGTACCGGCCTGAGGAATGATGGCAAAATTGCTGGTGGCCGTGCCGAACAGATCCCAGCCCAGTCCGAACGGATCGGACGCCAGTTTGAAGACCTGCATGCCCTGCGACAGCAGCATGGAGTAGTAATGGGTCACGTGATACACCACGGCGATGGGCACCAGGCTGTAGGCGAAGCGGTACGCCAGGGCCATGACGCTCAGCTCGCTGCGGGAAATCAGCTTGCACAGCCAGATAAAGAACAGGTACACGGCCAGGTAGAGGAAGGGCGACAGGGCCAGCATCGCGATCTGCCAGTAGACATAGATGGCCTTCAGGGTGGGGAAGCTGACGACGATGTCGTTGCCCAGCCAGGGCTTCAACAGCTCGGCCACATGGACCCAGTAGATCCGCACATAGGGAACGGTGGATTTGATGCCGTCAAAGGCGGTCGAAGACAGCATGAACAGGATGAACATGAGCAGGCTGAACTGGGCGAGCTTTTCCGTGCTCAGGCCGACGAAAGGCTGGCGCAGGCGGGCCTGAAGCCGGCCCGAGCCGGCCTCTTCGCGCGCCGTGAGCGGCGCCATCAGGCCGATGATGCGCAAGAAGACCGCGAACAGTTCACCGTAGCGAAACCACGCGGCCTTGCCGAAAAAGTAGGCGCAGACCAGGGTCAGCAGGCTGTAGCCGGCGAGCAGATTGGACAGGTCCAGAGGCTTGGTCCGGCCAAACAGTTCGAACCAGATGAACACCATGTACAGGATCAAGGCCGGCCAGTAGGCCAGGCCAGGGGGGTAGCGCCAGCGGCCGCGAAACAGGCCCGGGCGCAGGACTTCGAGCCATTCGCAGATCACCAGCCAGGGATTGAGCCGGGCAAAGGTGTTGCCGATCAGGGCGGTCAGATAAGCGTAGCCGAGCACGAAAATGATCCAGAACAGCGTCATGCTCAAGTTCGAATAGGCATTGTTCTTGCCCAGCCAGCCGGTCAGTAAAGTCAGGACCAGGGTGGCGACGGACAAGACCCGAAACAGCCCGACACTGCCGGGGTGTAGCAGCAGTCGAAACAGCCGGTTGCCGGACAGATCGCGCTCGCGCAGATTCAGTTCGACGCTGCGGGCGTTGACCAGATAACCGACGATCAAGAAAGACACCAGCAGAGCGGCCGCGGCCCCGTACAGATACAACCACACCGGTACCGGCAGGCTGTAACTCTTGCCAAAGCTGTGCGCGGCGACCGGAGGGCTGATCAGGGTCAGGGCGAGGGCCGTACCGAGTGACAGCCAGATAAGCGCCTGATCGGAGCGGCGGCGGAACAGATTGATCGACATGGAAGCTATTCGGGGTTGATGAATTTTCGCAGTCTCCTATGCGCTCGCCGCGCTGTCACCCCTACCTTAGTCTATTGCCATGTGATGCCCGGTCTGCACTCCTTTGATAACAGGCGCAAGTCACTGAATCCGGCCGTGCTTACCCAGCAGGACAAAGCAGTCCCGACGGGAGTACGCCCTGGACCATTGAAACCACGCTCCCGCGTCGCCGCTGTTATTGGTGTCACCTACTCCGACACGAGGATGTTTTGGCATTCTTCCTGTTTTAAGCTTTTGCTCGTGCCCACAGCGAAACCGGGGCGCAGGTTTCACCTTGGCTTGGTCGCGGCGGCACCTCTGACTGTTTCTGGGCCGGCGCCGCGCCGGCCGTTGTTCTCGAGCAGAGAGTCGCCTGCAAGGACCTGTAATCCTGAGTTCCTGCGCTGCCTCGCCCTAATCGATCACAGCCTTCATTCTTCCGGAGTCGGAACGTGCAATTGTTTCTGAACCTTGTGCTGAGCCGGCATGGCCCGACCGGCGCTCTGCTGGCCGTGGTGGCAGCCATCTTTGTCGGGCTGATGGCCCAGGGCGCGGCGCAGCTCAAGCCCGGCAGCGACATGGAAGTGTTCTTCTCCGCAGACGATCCTTATCTGGCCGCCTACGACCTGGTTCGTGACACCTATGCGCGCGATGACAATGTGTTCCTGGTGTTGCTGCCGGACGACGGCAACGTATTCACCCCACACAATCTGGACATTCTTGAAGCCCTGACGCAAGCCGCCTGGACGCTGCCACATTCCATCCGCGTCGATTCCATGACGAATTTTCAGCACAGCGAGGCGCACGGCGATGAACTGAGGTCCCAGGCGCTGATCAGCCAGGCCGCCAGCCTGTCCGCGCAGCAGATCGCACGGATTCGGGCTATCGCCATCAGCGAGCCCGCGCTGGTCAACAAGTTCGTCACCCCCAGCGATCGCATGGCCTCGGTCAATGTTTCGATCAGCCTGCCGCAAGGGGATCGGTTCCAGTATGTGAAAGAGATTTACGATGCGGCCTGGCAATTGCGCCGTGAATTCGAATCCACCTACCCGGGGGTGAAGGTGCTGGTCACCGGCAAGGTGATCGGCAACTACGAATTCACCCAGGCCTCGACCTATGATTTCACTCATGTGGTCCCTCTGGCGCTGGGTATCGCCTTGCTCTGCATCGGGGTGTACATGTTTCTGGCCAGTGGAAGCTGGGTCACGGCGATCGCCTCCACTCTGGCGACGATTGTGGTCATTGCCTGTTCGGTCACCGTGGGCCTGGGCTTTGCCGGCTTTTCGGGCATGGTGGTCACCCCCTTGCTGGCCAATGTGCCGACCATCATCCTGACCCTGGCGGTGGCCGACTGCATGCATCTGTACGTGACCTATTTCAGTGCCCGGCGCGACGGACAGAGCAAGGAAGCCGCCATCGAACACACGCTGAGGATGAACTTCCGGGCCGTTTTCCTCACCAGCCTGACCACGGTGATCGGATTCATGGCGCTGAATTTCAGCGAATCGCCGCCGTTCCATGAAATGGGCAATACCGTGGCCGTGGGCATTGTCGCCGCCTGGCTGTACTCCATCGTCCTGCTGCCCATCCTGATCCGCTGGAGTCCGGGTCAGGTGCAGCAGCGCGACGCAGGGCGGGAACGTGGCATGGAACGCCTGGCCGCCTGGGTCATCGAGCATCGCAGGGCCTGCCTGTGGACCAGCCTCACCGCGGTCGCCATCGCCGCCTCTTTCCTGCCCAGGAACGGTCTGTACGACGTCTGGGCGGAATACTTTGATGAATCGGTGCGCTTTCGCCAGGAATCGGATTTCGTGCGACAGCACCTGGCCGGTTTTGATTCCATCGAGTTCAGCCTGGGCAGCGGCGAATCCGGTGGCGTGGTCGATCCGGAGTATCTGCGGCTGCTGGAGGCGTACGCGAACTGGTTGCGGGAGCAGCCGGAAGTTGCCCATGTCACCACCTTCACCGATGTGATGAAGCGTCTGAACCGCAGCATGCACGGTGATGATCCGCAGTGGTACAGGCTGCCCGACAAGCGCGACCTGGCGGCTCAGTATCTGTTGCTGTACGAATTTTCGCTGCCGTTCGGCCTGGACCTGACCAATATGGTCGATCTGGACAAGTCCGCCACCCGCATGATCGTGGGCTTGAGCAGTTCATCGACGCAGCGCCTGATCGATCTGCAGGCCCGGGCGATCCAGTGGCAACAGGACCACGCGCCGCCAAGCTTTCACCACAAGGGGGCCAGCATCGATACGATGTTCGCCCATATCGGCAAACGCAACGTGATTCAGATGTGGCTGGGATCGCTGGTCGGACTGCTGGCCATCTCGCTGATCATCGGTATCGCGCTGAAGTCCTGGCGATTCGGCCTGCTCAGCCTGATTCTGAATATTCTGCCCATTCTGGTGGGCTTCGGAATCTGGGGCCTGACCGTCGGGCGGGTCGGTCTGGGCCTGTCCATCGTGTCGGGCCTGACCATGGGGATCGTGGTGGATTTCACTGTGCATCTGCTGACCAAATACCAGATCGGGCAGCAGCAACGGCAATTGTCGACTCCGGCCGCGATCCGTTACGCGTTCTCGACGGTGGGTGTGGCGCTGGTGGTCACCACCCTGGTCCTGGTGGTCAATTTTGGTCTGCTGTCCCTGTCGGTGTTTTCGATGAATTCGGAATTGGGCGTCCTGACCGCCTGGATCATTGTCATCGCCCTGCTCATCGATCTGTTCCTGTTGCCGCCGCTACTGCTGAAAATCGATCCGGTCTGAGCGTCCTGGCCTTCGGGTGGGCGGGGCCAGTGCGGTCCTGAACACATCAGGCCGGGCGCATGCTCAGGGCCGGGCCGTTCCCCGGTCGCCGCCTAGTTCGCCAGTTCAGGCCGCTGGCGAAACAGCTCGAGTGCCTCCGGATTGGCCAGGGCTTCGACATTCCTGACCGCTTCGCCATGCACCACATGGCGCACGGCCAGTTCCACGATCTTGCCGCTTTTGGTGCGCGGGATATCGGCTACCTGCAGCACCCGGGCGGGTACGTGGCGCGGCGTCGTGTTGTCGCGGATCACTTGCTTGATGCGTTGCACCAGCGCCTGATCCAGTTCCAGTCCCGGGCTCAGGCGTACGAACAGGACGACCCGTACATCGTCCTGCCAGCGCTGGCCAATCACGATGGACTCGATGATCTGAGGCAGCTTTTCGACCTGGCGATAAATCTCCGCGGTGCCGATGCGTACGCCGCCCGGATTGAGCGTGGCGTCGGAGCGCCCATAGATGATCAGGCCGTCGTGGGCGGTGATTTCACAGTAATCGCCCTGGCACCAGACGCCGTCGAAGCGTTCGAAATAGGCGGCGTGATACTTGCTGCCGTCCGGATCGTTGAGGAATCCGATCGGCATGCTCGGAAATGGTTTCGTGCAGACCAGTTCGCCTTTACCCCGCGGCAGCGGCTGGCCATCTTCGGCAAAGACATCCACCGCCATGCCCAGACCTCGGCACTGGATCTCGCCGGGCCACACGGGCAGGTCCGGACTGCCGATGACGAAGGCGGAGCAGATGTCGGTGCCTCCGGACATCGAGGACAGCTGCACATCCGGCTTGATGTCCCGGTAAACATAGGCATAACTTTCCGGCACCAGGGGGCTGCCGGTGGACAGCATGACCCGGACGCTGGACAGGTCGAACTCCTCGCGGGGTTTGAGCCCGGCCTTGGCCAGTGCGTCGATGAACTTGGCCGAGGTGCCGAAATGGGTCATGGCTTCAGTCTGGGCGTAATCAAACAGAATGCGACCCTGGTCCAGAAATGGGGAACCGTCGTAAAGCAGGATCGTCGCTCCGGAGGCCAGCGGTGACACCAGAATATTCCACATGGTCCAGCCACAGGTGGTGAAGTAAAAATACCGGTCACCTGGCCGGATGTCGCAGTGCAGTTGCTGCTCTTTGAGATGCTGCAGCAAGGTTCCGCCCGTGCCGTGGACGATGCACTTCGGTGCGCCCGTCGTGCCGGAGGAATACAACACGTACAGGGGATGATCAAAGGGCACGCGGACGAAGTCGATCTCGCGGTTGTGCCGATGCCCGGCGAGAAAGTCGTCGAGACGTACGCCATGGCGGATGCCATCGACGCCAGCCTGTGGGTCCAGGTACGGCACCAGTACGACGGCATCGGCGCAGGGCAGTTGCGCCGCGATGTCCACCAGCTTGTCACGGCAGTCCACGGCCTTGCCGTTATACCAGTAGCCATCGACGGCGAAGACCACCTTGGGCCGGGTCTGGCCGAAACGGTCGAGTACCCCCTGAATACCGAAATCGGGGGAGGTCGAGGTAAACACCGCGCCCAGGCTGTTCGCGGCCAGCATTGCGATCAGGGTTTCGGGCATATTCGGCAGGTAGGCGGCGACGCAGTCCCCCTGGGTGACGCCCTGGGCTCGGAGCGCCGCCGCATACTGCGCGACC
Source organism: Oceanococcus sp. (assembly GCA_041624435.1). Classification (GTDB taxonomy): domain Bacteria; phylum Pseudomonadota; class Gammaproteobacteria; order Nevskiales; family Oceanococcaceae; genus Oceanococcus. The sequence goes on along the minus strand of JBFJVB010000036.1, from coordinate 1,990 downwards.
TGCCGATACAACTCGCCGTGGCTCAGTCGCCGGCGGATCCTGTCTTCACCCCAGAATACCAGGGCATCGGCCTGAGCCGAGGGGGCGTGACCGAGCAGGTTTTCAGCCAGATTGAGGCGTGCATCCGGGAACCAGCGCGCGCCGGGCATCTTCTCGCCGTCGAGCAGGATGCGCTCACCGCGGCTGCCGATGACGCCGCAATAATCCCAGACCAGTCGCCAGAAGTCTTCAGGCTGATCCACCGACCAACGCCACAGGCTGGCGTAGTCCGGCACCTTGATGCCGTGCTGCTGCTCGGCTTGCCGGGCAAAGCGCAGCAGGTGCGAATTCGCGAGATTGTGCGGCTCAGGTTGCCAGATCGGGTGTTCGTTGTTCATGGGGTGAAGCGGTGGGTTGGAGCCGATTCAATGCGTGTTGCCATGCTTGATTCCGGGTCAGGCTGGCCTTGGCGTGGTGCTGCTGGGCGCGGCCGCCTGCGCCAGGCCTCCAGCAGGAGTAGGGCGCGGTTCTCGCGCCAGCACTGGACTCAGCCGCCGCGCTCTTGCAGATACTTGTTGGCCGCTTCAATCGTGGTTTTGGCCATGTCGGGCAATTGCGCGACCACCTCCTTGGCTTCCGTGAGATCCCGGTCGCGGGCGGCGTATTCCAGGCGTTTGCAGAGAAACGCCATGTGTTCCATGCCCACCGATTCGCAGGCGGCTTTGACCCGATGGGCATGCTCGCGAATCTGGTCGAAGTCCGGGGTGGGTTTGGCCGTGAGTGCGGCCAGTACCCGGGCCGTGGTCGCAATTTCCAGCCGGATGGCGGTCACCAATTGCGGAACCAACTCCGCACCCAGGTCAAGTTCCAGTGTCTTGAGCTTCTGCCAGTTGAGCGTTTCCAGCATCGAGGGAGTTCCTGTAAGTCGACGGAGTCAGCGAACCGTAAGCGGCCGCTCGGCTCAGTATAGTCAGTACGGGGCCAGTTGTGGTTTTCAGTCGTCGCCAGTCACATCGGGCACCTGCACCAGAATATTGCTCGAGCCGGTGCCCGGATCAGTCACGATCCGCGTTACCCCGGTGGCGCGCAGCTGCTTGAAGACCTCCGCCGGTCGGGCACGTGGATTCGCGTCCAGGTACAGCGCCGCAACACCGGCCACATGCGGTGAGGCCATCGAGGTCCCGCTGATGGTCTTGCTGGCCGAGTCGCTGCTGTGCCAGGCGGAGCTGATGTCCGAGCCGGGAGCAAACAGATCGACGCATTTGCCCTTGTTCGAAAATCCTGAGCGGCGGTCCTGCCGGTCGGTCGAGCCGATGGTCAGGGCCTCCTTCAGGCGAGCCGGCGAACTGTTGCAGGCGTCCGAGTCGTCATTGCCCGCGGCGACCACGTAGAAAATACCGGCCGCAATGGAGTTGCGTACCGCTTCGTCCAGCGCGTCCGAGGCGCCGCCGCCCAGGCTCATGTTCGCCACCGCCGGTGTCGTGGCGTTCTTGGTGAGCCACTCGACGCCTTGAATCACGCCGGAACTCGCTCCCGAACCCTGGCAATCCAGCACCCGCACCGCATGGACGGTGGCTTTGCGGGCGACGCCGTAGCGGGAGCCGGCCACCGTGCCGGCGACGTGGGTGCCGTGACCGTTACAGTCTTCGGCATTGTCCGGGTCATTGCTGTCGCCGCCACCGAGCAGTCCGCCAAAGACGGCGCCTGCCGGACCCAATAGTGCCGCCAGGCCGGGACTCGCGCTGGCGACGTTATAACCCTGGCCCATGCGTCCCTTGAATTCGCTGTGGCTGCTGCGCACCCCGGTGTCGACGATGTAGACATGGACCTTGTCGCCGTGCGCTTTGGGGCTGAATCGGCCATCCAGAGGCAGGCGTTTCTGGTCGATGCGATCCAGACCCCAGGGTGTGTCCAGTCCCTTGACCCGCGAATCCTGTTCCACGTAGCGCACTCCGGGACGTGCCGCCAGCAGCCCGGCCTGTTGCGCGGTTCCCTGGATGACAAAAGCGCG
>JBFJVB010000035.1:0-23970 GCA_041624435.1 Oceanococcus sp. | reverse complement strand
GAAGGACAAAGCCGTTGCTGCCGTTGAGGCTGCTCAGCTCCAGCGCGGCGGAAAACCCCGTACTGGAACCGAACACCACATAGGTTTCGCCGGGGCTTCCAGAATAGTAGTTGGCGTAAGCACCATAGGCACCGATCAGCAGATCATCGAGCCCGTCGCCGTTGATGTCGCCGGCGCCGGCGACCGAGAAACCGCTGTAGTCAGACGTAGCGATGCCCTGGAGTACGAAGCCGTTGTGGCCATCCAGGCTGCTGAGTTCAAGGCTGGCCGGGAACAGCGCCGCAGCCGGCGGAATAAACTTCGGCGTCTCGTTCACGTCGGTAACGGTTATCGCAATATCCTGCGTGACCGTCTGCATGCCGTCGGTGACATCGACTTGAAGCTGATAGCCATTGTCCGACCCGGCATCAAGAGGTGCTTCGAAATCCGGCGGCGCCAGAAAGCGCAATTCGCCGGTGCCGCTGTCAATGCTGAACAAAGCCGCATCGCCATTGGCGGGTGTCGTGGCGCCAGACAGGCTATAACTCAGGCTGGCGGCCACGCCGCCTGTGGCAGAGCCGTTCGGCACGACGGTGGTGTCATTCTCTGCGTACTGCGGCGAGGCATCCGGTAAGGTCAGGGGGGCTTGGGGTGCAGCAGGCGGAAATCCTGGGCCTGGCCCGGGCGCCGTCACCGGCGTCGGTTCCGGTAGATTCGGCGCAGGCGCAGGTGTGGGCTGCGGCGGATCTGCCTCAGCGGATCCCGGATCAACCCGGACGGCGATCATTGCGGATGAGCGCAGTGCGGGATTTTGCTGATCACTGACCGTGACCGTGAGGTTGTAAGTGGAAGCGACGGCTGAATCCAGGGTGTCGGCGTTCACTAGCGTGATCACGCCCGTGCTGGAAATCGCGAACCGTTCCGAACCGGGGCCGCTCAGGCTGTAGAGCAGGCTTTGGCCACTGTCCGGGTCGCGTGCACTCACCGTCCCGACCACCGTATCGACGGCGCTGTTCGTGGTGATGCGAAATTCCGCATTGGTCAATTCGGGGGGTTCATTGACATCGGTGACCTGGATTGCGACCGACCGCGTGGTGCTCGCACCCGCTGCGTCGGTGACGGTTACTGTCAATGCAAACCCGTCCAGAATTTCATGATTCAAGCGCGCCGTATCGCGCAGGGAGATGACCCCATTGGCCGAGATCGTGAAATGCTCCGTGCCTTCTCCGCTCAGGGCATAGCTTACAGCCTGGCCCTCCGGATCTGTGGCCAGAATAGCGCCGACCACGCTGCCGGCGACGGCATCTTCGGCAATACTGAAGACCGAATCGACAACCTTTGGGGGGTCGTTAAACGGAGGCGTGCCATTGGCTTGATCGCCCTGCACATTCACGCGAACCCCGCTGAGTTCGCGGCCTATCCGATCCCCCTCAACCGGGGGGCGGAATTCGAGCGGGGTGATTTCCTCCGTATTGAGAAACTCCTGAATGCGCGCGATGCGGGTCAGCCTGTCGGCGTCCGTATCGCCGACCTGGTCGATAAGCCGTTGGTTCAATCCGGCGTTTGCCAAATCCTGGGCAAAACTGGCGGCGGCGTCAGCAGCATCCGGTCTCAGGAGCGTGAAGGCATTCCCCTGACCATCCAGAACGGTGAGCGTTGCGCCGGACTGACTAATGAGTGGAACAACTTTATCGCCATCAAACTGGACGCCGACGATGGATTCAGCGTTGCCGAGCTCCAGCGCTTCACCTGGTGCCAATGCCACCGCCCGGATAATCCCGTCCAGGCCTCTAATCTGAATAATCATTGACATCGTGAATCCTTAAACTAAAGCGCTGTCGGTTGCTGGGCGCCACATTGACATGACGCAACCGGCCGATTCTGGAGGACCTGCCGGTACCGGCTGGCGCACCAAGTCCGGGCCGTGCTGTTTGGCTTCGCTCCCGGCGAGCGGCTGGAAATCCGTGTTCTTCATCGCGGCCTGGGTGACAGTTTTCCCGTCAAGGCCAGGGCATCGATTTGCGCCGTGAACAGGCGGTGCTCGATGTCCAAGGCGGCAATCTGTGCGTAGGCCAGATTCTGGATTTGCTGTAAGCGATCCAGGGTGTCGACTTTGCGCACCCCGGCCGCACTTTCATCACCCGATACGATTCCGCCATAGGCCGCCACCTGTAGCTTCACGGTCCGTGCACGGTCCAAGGCAGACGAGTACTCAGCCCACACTTCCTGGCTCAGTTGCTGCAGTTCAAGCGCCAGCGCGTCCCGCTCCATACCGGCCAGTTCAAATTCCAGACGAGCCCGCTCCACCTCATCCCGGTTGGCCCGGAAGTTGAGCGAATACTTCATTCCCACCTCGACGTAGGCGCCTTCTTCATCCCGGAAGCCGGTCATGCCATCGATATCATCCAGCTTGCGATATCCACCGGCGGCGGTGAGTGCCGGATAGTAGCGGCGACGACGCTCATTGATTTTCTCCTGGGCGACCTTGCGCTTGGCATCGCGCTGAGCCAGACGCGGATTATGGGCCATGACCTGATTGCTAAACTCTGCGTACTGGGTCAAGCCGGCAGCGCCCAGATCTATCGGCGCATCGGCGCTACTCAACTGCCCAGCGGTGACGATCAGCAATAACGCCGTGGTCGAATCCGCCTGGCTCTGCGCCTCATCAAGGCGCACCCGGGCCTCATTGAGCAAGGCCTGGGTGGCGAGGGCGGAACGACTCCCAGCCACACCTTGTTCGGCCCGTTTTGCGGCCATTTTGCTCAGTTCCTGGGCCTGTGCATGCAGGCCTTGGTAAATCCGCACTTTGGCCCCCGCCGCACGCGCCTTTTCATAGGACAGCGCCAATTCACGAACGGCCATGACCCGATCAGCGTAGGACTGGACGAAAACCGCCTTTTCCTGGGCGAGAGCCAGCTTGATTTGCGCATCCAGGCTCAGGTCAACCAGAGGCGCACTGAGCCCAATGGCATAGTTCACCCGCCCCGTATCCGTCCCTGTTTGTTCGGTGAAATTCGTGTAATGCTCATACCCATAGGACGCCGAGGCGTCGAGTTGAGGCCAGTATTGGTCCCTGGCAAGCGCCACGTCGCGCGCTGCGATTCTGTTGCGATATTCCGCTGCGCGAACGTCAGGACTGACCTTCCCGGCGATGGCTCGAATCCGGCTGAGCGGAATCGGCTTTGGCCCTGCGCGCTGCGTGGTCGGTTCATCCTGCTTGGCTGCTTCGGCAACCGGAATTTGGAACTCAACGGGCGCATCGTTCTGGAGCGGGGCCGGTGGCTTCAGCGGATTGTCGCCAGCCTCGGGAGACTTTGCCGCAGACTCCTCGTCGAAGACGGAGCCTTGCGTGAGAGCCGCTGCCAACTCATCTGTATCCATCCGCTCGGCTGTACCCGCGCTGGCAACGGCCAGCTCACGCAGATGCCTGGCTTTGACATAGCCGATTTCTCCGTCATCCGTTTGTACCTGCCAGAATTCGTTCAATCGGGCGACGATGACGACCCGGTCCCCGGGTTGCAGAACCGCGGCAATGCGACTGGTGACATCGGGCTTGGAGCGCAGATTGACCATCAGCTTGGCCTCGACCAGCTGCCCTGCGGGCCAGTCCTGCGCGACGGCGACTCCGCCAAGCAGAATCGATACCCCAAGAACCCATGTACGTCCGTCGCGCATAAGCGCGCGACCGACGCGGAAAAAAGTCGTGCTCATTTGAAAACCCCACCAGCCAAAGTTCCAATGCCCATTTATCTAAATATTTACGGGCTTTTTTTTACAGGCTAACAGCTTTTTGTTTTTTTAAAGAATTTAAATAAACCGGCGAGCGAGTTTGCCGACGTTACAGCGCGCGTATTGTTTAACGATTTATTTGTGAAAAAATGGCGGATTATCGCAGCTGCACTGCAGCTTAATGGCTGCGATGAGCAGGTTCTGAATCACTCAAAGCTTATTTTGTGCAGGCGTTTTTGGCGCGAAGGACAATCTTCAGCCGCTTGGGCCGATGCGGTGCCTGTTCGTGGTTTAAAGTCAGAGCTGTTCAAAACGTAAACCGGGAACGCCAGCATGCTCCTCTGGAGCTGGGTTAATGCCGCAATTGCCTAGCTAGTGATCCGGTTCACTCATGCCACTTAGGGTGCTATTTCACCATGCACAGCATCAATTGCAGCGCGCCGGAAGCATTCGCCTGGCGTTCGATCAATCCCTGTATCTTGCGCGCTTTGTACTCCAGCGACCAGATTCCTTTGGCGCCCTCGCTGAGCATCGGCATTAGCGAATCGGGATCGACTTCACCCGCCACCAGGGCGAGCATGTCGCCGCGCAAGGCGTGGCCGAGTTTGCGGTTGATCGTGGGCCGGATGCGGCCATCGAGCCCCAGGGCATCGACCGGGTCCGAGGCCAGAATGAAGCCCTGGGCCTTGCTGCGCGATAAATCGGAGGGTACTGCCACCTCCTTGCTCAGGCGCAGGACCTGCCGCTTGCGGACCAGGAAGCCGTGCATGGGCCCGACCCAGGCCAGTTCGAAGTTCGAGCTGCCCGGGCTGTGACGGACCGCGATGCCTGCCGCCCCGGACGGATTCTCCGCCGTACTCATGGCCCGGTGAATATGGCCGTGACCGGCCAGGAACGCGGCGGTCAGGTCCTCGCCGCTGCCGACTTGCTGGTCGATGCATTGCAACAGAACCCGACCCGCCTGCCCGGCCGCAGCGGTCGCGGTGTCCTGGGTGATGGCCCAGACGCCATGCGCAGGTGATTGCAGCACATTGAACTGCTCAGCGGCTTGCGCGGGCGACGCGCGCAGCGTCAAGGGCAGACAATTCCAGTGACTTCGACTACGGTGTAATTCAGGCATCGGGGTGGGCTAGTAACACGGGGGGGTTGGCACACCAGACACGTGCCTCCTGGCGTGCTTCCGGCCGCTTGCCGCCACTTCGGCCCGAGGTCGGGCGCGAAGTGACCGCATCAGGGAGTGGCTCAGATCAACTTCGCTTCCCGGCGACGGGCGTGCAAGACCGGTTCCGTGTAGCCATTGGGCTGCGCCCGACCTTTGAAAATGAGATCGCAGGCGGCGCTGAAGGCCACCGAGTTATTGAATCCGGGGGCCATGGGCCGATAGCCCGGATCACCGGCGTTTTGCTTGTCCACGATCGCTGCCATGCGTTCCAGGGTCGCCCGTACCTGGGCTTCGCTGCACAGGCCGTGCAGTAACCAGTTGGCGATGTGTTGGCTGGATATGCGCAGAGTGGCGCGGTCCTCCATCAGGCCGACGTTATGAATGTCCGGTACCTTGGAGCAGCCTACGCCCTGATTGATCCAGCGCACCACATAGCCGAGGATGCCCTGGGCGTTGTTGTCGAGTTCTTCCTGGATCTGCTGGGCGCTCAAGCTGCGCGGATCCTGCAGCAAGGGAATGCTCAGGATGTCGTTCAGGCTCGCCATCGGGCGGCGGGCGAGTTCCTGCTGGCGCGCCAGCACATCAATCTGATGGTAGTGAATCGCGTGCAGGGTCGCCGCCGTGGGCGATGGCACCCAGGCGCAGTTGGCGCCGGCCAGCGGATGGCCTTGCTTGGTGGTCAGCATCTCGGCCATTTCATCGGGCTTGGCCCACATGCCCTTGCCGATCTGGGCCCGGCCGCTGAACCCACAGGCCAGGCCGATATCCACATTCCAGTCCTCGTAGGCGTTCAGCCAGGGCTGGGATTTCATTTCGCCCTTGGGCACCAGGGGCCCGGCTTCCATCGAGGTATGGATTTCATCGCCGGTACGGTCCAGGAATCCGGTATTGATGAAAATCACCCGCTCGCGGGCGGCGTGGATGCAGGCCTTCAGATTGACGGTGGTACGGCGCTCCTCGTCCATGATGCCCATCTTCAGGGTGTTTCGAGCCATGCCCAGCAAATCTTCCACCCGCGTGAACAGCTCGCAGGTCAGGGCCACTTCTTCGGGACCATGCATCTTGGGCTTGACGATGTAGACGCTGCCGGCGCGCGAATTGCGCGGGCCGCTGGTTTTCTGCAAATCATGCAGGGCGCAGGCGCTGGTCACGGCGGCATCCAGAATGCCCTCGGGAACCTCGTTGCCCTGCGCATCCAGGACCGCATCGTTGGTCATCAGGTGACCGACATTGCGCACCAGCAGCAGGCTGCGACCCGGCAGGCTGAAGCTCGATCCATCGGGCGCCGTGTAGTCGCGATCGGGGTTGAGTTTGCGGGTCAGGGTCTTGCCGCCCTTGTCAAAGGTCTCCGCCAGCGTGCCCTGCATCAGCCCCAGCCAGTTCGCATACACCAGCGTCTTGTCCGGGCCATCGACCGCGGCCACGGAATCCTCGCAATCCTGGATCGCGGTGATCGCGGACTCCAGATGGACCGCGCAGACATGGGCCGGGTCGGTCTTGCCCACCGGATGCGCAGCATCGAACTGGATTTCAACATGCAGGTTGTTGTGCTTGAGCAGAACCCGCTCGGGCTGGGCGGGGTCGCCGACGTAGCCTGCCAGTTGCTCCGGCTGAGCCAGAGGGACCTCACTGCCCTGGCCCAAGCTGACCAGCAGCCGGCCGTTGTCGATGCGGTAGCCAGTTGCATCCGCATGGCTGCCTTCGCGCAGTGCGACCTGTTCATCCAGGAATTGTTTGGCGAATGCAATGACCTTTTCGCCGCGAACCGGATTGTAACCACCGCCGCGGTCTGCCCCGCCCTCCTCGCTGATGGCGTCGGTGCCATACAGCGCGTCATACAGATTGCCCCAGCGCGCATTGGCCGCATTCAGGGCAAAGCGGGCGTTTATGACCGGCACCACCAATTGCGGGCCGGCGATCTGGGCGATTTCTGCATCGACCTGATCAGTCGAGATGGCAAAGTCCTCCGGCTCATCCACCAGATAGCCGATCTTTTTCAGAAAATCGCGATACTCGCTCATCGCCATCGGCCGCCCACGGCGATCCCGATGCCAGTCATCAATGGCCAGCTGGATGGCGTCGCGTTTGGCCAGCAGCGCGCGATTCTTGGGGGCCAGGTCGGCCAGGATTTCGCTGAACCCCTGCCAGAAGTGTGCGGGCGAGATGCCGGTGCCGGGGAGAATCCGCTCGTTGACCAGTGAATCCAGTACAGCGGCAACTTGCAACCCGGCGCGATCGACGCGATCCGTCATAGTGCTAACTCCAGTATGAAAGGTATCCGGGCCGGCGTCAGGCCCCTGAAAAGGCCCGCAATGGTACCCGATTTCACCCTGCTCCGGCTCGCTGTTACGGGCCTTTTTTGCGTGCTAGGATGCACCCGTGTGGGGCCACGCGGGAGAAATCATGCGTCGCAACGCGATCACCGGAGGCGCCGGTCCTGGCAGGGTACTGCTGCTGTGCACGCTGCTGCTTGGCCTGTGCCCGCCAACCGCCCTCGCCCTGCCTGCGGCTGCCCACGTCCAGACCGCCATTCGCGATGCCCGGGCCATCAGTCCCAATCAGCCCTCGCGCGCCTTGCAACGCGGCGATGCCGTCTACAGTGGAGACAGTCTGGTCACCGGCAAACGCAGTTATCTGGCGCTGCGTTTCAGCGATCACAGCGTGCTGCGGCTCGGTGAAAACAGCGAGTTTCATATCGATGCCTACGCCGTGGATCCGGATGGCCCGATGGCCTTGCGCATCGGCAAAGGCTTGTTTCGCTTCGTTACCGGCTTGATGTCCAAGCGCCGCAAGGAGCAGTTCAGACTGCGGGGTCTGGTGGCGAGCATCGGCATTCGTGGCACCGATTTCGCTGGCGAATTCGTCGGCGAGCAGGCCAGGATCATCCTGCTCGAGGGCGAAGCTGAGCGGCCAGGGGCGATTGTGGTGTTCAACGATTTCGGTTCGGTGGAAATCGATCAGGCCAGTTTCGGCACGGAAATTCCCGATGCCCGCAGCCCGCCGTCCCAACCTCAGCGCATGCGGCTGGAAGCCTTGCAACGCCTGATGCGCTCTCTCAATCAGGTGCAACGGCTGTCGCCCCGCCGTTGACCCGATGCTCATCGACCAACCATCCAGCAGGGGGAAACCACTATGGACAAGACACTCCGCTTACTCAGCCTAATTTGCCTGTTGTGCGCCTTTGGGGCCAACGCTCAGGTAAGCAGCACGCCACACGATCAGTGTTCCAGCGCCCAGCCTTCGGAATGCGTGGATGGCGTGTCCTCGACCGTGACGGGTTTTGACAGCCTGCGCGTCGCCCTGGCCCAGCAGCTCGGGTCGCCGGAAGAACGCCAGGGTGAGGAACAGTCTGCTTCGACCTCGCCCTGGGCGCTGGTCAGCCGGCTGCTCGACGGTGGCCATTCCGGCGGCATCGGTATCTGGGCAGCGGCGGCCCGCTCGGAATTTGATTCGAACGTGCCCAGCACCCAGGGACGGATTCTGTATACGGGGGAACTGACCAGCGCCGCCCTGGGCTTGGATCGACAGTTCGGTGAGGCCGGAGGCCTGCTGGGCCTGTCTGTCGGTCTGGAACAGCGTGACACCGAGACGGAATACAACGGTGGCGGAGAATCCAGCGATGGCACCAGCGTTCAGGCGTTTCTGATCTGGCCCCTGAACGCGCGGCTCAGTACCGGGCTGGTCGCCAGCTATGCCAGCCTGAGCACGGACCAGGAGCGCATCGATCCAGCGGATGGCCAGACCTTGCGGGCCTCCTTCGACAGCAGCCGCTGGGCCGCGATCGCCAATATGCAGTTCCAGGACTACGCCGGGAGCTGGTCGATGGCCGGTCATTGGGGTCTGTTGTACGCAGCCGAGGATGCGGATGGCTACACCGAATCCGCGGGCAGCTCCACCCGCACGGTCCGGGACAAGACCGTTGAACTGACCCAGGCCTTCATCGGCGGGGAACTGAGCTATTTGTTCGCCAGCCAGGATGTGTATGCGTTTGCCGCTTACCGCTACGATCTGAGCAGCGACAGTGGGAATTCCGCCGGGGGGTTGCCGGGCTCGGTGGGTAATGTGCAGCCCGATGACGACGATGAACTTGAGCTGGGGGCCGGCTGGCGGTTCTTCACCGGCGGCGGTTTCAATGGCAGTCTGGAGTATCTGCAAACCCTGGATCGCGCCCGCTTTGACAATCAGTCCCTGGCTTTGCTGCTGCGCCAGGAATTCTGAGTCCTGAGCCTCGGAGGAGCCGAGCTGCGCCGGGCTGGGCTCCTCTGTTTTCCCTGGTCTAAGGCGTGGGCCTGATCCGCGGTGCAGCGTGCATGGCCCGTTTCAGGCGCAGGAACTCAAACCGCTGGGCATCCTTGTTCAGGCCCTCGAATTCCCGCTGGCGGATGGTTTTGACTTCATTCACGCTCGCTTCAGTCTGACGCAGTTCTTCTTCCAGCGCACGGAGCAGGTTCTGCTGGGCCACGGCGCTGTCCCATTTGCGGGCCTGCTCGCGCACGATCCGCCGCTTCAGTTCCTGTATGTCGTCGCTCAGCGTCGCAATCTGCCCGTCGCGAATCTCGAGTCGCTCCTGACGCAGGGCCTCGATTTCTCGCAGCTCATTGAATGTGGTTCGCAAGAATTCATCATACTGCTCCTGGCGCGCCCGCTGCTCCGCTTCGGTGGACATGGCTTCGGAACGCAGCCGGTGCTGTTCCAGTTCCTCCACCGTGCGCTGCCGGCGCAGCACATCGCGCAGATTGCCCTGGCCGTCCAGCACATGCCTTTCCAGCTTTGCCGCAGACGGCGGCAGGCTGTCGCTGAAGCGTACTTCACCGTTTTTATCAATCCAGCGGTAGATTTCCGACCAGCCGACGTTGGAGAATAGAAGCAGGCCCGCTGCCAGGATCAGGCGCGGTTGTAAAAAGCGGGCACGAAGCCATGCTGGGTAACGCAGCAAAGAGATTGTCATGGCAATGAGTATACGAAGGATCAGGGTGCAAGTAGCAAGTCGAATTTTATCATGGGCGCTTTGTGGAACCCTGCTTGCCCTGGCGCCGAGCGCGCCGCTCAGCGCCAATCCGGGCAAGGTCCAGTTCAATCTGCTGTGGTCGATCAAGGGCGAGGAAAACCGGGTGTATCTGCTCGGTTCCCTGGACCTGTTGCCCCATGGAGTCCGCGCCCTGCCCAACGTGGTCAATGCCGCGTATCTGACCAGCGATCTGATCGTGTTCGAGTCCGATCTGTTCCTGATCGGTTCGGTTGCATTTGAGGCCGACGAACTCGCCCAGGCGCGCTATCCCGCCGGGAAGACCATCCATGACGAAATGCCGGCGGAGCTGATGGCGCAGGTCAGTAAAAAGGTCGAACAACTGGGCTTGCCGATGCCAATCCTGGAGCGTTATCGTCCCTGGTTTTTCGCCCAGACCCTGGCCACCGCGCAGTTCGCCCGGGATGGCTTTCCGCTGGATAACGGGGTGGGCGTGCGCATGTATCAAAGCGCGGTGCGCGATATGAAACTCACCGGCGGCCTCACCCCGCCGCAAGATCATCTGGCGACGTTTGCCGAGATGTCACGGGAACAGAATGAGCATTTTTTGCGCACCGCCCTGGCGGACCTGAACGACACGCGCGCCAAGATCGCCCGAACCCTGGATATTTACCAGAATGCCGATCTGGAATTGCTCACGACCCTGGCGGCAGAAATGCGTGAACAGACCGAGCCGCTGTACCGCCGTCTCGTAAGCGATCGCAATCTGGAATGGATGGAGCGCATTGCCCAGTACCGCAAGCTCAAGACCAATGTCCTGGTCGTTGTCGGCGCCCTGCATCTGGTCGGTGACGACGGGCTGATCGAGCTGTTCAGACGCGCCGGCTGGGCGCCGAGCGTGCCGACTTATCGCGGCTTTCGGCCGCCTGAATAAGCCCGCAGGGCGGATTGGCCTGGGGGCTGGAAATTGGTGGGTCGTCCGCGACTCGAACGCGGGACCAACGGATTAAAAGTCCGATGCTCTACCAACTGAGCTAACGACCCAATAGCGAATTACGCGCTCCGCCTGTGCAGCGGAGCGCGCAAGGATAGAGAATTCTGTGACGAAATCAAGTGCTTGACGCGCGATAACGGGTTGGATCCGCGATCCCGGCGGTTTCGAAGCCTTGTTTGCGCAATCGGCAGCTGTCGCAAATCCCGCAGGCGGCGCCGCTATCAGTGGCCTGATAGCAGGACACGGTCATGGCGTAATCCACGCCCAGAGCCAGTCCCCGGCGAATGATCTCGTCCTTGCCCATCTGAATCAACGGCGCATGAACGCGCATCGGCTGACCCGATTCGACGCCCACCTTGGTCGCCAGGGCAGTCAGTTGCTCGAAAGCGGCAATGAACTCCGGCCGACAATCCGGATAGCCTGAATAGTCCACGGCATTGACGCCGATAAAGATATCGCGGGCCTGTACGACTTCAGCCAGGCCCATCGCCAGGGACAGGAACACGGTATTGCGTGCCGGGACATAGGTGATCGGAATGTCCTGGGTCCCTGCCTGGGTGGGCACGTCCAGCGCGTCATCCGTCAGGGCGGAACCGCCAATCAGGCGCATATCCATCTGGACTTGCCGGAAACTTGCACAGCCCAGCCGCTCCGCGACCCGCTCCGCAGCCTGGAGTTCGGCGCTGTGACGCTGTCCGTAGGCGATGCTCAGGGCATGGCAGCGAAAGCCCTGGGCATTGGCGATGGCCAGGACCGTGGCGGAATCCAGCCCACCCGATAGCAGGATGACCGCGTCCCGGTTGGTTTCAGTGTCCAGGGGCATCCCCCCACAGCAGCTTGTGCAGCTGCACCTGCAAGCGGATCGACAATCCGGATTCCAGCACCCACTCGGCCAGTTGCCGGGGTTCGACTTCAGCAAAGCTGGGCGAAACCAGGATCTCGCAGCGCCCGAGCAAGGCATGCTGCTTGATCGTGTCCAGCGCCCAGGAAAAATCCGCCCGATTACAAACCACGAACTTGAGTTGATCGTGCGCGTTCAGCAAAGGCAGGTTTTCCCAGCGGTTCTTCGCCTGCTCGCCGGAACCGGGGGTTTTGATATCGACCACTCGGGAGACCCGCGGGTCGACCTGGGCGATGTCCATCGCTCCGCTGGTTTCCAGGGAAACCTGATGCCCCGCGTCACACAGCGCGCTAAGCAGCGTCAGACAGGCTTTTTGAGCCAGGGGTTCGCCGCCGGTCACGCAGATGTGGGTGCTGGCCATCACCAGAGGGTCATGGACGATCGAGTCGATATCCCGCCACTGCCCGCCGTGAAAGGCATACGCGGTATCGCAGTAGGTGCAACGCAAGGGGCAGCCGGTCAGGCGCACAAAAGTGGTCGGCAGACCCACCTGAACCGCCTCACCTTGGAGTGAACGGAAGATTTCAGTGAGCTTGAGACGATCGGAACGGCCAGCCACGGCCGGAGCAGGGAAAGTCAATTAACTTCCGCCCATCTGCTGAAGGCGCTCCTTGGCCAGGCTGGCGGCGGTGCTGTCCGGATACGACTGGATGGTTTTCTTCAGCAGCTCTCGGGCCTGTACGGGTTGGCCCTGCTCCACCCGCAGCAAGCCTTGCTTGAGCAGCGCATCGCTGGCCTTGGGGCTGGCAGGAAACCGCTCCAGGACGACCGCAAACGCGCTCCAGGCCTGATCGAAGTTGCGTTGCACATAATGCGCCTCGCCAATCCAGTACTGGGCATTGGGGGCATAAGGACTCTCAGGGTATTGCCTGAGAAAGTTCTGAAAGCCTGCTACCGCTTCCGGATACGCCCCGCTCTTGAGCTGCTGGAAAGCCGCAAGATAGGCTTTCTGATCGCCATCGCCCGCTTCCGAGCTGTTTCTGGGGCGACCAGAACCGGGGGTTGTGGTCCCGCCCTCCAGCGCTTGCAGGCGGTTGTCCAGATCCAGATACAAGGCGCGTTGTCGGTCTTCCTGCATCGACAGCTTGTACTGCAGTTCTTCGATCTGGCCGCGGAGTTGCCGGGCCTGCTCCTCCAGTTGGGCCACCGAACTGCCCATGCCGACGGCGCCGAAGCCATTGAGCAGACGTCGCTGCTCGGCCAGTTCGTCCCTCTGGGCCTGGTTCTCACTTTCCAGGGCAGCCAGGCGCAGCTGGGTCGGATCCGGTTTGTTGGAACCGACGCTGGCACAGCCGCCCAGCAGGGCGACGGCGCTTAGAAAAACGACAAGTTTCATTGATAGACCAGGTTGACCCGCCGGTTCTGGCCCCAGGCGGCTTCACCGCTGCCCAATACCGCCGGCTTTTCTTCGCCAAAACTGACCACCAGCAGTTGTGACCGGGTAGCGCCACGAAGCAACAGCGCCCGGCGCACGGCTTCGCCGCGTCGTTCGCCCAGGGCAATGTTGTATTCGCGCGTTCCGCGTTCATCCGAATGGCCTTCCAGACGCAGGCGCGCGAGCGGCTTGTCGCGAAGGAAACGCGCATGGGCATCCAGTACCGGCAGAAATTCATCGCGAATCTGACTGCTGTCGTAATCGAAATACACGGTCAGCTGGCGCCGCATGGCCGCATCCCGCGCCGCGGCTGAATCCAGCGGCTTGGCGGTGCCCAGTTCGCGGTCCTGAACGCCTGATCCGGTCAGTCCATCCCGAATTTCGGCGGATTCTTCGGCTTGCTGCCCCGCGTCTGGCTGCTCCGGAGTTGAGCCACAGGCTACGAGCGCCAACAGCGCGGTGAGCAGTAGTGCTTTGTTCTGATTGTTCATGGTGTTCCCTATTTATGAAATGGCGACCACGCTGGTTCGCGAACATCCCCGGTTTGACGCAGTTGCTGGCGGATGCCGGTATCGATTGCAACGGTGGCAAGCTCGGCGCTGCGGGCTCCTTTTGCCGAGTAAATTATAACAATGCTATTGGGCGCGAAACTGGGACTTTCATCCAGTGGTCCCTCGCTCAGGACCTGCAAGGCGCGGGTCTGCACATTCATCACCGCGATCTGGAAACCGGCTTCGGCCTGGTGCACCAGAGCCAGATGCTTGCCATCCGGAGAATAACTCGCCCTGGCATTGCTGCGGCCCTCGAAAGTCAGGCGCTCGGGCTTGCCCTGCCCTGCAATGTTCAAACGATAAATCTGCGGTCGGCCGGCTCGGTCCGAGGTGAATATCAGCTGTTTTCCATCCGGCGAAAACGCGGCTTCCGTGTCGATGGCCGGATCATGGGTCATGCGTTGCAGCGCGCCGCTGGCCAGATCGATCAGATAGATTTCCGGGTTGCCTTCAAAGGACAGGGTCACCGCCAGTTTGCGACCATCCGGGGAAAAACTCGGCGCCCCATTGATTCCGGGGTGATCGGTCAGCTTGCGCACCACGCCGGTGGCGACGGTTTGCAGAAAGATCTTCGGCTGCGAGTTTTCGAAGGCCACGAAGGCCATCTGGCGCCCGTCCGGCGACCAGCTGGGCGACATCAGGGGTTCGGTGGAACGCACCAGCTGCTTGGGATCATGGCCATCCGCATCGGAGATCATCAGCTTGAAAACCCGGTTCTCCAGCGGTCCGGATGCGGTCACGTAGGCGATGCGGGTATTGAACACGCCCTTGTGACCGGTCAGTTTCTCGTAAATCAGATCGCTGATCTGATGGCTGGCATAGCGCAGGCCGCTGGCGCTGACGGGGATTTCAAAGCCGAGGGTGCGGCTGGCCCGATAGACATCCAGAAGCTGAAACTCCACCAGCCAGTTGCCCAGGGCGGCACGCCGGATACCCCCCAGCACCACATGTTCCACCCCCAAAGCCCGCCAGTTTTCGTAGCGTACTTCGGTTTCGCTGGCCGGCCGGCTGATCTGGTCCTCGCGCGGGAATGGCGCGAACAGGCCGCTGCCGGCCAGATCGGTTTCTATGATCCGCGCCACATCGGTATCGACGGATTCGAGCGCATCTGCGCGAAACGGCACCACAGCAATGGGAACCGGCCGCACCTGCCCCCCGGTGATGGTAATTTGCAGGTCGGCGTATACGGCGGTGGCGTGAGCGGACAGGAGCAGGAGCAGGAAGCGAATTTTCATCAGGGTTTGAAAGTCAGGGTAAGAGTACGGTCAAAGACACGCGGATTGGAGGGCAAGGGTAACGGATCGGATTTGCGAATCGCACTTTCCACCGAGCCATCCAGAAAACTGTTGCCACAGCTCTCCAGCAGTTCATAACTCTGAATCTGTCCGCCCGGCAGCTGCTGAATGCGAATCTGGCAGGAAAAATCCTGTTCGGTCCCGGCGGGCCTGACCCAGTTTCTCTGGATGTGTCGGAACAGTTGCACCTGATATTCACCGCGCGCAGCCGCATCCGCCTGGGCCTGCCGCTGCGCCTGGCGGCGGGCTTCCAGGGCCTGTTCTTCGGCCGCCAGCGCCTCTTTGAACAAACGCTCGCTCTCTTCCTGGCGACGCCGTTTGGCCGCCTCGGCTTCCTGTCGCGCTTTTTCCTCGGCGGCCTTGCGCCGCGCCGCCTCGGCGGCCTTTTCTTTCGCCAGAGCCTCGGCCTTCTGGCGCTGCGCCTCCTTGCGCCGGGCTTCTTCGGCCTGGCGCGCACGCTCGGCCTCCTGGCGTCGGGCTTCTTCGACCTGACGTAGACGCGCCGCTTCCTCGGCCTGCCGCTTGGCTTCGGCTTCCGCCATGCGCCGGGCTTCCGCTTCGGCTTTGAGCCGGGCTTGTTCCTGCGCCTGACGTTGTTTTTCGAGTTCGGCCTGACGCTGCTGCTGCGCGAGCGCCCTGCGCTGTTCTTCCTCGCGCTGCATGGTAGCCAGAGCGCTGCGACTCTGATCCAGAAAGACGGCGTGAACAGGCACCACCGAAGGTGCCGGTGGCGGGGTGATCCGCGGTAGACCAAACCACAGCAAGGCACCCGCGAGCACGTGCATCGCCAACGCCAGGGTCAGCGCAAAAATGTCCGAAGCGGCCACCTTCACGGCAGGCTATTCTGGCGCTTCGGTGGCAAAGCCGAGCTTGACCGCACCGGAACGCTGCAGCAGCACCATCGCGTACATCACCCGGGCGTAGGGTACGGCTTCGTCTCCCTCCACCACGACGGGCGTTTGCGGTTTGTGCTTCATGATACTGCCAACGATTTGCTCGATCTGCGCGTCGGACAGGGCCGCACGAGGATTGTCACCGCGATTGAGGTAGTACTTGCCCGCGGCATCGACGCTGAGCACCACCGGCTCGTTTTCAGCCTCGTATTCCATGGCTTCGGCCGCGGCATCGGGCAGATCGACTTCCACACCCTGGGTCAGCAGCGGCGCCGTGATCATGAATATGACCAGCAACACCAGCATCACATCGATGTAGGGCACCACATTGATCTCATGCGCCAGGCGGCGCTTTTTCCGTTCCATCATGCCGCTGAATGGGTCTGTACACCACGTTCAACGATGCCGATGAATTCTTCGGCAAAGGCCTGAAAGCGCGATTCCAGCCGTTCCACCTGGCTGGTAAAGGTGTTGTAGGCGATCACCGCCGGAATGGCCGCCACCAGACCCATGGCCGTTGCGATCAGGGCTTCGGCGATGCCCGGCGCGACCATCGCCAGCGTGGCGTGCTTGGCGTTGCCCAAGCCGATGAAGGCATTCATGATGCCCCACACCGTCCCGAACAGACCGATGTACGGGGACGTTGAGCCGATCGTGGCCAGCACCGCCAGACCGCTCTCCAGTCGATCCACCTCCCGCATGTGCGCGACCCGCACGGAGCGCTGCACCGCAGCCATCAGCTCGGCCTTAGTGGCGGCCTCGCTGCCACGACTGCGATCAAACTCTTCAAATCCGGTCCGAAACAGCGCCTCCAGCCCCTTGTCCTCACGCGCGCGACGGCGCAGCGATTCATAGATGTCGTGAAGCCGGCCGCCGGACCAGAAATTATCCTCGAATTTGTCCGCGGCACGGCGGATACTGCCGATCAGTGTCCGTTTGCGCAGGATGACAAACCAGGAGACCACGGAAGCGAGCAGCAGAATCAGCATCACGAGCTGAACCAGCAGGCTGGCGCTTTGAATCAATTCACTAAATGACATGAGCATCCCAATGCAGTTTTAGAGCGTGGCGTAACGGATCGGGCATGCGGGCTGCCCTGAATTCCGGCAATTGTACGCAACCGGCCCTGACCGAGGCGGTTGCCAGCAGGGTATTGTCGGGGATCGAGCAGATTGTCTGGGCAAAACACAGCGACGCCGCGCCGAGCTTTTCGACCGCGACGGACACCTTGAGTTCATCGTCCAGCCGAGCCGGTTTGCGATACTGGATCTGGATGTCGCTGAGGGTGAAAGCGAGTCCGTACCGCTCGATCAACCGGTCCTGCTCAAACCCCAGACTGCGAAGAAACTCGGTGCGGGCCCGTTCCAGAAACGCCAGGTAGCGGGCGTGATACATCACGCCACTGACATCGGTGTCTTCGTAATACACCCGATAAGTGAAGCAGAACATCAGCGTTCCGCGGGAAACAGGTCTTCCCCACCGGGCGGGGTCAGCCCGAGCAAGCGGTAGGTTGCTGCCGTGGCCTGCCGGCCCCGGGGGGTGCGCAACAGAAAGCCTTGCTGGATCAGGTAGGGCTCAATCACATCCTCGATGGTGTCCTTGCTTTCGCCAATGGCCGCCGCCAGGGCGTCGACGCCGGTCGGTCCGCCACCATAGTGCTGAACCAGGGCACTGAGCAGCTTTCGATCCATCAGGTCAAAACCTTCTTCGTCCACCTCGAACATGCGCAGGGCCAGATCGGCAATCCGGGCGTCAATCTGGCCATCGCTCTTGACCTCGGCGTAATCCCGGACCCGGCGTAGCAGGCGGTTGGCAATCCGCGGGGTCCCGCGGGAGCGTCGAGCAATCTCCTGAGCCCCTTTTGCGTCCAGTTGCAGCCCCAGGAGGCTGGCCGATCGGGCCACGATGCGGGTCAGCTCCTCGGCGCTGTAATACTGCAAGCGCTGCACGATGCCGAAGCGGTCGCGCAACGGCGAGGTCAAGGCGCCGGCGCGGGTCGTGGCCCCGACCAGAGTAAACGGTGGCAGATCGAGCTTGATTGATCGGGCCGCCGGGCCATCGCCAATCATGATATCGAGCTGATAATCCTCCATGGCCGGGTACAGGATCTCCTCGACCACCGGTCCCAGGCGATGAATTTCATCCACGAACAGGACATCGTGCTCTTCGAGGTTGGTCAGCTGAGCCGCCAGGTCGCCGGGCTTTTCCAGCACAGGACCGGAAGTCTGGCGCAGATTGACCCCAAGCTCGTGGGCGATGATGTGTGCCAGGGTCGTCTTGCCCAGACCCGGCGGCCCGTAGATCAGAACGTGATCCAGGGCTTCCTCGCGCTGCCGGGCAGCCTGAATGAAGATGCTCATCTGGTCCCGGACCGGCGCCTGACCCACATAGTCCGCCAGCAGGCGGGGGCGGATCGCGCGATCAATCCGCACTTCGTCGGCATCACTCTGGGCGGAAAGGAGTCGCTCGGTCATTTTCCGGCCTTCTGCAACGCCGCCCGAATCATGTCCTGAGTGCTCAGCTGCGCCGGATCCAGACCTTTGATCAGTCGCCGGGCTTCGGCCGCTGAATAGCCCAGGGCCTGCAGGGCATCTTCGGCCTCGCCGGCCGCCGGCGCGGTCCGTCCCGGCCCGCTGGCGCCGAGACCGTCAAAGCGCGAAATTCTGCCGCGCAATTCCAGCAGCATCCGGTCCGCCGTTTTCTTGCCTATCCCCGGAACCCGGACCAGCTGATCCACGTCGCCGTTATCAATGACCGCAACCAGATCGGCAGAATTCAGGGTCGACAACACCGCCAGGGCCATTTTTCCGCCGACCCCGGAGATCCGGATCAGTTCGCGAAACAGTTCGCGCTCCTCGCGGCTGACAAATCCGTAGAGGAGCTGGGCATCCTCGCGCACCACAAAGTGAGTGTGCAGGACGACCTCCTCACCTTGCGCCGGCAACAGGTAGATCGTCGACATCGGGGCTTCAAGTTCGTAGGCCACACCAGCCACATCCACCAGCAACTGTGGCGGTTGCAGTTCCAGTAACCGACCGCGGAGGCGACCGATCACCGCCCCACCCCACTGGTCCGGCGCACCGGCACATGAAAACCATGACAGATCGCCACGGCCAGTGCATCGGCCTGATCTTCCTGCAGTGCCTGCTGCAGATTGAGTAAACGCTGAACCATGAAATTGACCTGTTGCTTTTCCGCTCGACCGCCGCCGCAGATGGAACGCTTGACCTTGGCGGGCGCGTATTCGGCCACCTCGAGCTGCGCACAGGCCAAGGCGCTGATGGCTGCTCCGCGAGCCTGTCCCAGTTTGATCGCGCTGGCCACGTTTTTCTGCACAAACACCGATTCAATCGCCGCCACATCGGGCTGGTAGGTGACTATCAAGGCGCTGAGTTCACTGTGAACCCGTCCCAGCCGGGCGGCCATCTCGCCCTGCCCCAGGGCCAGGAAACCGCTGTGGACATGCTGGAATTTCTGCCCCGAAAAGTCCACCAGGGCGAAGCCCGTTCGAATCGAACCTGGATCCACTCCCAAGATGCGTAGCTTACTCACTCAGCTCCGCATTGGCGTACACGTTCTGCACATCGTCGAGATCCTCAAGCGCATCGATCAAGTTCTGCACCCCGGCGTACGCCTCGGCAGACAATTCCGTGACGGTTTGCGGGCGCATCGTGACATCGGTCTCCTCCGCGTGCAGATCCTGAGCTTCCAGCGCATCTTTGACGTTCTGGTAGTCATCCGGTTCGGCGATGACTTCGGCGGAACCGTCGTCGAAGCTGATGATGTCGGCTGCACCGGCCTCCAGGGCCACGTCCATCAATTTGTCTTCGTCGACGCCCGGAGCGAACAGGAAATAGCCCTTCTTGTCGAACAGGTAGGACACCGAGCCGTCATTGCCCAGATTGCCGCCGTGCTTGCTGAAAGCGTGACGCACTTCGGCAACGGTGCGATTGCGGTTGTCCGTCATGCAATCGACCATCACCGCAACCCCGTGCGCGGCATAGCCCTCATAGCGAATTTCTTCGTAATTCGCTCCATCCAGCTGACCCGAGCCGCGTTTGATGGCGCGCTCGATATTGTCCTTGGGCATGCTCTGCGCCATGGCCTTGTCGACCGCCAGGCGCAAGCGCGGATTGGAACCGGGATCGGGATCGCCCATCCGTGCGGCCACGGTGATTTCCTTGACCAGCTTGGTGAACAGTTTGCCGCGCTTCTTGTCCTGGGCCCCCTTACGATGCTGAATATTGGCCCATTTACTGTGTCCTGCCACAAACCGCTCCTAGAAAACCAGCCGCAGGCCCAGAAACCCGCCTGATTCAATATTGAATTTGCCGTTGTCGTTGATGCCGGCGCGCAACTGGCGAAAACCGCCCACGACATAGGCCTGGCGGATCAGCTGGTAATCCACGCTTACGCCATATTCGAAATAGCTGTCCAGATCACCAAAGGCGCTGACATCGGGCGCATAGAATAACCACAGCTTGCCTCCCAGACGATTGAAATCCGGCACCCGACCCGTCACCGTGCCGCCCAGTGTGAGTGCAGCCCCGTTGACATTGGGATCGGTGTCCAGCAGCACCGCCCGGGCGCCCACTCCGGCCTTGATATTGGCCTTCTTGGCGCCGGTGTCGCCAAAAATCATGATCCCGGCATGCGCGAGCAAGCCGTCACTGTTCTTGTCTTCCTGATACCAGACCCCCAGATCCAGCGTGGAGACATTGTCCGCCACCTCCTTGCCGATCGGCACAACATATTCGCCGCGCAGCGAGTCCTCGCCCAGGGTCAGGTCCAGTTCGGCGGCGAAGCCGGGACCACACAGGGCGCTGAGCACCACCAGACCGCTGGTGGCGGTCAACCTGCGCATCAATCCGCTCATCGCTGCCACGCTTACGTCCGTTTCTTGTTGATGGCATGAATCGCCCGGCCATCCACCGCCAGGGCGGCTTCGTGGACTGCTTCGGACAGGGTCGGATGGGCGTGCATGGTGAGCGCAATGTCCTCGCTGGTGGCGCCATACTCCATCGCCAGCACCATCTCGGCGATCAGTTCGGATACATACGGACCGACCATGTGCACGCCCAGGATCCGGTCGGTCTTGGCACAGGTGAGCATCTTGACCTGCCCGATGGGCATCTCCAGGGCCTTGGCCCGGCCGTTGGCACTGAACGGAAAACTGCCGACCTGATAGTCCGTTCCGGAAGCCTTCAGCGCTTCTTCGGTCTTGCCGACCCAGGCCACTTCGGGACTGGTGTAGATGACCGAAGGCACCGTGTCGTAATTGATCTGGGCCGTGTGTCCGGCGATGATTTCGGCCACGGCGACGCCTTCTTCACTGGCCTTGTGGGCCAGCATCAAGCCGCCGATCACATCCCCCACCGCGTAGACGTCCGGCATGCTGGTACGGTATTCCTTGTCAACCGCAACAAAGCCTTTTTCGTCCAGCTCGAGTTCGGTTTGATCCCCGCACAGCCCGTCGGTATGCGGCCTGCGGCCTACCGCCACAATCAGCCGGTCGAAGCGCTCGCTATGCTCCTTGGACTTGACCGCAAAGCTGACATCAACTCCGGCGCCTTTGACCTCCGCACCCATGACCCGGGCTCCGAGCCGGATATCCAGACCCTGCTTCTTGAACTGTCGCAGGGCTTCCTTGGCGATCTGGGCATCCGCGATCCCGGCCAGGAACTC
Organism: Oceanococcus sp.; assembly: GCA_041624435.1. Classification (GTDB taxonomy): domain Bacteria; phylum Pseudomonadota; class Gammaproteobacteria; order Nevskiales; family Oceanococcaceae; genus Oceanococcus. The sequence continues at coordinate 2,440 of JBFJVB010000035.1, read as the reverse complement.
CTCCTGAGCTTCGAGCATGACCACTTCGGAGCCCAGGCGGGCCCACACGCTGCCCAGCTCAACGCCGATGACGCCGGCGCCGATGACGCCCACGCGCTTGGGCACCTTGTCGAAATCCAGAGCGCCCCAGGAGTCGACAATGTACTTGCCGTCAAATTTGGCCATCGGCAACTCCACCGGCTCCGAACCGCTGGCGACCAGAATTTTCTGGCACTTGAGCGTCGTCACCTTGTCCTTGCCATGAGCGGTATAGGCGACTTCCCCGGCGCCTTGAATCACGCCCGTTCCGGCCAGGCCGTCAACCCCGTTGGCCTTGAACAGCGCGGCGATTCCGCCGGTGAGTTGCTGGGTGATCTTGGTTTTGCGCGCCTGCATTGCCGCGACATCGAGTTTCGGTTTGCCGATGCCGATGCCGTGGGTTGCGAATTCATGCTGGGCGCGGTGGTACAACTCCGAGGATTCCAGCAGGGCTTTGGAGGGGATACAGCCCGCATTCAGGCAGGTTCCGCCGAAAGCGGTCTTGTCATCGCGGTTGACCCATTTATCGATGCAGGCCACGCTCATGCCGAGCTGGGCCGCGCGAATGGCGGCAACGTATCCGGCCGGTCCGGCGCCAATGACGATAAGGTCGTATGTCTTGCTCATGGTGTCGTCCATGTCGTTGAAACGAATGATGAAAGGAGCCCGCTGCGCGGACTCCCTGACGGGGCGGAGGGCTTAGATTTCGAGCAGCATCCGGGCCGGATCTTCCAGCACTTCCTTGATCGTGCGCAGGAACATCACGGCTTCGCGACCGTCGATGATGCGGTGATCGTAAGTCATGGCCAGATACATCATAGGCCGGACCACGACCTCGTCATTGACCACCATGGGCCGCTTGGTGATGCCGTGCATGCCCAGAATGCCGCTTTGCGGAGGATTCAGAATCGGCGTCGACATCATCGAGCCGAATACGCCGCCATTGGTGATCGAAAAGGTCCCCCCGGTCAGATCGTCCATGGTCAGCTTGTTTTCCTTGGCTTTCGCGCCCAGTTCGCCAATCCCGCTTTCAATCTCGGCAAAACTCAGCTTGTCGGCATCGCGCAGGATGGGCACGACCAGACCCCGGGGTGAGCTGACCGCGACGCCGATATCGTAATAACCGTGATAAACGATGTCCTGACCGTCCACCGAGGCATTGATGATGGGATAGCGTTTCAGGGCTTCAATGGCGGCCCGAACAAAGAAACTCATATAACCGAGTCGAACCTTGTGGTTCTTCTCGAACACGTCCCGGTATTGCTTGCGCAGCAGATCGACCGCGTGCAGATCCACTTCATTGAATGTGGTGAGCATCGCTGCCGTTTGCTGGGCTTCAACCAGGCGCTCGGCAATCCGGCTGCGAATCCGCGTCATCGGCACGCGTTGTTCGACCCGTTCATTGGGCAGGGGCGCTGCCGTGCTCGGCGCTGGTGACGGCGCTGCTGGGGCCACTGGTGCTGGCGCGACCGCGACCGGCGCCGCCTTGGCCGGGGCCTGCTGAAGATGCTTCTCCACGTCGGCCTTGGTCAGTCGTCCACCCTTGCCCGTCGCTTCGATGGCCGCGGCATCCAGCCCGTGTTCTTCCAGCAGGCGCCGAACCGCCGGACTCTGCACGACATCGACGCTTTGCTCGGCAGCAGGTGCGGCCTGCGCTGCTGCGGGTTTGGCCGCTTCCGCCGTACCGGCCTCCATGATCCCCAGCACGTCGCCACCTTTAACCGTAGCGCCGGACTCGACCAGAATCTTGACCAGTCGCCCATCGGCCATCGCCGGCACTTCCAGAACCACCTTGTCGGTTTCGAGATCAACCAGATTGTCATCCCGGCGCACGCCGTCATCCACCGCTTTATGCCATTCCGCAACCGTGGCCTCGGAAACGGATTCCGGCAGCGCCGGCACCTTGATCTCGATACTCATTGTGGCTCCCCTAACTCTGTGATGTGACTCAAATGTGGTTTAGCGTATTAGTTCAGCCGCCGACCAGGGCCGAACCCTCGTGCAAGGCGGCCTGCATCAGCAGGTGTTGTTGAATCAAATGCACCTTCATGTAACCCGTCGCCGTGGACGCGGCGCCTGGACGGGTGGCATACATCATCCGGTGCTGTTTGCCGAGCGGCACTTGCAGCCGATGCTTGATCTGGTACCAGGCGCCTTGATTCTCCGGTTCTTCCTGACACCAGACGATGTCTTTCGCATGTGGATAGCGTTTGATGACCGCGCTGTAGGCCTCGGTCGGAAACGGATAGAGCTGTTCCAGGCGGACGATCGCTACATCATCCAGACCGGCCTCCTGGCGGGCCTTGTAGATGTCGAAATACACCTTGCCGCTGCAGAACACGATCCGTTTGATTTTCTTCTTATCCACCGCCTCGGTTTCATCGAGCACTTCCTGGAACGTTCCGGCGGTGAGATCCTCGAG
>JBFJVB010000034.1:0-24602 GCA_041624435.1 Oceanococcus sp. | reverse complement strand
CGTAGGAGCGAGCCCCAGCTCGCGAAACCGCGGCAAACCAGCGCCGAGGCCGATTCGCGGCGGACACCGCTCCTACCAGAGGGGATCAGCCCACCAACCGGCCGCGGCCACCTGTCGTAGGAGCGAGCCCCAGCTCGCGAAACGGCGGCAAACCGGAGCCGAGGCCCATTCGCGGCTGACGCCGCTCCTACAAGGCGGGATAACCTACCCACCGAACGAGCCCGTAGGAGCGAGCCCCAGCTCGCGTAACCGCGGCAAACCAGCGCCGAAGCCGATTCGCGGCTGACACCGCTCCTACCAGAGGGGATCAGCCTACCAACCGGCCACGGCCACCCTGTCGTAGGAGCGAGCCCCAGCTCGCGAAACCGCGGCAAACCAGCGCCGAAGCCCATTCGCGGCTGACGCCGCTCCTACAAGGCGGGATAACCTACCCACCGAACGAACCCGTAGGAGCGAGCCCGTAGGAGCGAGCCCCAGCTCGCGAATCCGCGGCAAACCGGAGCCGAGGCCGATTCGCGGCGGACACCGCTGCTACGGTGCAGCGCTTCAATGCGCGCTGCACCAAAACCGCGCAAGCGCAGTGCAGCGCTTCGCTCAACCGGCCTCAAACGCCGGCTCCCAGGCCGATTGGGACAGTTGGCACCTGGTTTGCTTACCCCGCTGCAAGAATGGATCAGGCCGGTCCCAAGCCCTCCACACCGGACAAGGCACGGACCTGCTGCCCATGCTGACGAGCATTCAGAACATTTCCAGGGAGTATGCATTTATGCGCGATTTCTTTTCCGCCGGCAGCGTCGGCATCGTCTTGAGCCTGCTGGGCACACTGAGCCAGGCCAGCGAACCCGGTCTGGGGCCTGCACTGGCGGCCGGCAGCGTGAATCTCGACACCCGTCTGCGTTATGAAAACGTCGATCGCGGCAATCCTGCGAACGACACGGCCGATGCGCTCACGGCACGTGTCCGCCTGGGGTATACCACCGGCAGCTGGAACGAGCTCAAGGCCGTAACGGAGTTCGAGGGCGTTTTTGACCTCAGCGATCAGGCCTATAACAGCACCCGCAACGGGCGCACCGATCGTGCCGTGGTCGCCGACCCCCGTGGCACCGAGTTGAACCAGGCCTATCTGGGCTACGCCGGTCTGCCGGCGAGCACGCTCAAGCTGGGTCGCCAGCGCCTGATTTATGACAATGCCCGCTTCGTGGGCAATGTGGGCTGGCGCCAGAATGAACAGACTTTCGATGCACTGAGCGTGCACGCGAACCCGTTGGACAGGCTCAGCTTCAGCTACGCCTATCTCACCCGGGTGAATGGGATTGTTTTCAATAGCAGCGACCTGGATGGCCACCTGCTCAATCTGAGCTACAGCGTGTCCAGGGCGCTGAGCCTGGCCGCCTATGCCTATGCCCTGGACTATGCGACCGGCACCGCCGACAGTCAGACCATCGGCCTGCGTGCCACCGGCAAGCTGGACTCAGCTTTACCCCTGAGCTACACCCTGGAGTATGCGGTGCAATCTGACTACGCCGATGCCCTGAACACGGTGGATGCGGCTTATCTGTTTGCCAGCCTGGGCACCAGGATCGGTCCGGTCGATGCCAGCGTCAATTATGAAATCCTGGGTAGCAACGAGGGACGCTATGGCTTGCAGACACCGCTGGCCACCAAGCACGCCTTTCAGGGCTGGGCCGATCTGTTCCTGCGCACCCCCGATGCCGGGGTGCGCGACGCCTATCTGGTACTGGCGGGTCATGTCGCAGGGATCAAGCTGAAGGCGATTTACCACCAGTTCGATGCCGATTTCGGCGGCGCCGACTATGGCAGTGAAATCGATGTGCTGGCCGTCAAAGCCCTGTCCAAGTCCACCAAGCTGTTGCTCAAGTTCGCGGACTACCGCGCCGTTAGCCACGGCGCGGACACCCGCAAACTCTGGCTGATGTTCAACTGGAAGTTATAGGTTGCTGACTGCGGTCACGTCCCGAAAGGCGTGACCGCCCCGCCCGTCGAGCACTCAGGTTTGTGGGCTGTCCAATCGGTCCTCGTTGTGCGGCTCGACGTTCGCGGTAACGCTGCAAGGCGCCAAAATGAGACGCACTCTGCCGATTCAACAAGCGGCGAATCTGCCCCTTGTCCTCGGCCGCCAGCTCTTCATAACCCAGATCCAGACAGCGCTCGACGAGGTCACGCTCATCGATTGCCAGCGTTTCGCACAGCTGTATCACTTCAAGTCGTTGTTGCAGCTCATTCATGTCTCACTCCTACCCTGTTATTTGGGAAATATTGCTCTTGTCGTATCGGGCGTTTTCGCCTCTGCTGCAAAAACTAAATTGGCCGAAGTGAAATTCTTGTGGTCGGAATGAAACTAGCCTGCAGGATTCGGTTCAAGACTGTTGGGTACGCCATCAGCGCGCACGGACCAGCCAAACGGCTTTGACTGCCTGTATATTCACGACAACTCACACCCGCCTGGAGGAAGCACCTGATGGAGCAACAAGACTTCCTAACGCCGGCGGTTTCGCCATGAGCGGCCGGAATGAATCGCCGCCCCGGGTAAGGCTACACCCGAGGCGCGCTCTGGCGCTCGCCACACTCGTCGCAGGGCTGGCAGCGGCCGGCCTCGCACAGGGCAGTGCCACCCGCGCCGCCTCCACTGCGGGCGCAGACAGCCTGGGCGGGCGCAGACAGCCTGGGCTGGCTCAGTGGGTGCTGGGCCAGCGCGACGGCTGAACCCGGTTCCGGAGAATTCTGGACCGCGCCGGCCGGCGGCACCCTGTTGGGCGTTGCCAGAACCATCCGCCAGGGCAGGACCGTGGCGCATGAATTCATGGTCATTCGCACCGATGCGGACGGCCACACGACGCTGCAGGCTGCACCTTCCGGGCAAGCCCCCGCCACCTTCGAAATGACTGAGATCGGCCCGAACCGCGTCGTGTTCAGCAATCCTGAACACGACTTTCCGACCAGCATCCGCTATCAGGCCTCGTCCAAATCCGGCCTGATTGCGGCCATCGAAGGACCTGACGGCAGTGGGACGAAGCGAATCGAGTTCGCTTATTCGCGACAGCCGTGCACCCCAAACTAGCCAGCCCGCAGAGCGGTCCCGCCGCCTGCACTGGAGACGGAGACCCGCGGCAACCGGGCATGGGCGCCTGCTGCGAAACGATTTAACCGCGCAGCGCATGTTCACGGCAGTTTCACAGGATTTCGGTATCTTCGGGCTGTTGCCGGAACGGTTCCGGCCCCTGACCCCAACGAGACAAAGAAATGGCAGTCTGGATTGTGCTCGGTAGCGTCCTCGCCCTCGGCGCGGTTTTCTGGCTTTGGCGGCGCAACACTGAAGACCAAACGGCACTCGGCCGGGCGGACGCTGTTACAGCCAAAACCGCCGCCTTCGAATCCGTGAGCATTCAGCCTGGTCTGGATGCCTGCTCGGCAGTCTGGTTGCTGGTCGGCGATCGGTACCTGCGGAATGAAGCCCCGAAACTGCCAGTCGCGGCTTGCGATAAAGCCCGCTGCGAATGTCGTTTCAATGAGCACGAGGATCGGCGGGAACCGGGCGAGCGCCGCGACCCGGCCGATGTTCCCGGCGAGAACGCCGAAGAAGGCGCCGAACATCGCTCGAGTCGGGGACGGCGTCGGGAAGACCGGGCAACTGCGGCCAACCCGGATGATCCACCCCGCACGGAGGCTTCCTGAGCGAACATCCTGAGCGCAGCGCGTGTAATCAAGCCCGAGAACCACCGGGCCTGCGCAATTCCCGAACCGAAGCGCAAGCTGGCCAACCCTGCGCAAGTCACGCAGAATGCCTGCTTGATCCAAGGAGAGGTGGGCATGACTCAGTATCTGATGACTTACCTGGGTGGCAATCCACCTGCCAGCCCGGAGGAAGCTCAGCAACATTTCGCCAAGTACAAGGCGTGGCTGGCTTCCCTGGGTGACGCCGCGGTCAGCCCGGCCAATCCGATCAAGAACACCCACACACTCGCTGCCGATGGCAGCATCCGCAGCGGCGGCACGACCGGCATGTCGGGCTACACCATCGTCGAAGCCGATTCGATGGAGGCGGCACTGGCCATGGGCAAGGCCTGCCCGTTTCTGGAGGTCGGCGGCTCGCTCGAGGTTTCCGAGCTACTCAAGATGCCGGGCTAAGCTGAACGCCAATCCGGGGAGTTCCCATGCCGTTACACCATGCGCCCAAGGCAAAGGTCCAGATGTTGATTCGCAGACCGGTGAGTCAGGTGTTCGAAGCCTTCGTCGACCCTGCGATCACTTGCCGGTTCTGGTTCACCAGGAGCAGCGGCCCGCTTGAGGCTGGCGCAGAACTGGTCTGGGAATGGGAAATGTACGGCGCGTCAGCACCGGTGCGGGTCTTTGCTCTGGAACCGGACCAACGCATCCTGATCGAGTGGGGCGACCCGCCCTGCCCGGTTGAATGGACCTTTTCCGCTCAGTCCGAGCAAACCACCCTGGTCACGATAACCGCCTGGGGATTTGTCGGCGACGACGATCAGACCGTCGCCCAGGCTATCGATGCCATGGGTGGCTTCAGCTTCGTGCTCGCAGGCCTGAAAGCCTATCTTGAACATGGCATATCACTGAATCTTGTCGCCGATCATGTTCCCGCCGCGCAGTGATGAAGCTGGTCAATCCACTGAAGACTGCAGCGCGGCCCTCTTGACTTCAAGCTCCCGCAGCGACGCTTAATCCGGCGCCGAAGGCCCGCGCCAGTTCACCCCGAACAGATCGTGCCGGCGATCCTTGAGATTCTGCACCGTGCCGTATTGACGCGCCGAGCGCAGTTGCTCCAGGTTCAGGTCGGCAAAGGCCAGCATCTCGCTGTTCTCGGTGCATTGGGCGGCGATCCCATCCCGAGCGAAGGGGAAATCACAGGGCGTCAGGATCGCGCTCTGGGCATAGTGGATGTCCATGTTCTGGACCCGGGGCAGATTACCGACATTGCCCGCGGTCGCGACGTAAATCTGATTCTCGATCGCCCGGGCGTGGCAGCTGTAACGTACCCGCAGATGGGCCTGGCGCTCTTCGGTTGAGTACGGCACGAAAATGATGTCCGCACCCTGATCGACCAGGTGACGGGCCAGCTCGGGGAACTCCGCGTCATAGCAGATCAGCACCCCGATGGTTCCGCTGTCAGTCTCGATCGCGCGCAGGTAGTCTCCGCCTTCGATCTGCCACCAGTAACGTTCGCCCGGCGTGGGATGCAGCTTGGGCTGTTCGAATACCGAACCATCGCGCAGGAACACGTGGGCCATATTGAGCAGACGTCCGTCCGCGGTCAGCACCGGATGGGAACCGCCAATGATATTGACGTTGTAGCGAATCGCCAGACCCTGAAACAGTTCCTCGATCTGATCGTTGTACTCCGCCATGCGCAGCATGGACTCGCGCGGGCTCAGGGCCTCGTTCTCGATCGACAGCAGCTGAATCGCAAAGTACTCGGGAAAGACCACGAAATCGCTCTTATTGTCGGCGACCGTGTCCACGAAGTAACCGCAGATTCGGGAGAAATCTTCGAAGGACTCGATGCGCCGTTGCTGGTACTGCACGACCGCGATGCGCACCACGTCCGGCGGCCGGTCCGGCGCGGTAATGGCGGTGGTGAGCAGGTCCTCCTGTGCCGGATTGCGCCACAACATGTGGGTGGCATAGCCCTTGGATTCGGCATCGGAGGGCAGGTAATCCGGCATGATGCCGATCAGCTCGAAACCCTGCCGCAACTGGAAACTGATCACCGGGTCGCGCAAACGGCGATCGGCCACGGCTAGGGCGAAATCCGCCGCAGACGCAAATTCCCGGGACCTGCGCGCAAAGCTTGGCATCCGTCCACCAAACACGATGCCCTTGAGATTGAGCTCCACACACAGGGCACGGCGGGCCGAGTACAGGCGTTCTCCCAGCTTCAAGCCGCGGAATTCCGGATCGACACAGACCTCGTAACCGTAGAGATACTCCCCGTCCGGGTCGTGCGTGCTGCCGAACCCGCCACCGGTGATGCCCGCCCAGGTATGCGGGGTCAGGGCGCGATCGCCGTCAATGCGCAAACTCGCGCAGTAGCCCACGATCTGCGCATCGTAGTCGGCCACCAGCTGCCCAGCCGGAAAGTGGTTGAGCTGGCCGCGTATCTGCTCTCGGGTGTAGCCGCCGGGCCCCGGGTAGACCTTGCCCACCAGGCGGTGAATCTGCACCAGATCCTTCTTGGTGGCAGGCCGAATCAGCAGTTTGTGTTTAGTCATACGTCGTAGTGTAGAGCGCCGCCGCGGCCCGGGTGTGGAAATTTTCCTGACCACGCGATTCGCGCCAGCCACACCTACAGCCCTGGCCCCGATCTACCGCAGGAGCGAGCGCCGCGAAGCCAGGTCGCGAAGGGGGCTGAAGAACTAGCAGCCCGCCGTGCCATTCGCGTCTTAAGCTGCTCCTACAGCCCTGCCCCCGATCTACCGTAGGAGCGAGCGCCGCGTAGCCAGCTCGCGAAAGGGCATCGAAACAAACCCAGTAAGCCACTCGCAGCCGCAGCTTCTCCTGCCGTCTATGCGATGCCGCCGGTTTGAACGCCTATCAGGCCGCTTTCGCCTGGCTGCGGGGCTCACCGAGCAGGCGCGCACGAGCTTGCGCATACTCGCGCTGCAAGCGCGCAATGTAGTCGCCGGCGGACGGAATGTCCTTGATCGCCCCGATGCCCTGGCCACAACCCCAGATGTCCTTCCAGGCCTTGGCATCCTCCATCGCCTCGGCGCTGGAAAAATCCATCGTGGTGACATCGCCCTGCGGCAGACGGTCCGGATCCATGCCCGCCCGGCTGATCGAGGGCCGCAGATAATTGCCGTGCACACCGGTGAACAGATTGGTGTAGACGATATCTTCACCGTTGCAGTCCACGATCATCTGTTTGTAATCGGCCACCGCATTGGCTTCCTGGGTGGCGATGAACGGGCTGCCGATGTAGGCCAGGTCCGCGCCCATGGCCTGAGCGGCCAGGACCGCATCGCCGGTCGCGATACTGCCCGACAGCAGCAACGGGCCATCAAACCACTGACGGATTTCCTGGATCAGCGCGAACGGCGACAGCCCCCCGGCGTGCCCGCCTGCGCCACTGGCGACCGCGATCAGGCCGTCGGCGCCCTTTTCAATCGCCTTGTGGGCAAATTTCTGATTGATGATGTCATGCAGCACAATCCCGCCATAGGAGTGAACGGCCTCGTTCACATCCACTCGCGCACCCAGCGAAGTGATCACGATCGGCACTTTGTATTTCACGCACAATTCCAGATCCTGCTCCAGACGGGCATTGGACTTGTGCACGATCTGGTTGACTGCAAACGGTGCGGCCGGCGCATCCGGGTGGGCCTGATTGTGGGCGTCCAGCTCCTGTTCAATCCGCTGGAGCCAGGTTTCAAACATACCGGCTGGACGCGCATTGAGCGATGGAAACGAACCGACAATCCCCGCCTTGCACTGCGCGATCACCAGCTCCGGGCCCGACACGATAAACATGGGCGAACCCACCACTGGCAGCCGTAAGCGGCTGTTCAAAAATTCCGGCAAAGCCATGAATCGATGCTCCTGATCTTTATGTAACTAAGGAGTAACATACCATAAGCGCTGCGACTCATGACAGCGACACGCCCTGGCCAACCCTCGATTCGGTCGCGTTGCTACCCGCCTGAAATGGTGCGTTTTAACGCTTGCTGAGCTTCTTCCGGAAGCCGAAAAGGACCAGGCGCTGATACGCCGACGGAAACAGCCGCACGATCACGTCGAGCAGCTTGGCATCCGGTCCGATCACCACCCGCCGCTTGTTGCGACGCACCGCCTGCAGCATCACCCTGGCCGCTTTGTCCGCCGAGGTGATGAACAGCTTTTCGAATTCCTTCACGCCTTCGGCCTGCGACTGACCGGTCAGTGCCTCAACGCTGGGGTCCATCCTGCTGGCCCTGGCAATGTTGGTCTTGATTCCGCCCGGATGCACGCTGGTCGCGCTGACACAGGAACCCTGCAGCTCCAGTTCCTGGCGCAGGGACTCGGTAAAGCCACGCACCGCAAATTTGGTGATGTTGTAGGACGCCATGGTGGGCTGAGCGCAGAGCCCGAACAGGCTGGAGGTATTGATGATGTGGCCTTCCCCTGACGCTTCCAGATGCGGCAGGAAGGCCTTGGTACCAAAGATCACCCCCCACAGATTGATGTTGATGATCCATTCCAGCTGGTCATAATCCATCTGTGCAATCGTGCTGGCATGGGCCACACCGGCGTTATTGAAAATCAGATTCACCTTGCCGTGATCCGCAACCACCTTGTCGGCCCAGGCATAAACCGCCTCGCGATTGGCCACATCCAGCGGATCGCCGGTGACCCGCACGTCCTGAGTCTCCAGCAGGCGCAGGGTCTGGGCCAGACCGTGCTGATCCACATCGGACAGGGCCAGATGACAGCCTTGCGCCGCCAGATTCAGGGCCAGGGTGCGCCCCATGCCCGAACCGGCACCGGTAATCGCGGCCACCTTGTCGCGGAAATCCTTCATGCCGCCAGCTCCTGTGGCTGAGTCAGCGGCGCCGATGCCGTCTTGCTCGGCAGCAACTCATAGTTATTCAGATCGAAGCGCCGCGTAGCCAGGCGGAACTGCCAGGTGAAATAGGGCCAGAGCGTGACGTTCTTGCCCGAGTCATCCAGATACCAGCTGGTACATCCACCCCTGGCCCAGACCGTGCCGGTCATTTTCTTTTGCAGTTTCTGATTGAACCGCCGCAGCACCTCAGGCTTCACATCAACGCACTGCACGGCCTGCTGATCCATCTTGACCAGGGCATCCATCACATAGTTGATCTGTGATTCCAGCATGAAGACCATGGAGGAATGACCCAGGCCGGTGTTGGGCCCCGCCAGGATGAACAGATTGGGAAAACCCGCAACCGTGCAGCCCAGATAGGCCTCCGGTCCGGTCTGCGCCCAGGCATCGACGATATCCAGACCACCGCGGCCGAGCAGCACGCCGGCCGGCAAGGGGTCGGTGGCGGCAAAGCCGGTACCCAGAATAATCGCATCGACCTGACGCTCCCGGCCTTGCTGATCGATGATGCCCTGCGGGCTGATCCGCTCGATGCCGCTGCTGAGCACCGTGACATTGTCCCGATCCAGGGCCGGATAGTAATTGTTCGACAGCAACACGCGTTTGCAGCCCAGGGTATAGGACGGTGTCACCTGTGCGCACAAGGCCGGATCGCTGATCTGTTTGCGAATGTAACGTCTGGCCACGGGTTGCATCAGCTTCATGAAACCGGGCAGAAGAATGAACCCCGTGGCGCGCGCTTCCAGGAACCAGTACAGGCCTTTGCGAAACGCTTCCTGCACCAGGGGCACGCGCTTGAACAGCCGTTGCCAGAAGCCCGCCACCGCATAGTCCGGTTTGGCCATGACCCAGGGCGGCGTGCGCTGATACAGATCCAGTTGCTCAAGTTGCGGGGCGATTTCAGGCACGAACTGGATCGCACTGGCTCCGGTGCCAATCACCGCCACTTTCTTGCCCTCCAGCACGTAGTCATGATCCCACTGCTGGGAGTGAAACACCTTGCCCTGAAACTCGCTCAGACCGGGGAAGTCCGGGATGGAGGGCCGGCTCAGCCCGCCCATGCCCGAAACCAGCACCCGGGCGCGCAGAATCTGGCCGTTCTGATCGGTCAGCTGCCACACGCCCTGCTCCTCATCGAATTGCGCGTGGGTCAGTTCCCGGTTGAAACGGATGTGCTCACGTACTGCGTACTTGTCCGCGCAATGATTCAGGTAGCGGCAGATTTCTTCCTGGGGAGAAAAAGTGCGCGTCCAGTTGGGATTCGGTTCAAACGAAAAGGAGTACAAATGCGATTGCACGTCGCAGGCACAGCCCGGATAGTGATTGACGAACCAGGTTCCGCCCAGTTCGGCCTCTTTTTCCAGCAGGACAAAACTGCGTTTGCCTTCCTGTTGCAACCTGATCGCCATGCCCAGACCGGCAAAGCCACTGCCTATGATGGCGACATCGACATCTGAAGAAACTGCGCGGCTCATGATGCACTCGACTCGAAAAATAGGCGCTTACTTTTACATCTGACAATGGTTCATGTCAACATACCCTCATGAGCACCAAGAAAAGAACCTACCGAGGGCAGAGTTCGGAGGCTCGCCGCGCCGAGCGGCGGCACCGTCTGCTCGACGCGGGCTTTCAGATGTTCGGCGAAAACGGCTTTCACGCCACCTCGGTGAAGCAGCTCTGCCAGACCGCCGGGCTGACCGAACGCTATTTCTACGAGTCCTTCAAGAACCGCGAGGAGCTGTTCGCCGCCTGCTATGACCACAAGCTGGATGATCTGTTGCAAGCCATTTTGCAGTCCCTGCAGCCGCTGGACCGCCCCCCCATCGAGCTGGCGGAAATGGGTCTGAGTTGTTTCTTTCAGGCGCTGAAGCAAGACCCCCAGATGGCGCGTATCCTGCTCATCGAAATCTACGGCACCCAGTACGATTTGCAGCGCTTGTATCAGCGCTCCATCGGGCGTTTTTCCATGCTGGTGCAGAACATCGCGCTCAAACAGCTGCCCAGACCCAGCAACCGTTCATTCGATATGGAATTGCTCGCCACGGGCCTGGTCGGGGTGTGCATCCAGATGGCCCAACGCTGGGCCATTGAGGGCTATCAGCAGCCGCCAGAGCGCCTGGTGATGAACTGCATGCTGATCTTCGGCGGCCTCGGTGACCGGCTGGCGGCTGGCTAGCGAAGGAACAGCCCTTGCCGTGCACCGGCTTTGGATCGCGAGCTGTGCTCGCTCCTACGCTTTCTGCCGGTCGATGGGGCTTGCCTGGGATGGCGGCTTTGGCCGCGAGCCCAGGCAAATCTAATCCGGGGTCACGATGGCGAACTTGCCGTCGGGCTTGTCAAACAGACGAAAGAAACGAATCAGATCCAGGCGGTTGCCGCTGACATCCAGTTGATCCGACAGCAAGGTGTCCTTGATCCCGGCCTGACCGATGGCCATTTTCAGAAACAGCTCATGGGTCAGGCTGATACTGACATCGGCTTTCGGGGCCTGGTTCACCCGCCGATGATGCATCACCGCATTGCTGACATCGAGCAGATAGTCTTCATTCAGGTCGCTGAAGCGAAAATGCACCCGGATGTGTTCACCCTCCGCCCGCACCCCGTTCAAACGCGCCGCCATGGACGCGAAGAATTCCGCACGCGGTATGGCCCGTAGCAGGTCAAGCGCATCGGCCATGTTGACACCCCGCTGCGAGGTTCCGTTGCGCAATTCATAGGCTCCGCTCAGATACACGTCGCGCCACGGCCCTGATTCCGCCTGATAACCCAGCTGATCAAAGGTCTGGGCCAGCAGTGAACGGGCGGCCTCATTGCGGGCATCGGCAAACACCAGGTGATTCAGCAGTTGCGCCGCCCAGCGGTATTCACCCCGGCCGAACGCCTGCTGCGCGGTGGCCAGCACCTGCTCCTCACCCCCCATGGCCTCGACATAGCGCTTGCCGGCATCGCTGGGCGGCAAGGGATCAAGATGCGCGGGATTACCGTCATACCAGCCGAAATACCGCTGATACACGGCCTTGGCGTTGTGCCTGACCGTGCCGTAATAACCGCGATTGGCAAAACTGCTCCGCAGCACCTCCGGCAGCTTGAGCCGCTCGGCGATCTCGTTGGGCGTGTAGCCCAGATTGGCCATTCGCAGCGTCTGATCATGGATGTACTTGTAGATATCCCGCTGTTTCTCCAGGAAATCCAGCACCCGCTCACGCCCCCACAGCGGCCACTGATGCGAGCCAAAGTACATATCGGAGCGATGCGCGAACAAATCGATCGCCTCCTGAATGTAATCGCTCCAGGCCAGGGCATCACGCACTTTGGCGCCGCGCAAGGTGTACACATTGTGCAGGTTGCGCGACACCACCTCGGCGCCGCAAAAAGCCTTGAAACGGGGCAGGTAAAAGGTCAGCTCCGCCGGTGCTTCGGAGCCTGGCGCATTCTGGAACTCGAATTCCACCCCGTCGATGGTGAGGCGCTCGCCGCTGTGAGTGATGATCCGGGTCGGCGTGGCAATGCCGATCGAACCGGCCAGCGGCGGTTCCTTGCCCAGGCCGGTATCGACATGCCCGCGTGCGGATCGGGCCAGATTTCTGCCATACATGAATTCGGCCCGGCGCTGCATGGCCACGCCCGCCATCACATTTTCACTCACCGCTTCGGCCAGAAAACCGCTCGGCGCAATCACTTGCAGATCGACCGAAGCGCTGCTGCGCAGCAGCCCTGCTATTCCGCCAAAATGGTCGATATGACTGTGGGTGAAGATTACCGCGCTGACCGGGCGCTCGCCAAAATGGCCATGCACGAAACGCATCGCGGCTTCGGCGGTTTCGGCCACGGTCAACGGATCGACGACGATCCAGCCGGATTCCCCCTGAATCAGGCTCATATTGGCCAGATCAAAGCCGCGTACCTGATAAATGCCGGGGGTCACTTCGTACAGGCCATGCTGACCGTTGAGCTTGGCCTGACGCCACAGGCTGGGATTGACGGTCGGTGGCGCCTCCCCGGTCACGAAGGCATAGGCGTCCTGATCCCAGACGGTCCGTCCATCCGCCGTCTTGACCAGAAGCGAATCCGCCCGCGCCAGCAGGCCGCGTGAGGCATCGGCAAAGTCCTGGGGGTCATCGAGAGGCAGCGCCTCGGCGACCGCCGCATTCGCCGCGATGGTCGACTGGCTCGCGGCGGTATGCCCCTGGGCATCGGCTCCAGCTTGAGGCGGCAAGGTACTTTGCATACAGGCGACCAGCGCCACCAAAACCACGACCACACCCCAATACTTCATGCCCGCTCCCGATCAATTGTGCTGTCACCGGCGCGCGCCAACCCGCTCGGCAAGTTCCAGCTGTGTTTTTTGCGCATTTTGCCCTATTGCTGACCACCGGAGCGGCTCAAGCCTGACTCTCCCCCGTGCAATGTCCGCTAAGATGCGCGCTGCAACAAACCCATAACAACGAGGAGAATGTCATGTTGATCACCCTGCTGTACGGCGGCCTGCTGGGCGTCTGGTTTATCGTGCTGAGCTTACGGGTCATTCAGGGACGCGGTAAGGGTTTCAGCCTCGGCGATGGGGGCGACGGCGGCATGCTGCGCCTGATGCGCGGCCATGCCAATTTCGCTGAATATGTGCCCTTGACCCTGTTGTTGATCGGCATGCTGGAATCACAGGGCGCCGCCAGCTGGATTATTCATGCCCTGGGCGCCAGCCTCCTGCTGGGACGTCTGCTGCACGGCTATGCGTTCTGCTTCTCCGAGCATTTCCCCGCAGGTCGCAGCGGCGGCGCCGTGCTGACCCTGGTGTCGCTGTTGAGCGCCTCGGTCCTGGCCATCTGGCAGGCCTTGAGCTGAAGCGCAGACCGGCATGAGCGACATCTGCGTGTTTGGCGCCGGCAGTATTGGCTGTTATGTGGGTGGGCGTCTGGCCGCGGGAGGCGCAAATCTCAGTTTCATTGGTCGCCCACGCATCGGCAAGACCTTGCAGTCCCATGGCCTGCAGCTCAGCGACTACCGCGGCTACCGTCAGCAGCTCAAGCCGCAGCAGCTGGTATTCGGCACCGATGCCGGGCTGGCGCGCAGCGCCGAGCTGATCCTGGTCACGGTCAAATCGGCCGCCTCGGCCGAGGCGGCCCTGGCCCTGGCCCCGGTCCTCAAACCCGGCGCCGTGGTCCTCAGCCTGCAGAACGGCCTGAGCAACGCGGCCGTCTTGAAGCAGCACCTGCCTGGGCAGCGGGTGATCGCCGGGATGGTGCCGTTCAATGTGGTAAACCAGGGTCAGGGGCGCTTCCATCAGGGCTCCGAAGGCACGCTGGACGTGGCAGCGGACGCGGCTTTGCAGCCGTTTGTGCAGGACTTCAACAACGCCGGCCTGCCGCTGCTTGCGCACCAGGACATGCCTGCCGTGCTGTGGGCCAAGCTGCTGTTGAACCTGAACAACGCGATCAATGCGCTCTCCGGTTTGCCGCTGCGCGAGGAACTCGCCCAGCGTCCCTACCGGCAATGCCTGGCTGCTGCCCAGCGTGAAACCCTGGATTTGCTGGACCAGGCCGGCATCCGCCCGGCCCGACTCACCCCGCTGCCGGCCAGCTGGATTCCCCGACTGCTGGATGTGCCCGACGCGCTCTTCGCCCGGCTGGCGAATAAGATGCTGGAAATCGACCCGCTGGCGCGCTCTTCGATGTGGGAGGATCTGGAACAGGGTCGACCGACTGAAATCGATTACATCAACGGCGAGGTGATCGCATTGGCACGGCGGCAACAGCGCCAGGCACCGATCAACGCCGCCCTGGTCGAACTGATCCGTGAGGCGGAAAATGGCGGACGCCGCGACTGGACCGGCGCCGAACTCAAGGCCAGGTTGCGGGCCGCAGGCCCTGCGGCTGGCAGCTGAGCCGCCAGGCGCCTGCCGCGTTACCAGTCGCCTTGATTGGGCATGGACACCCACGGCTCCTGTGGCGCCAGTGGGGTGCCTTCCTGCAGCAATTCGATGGAAATCTGATCGGGCGAGCGCACAAAAGCCATATGCCCGTCGCGTGGCGGTCGCAGTATCGTCACCCCGCGCTGCTGCAGGCGTTGGCAGGTGGCGTAGATATCGTCTACACGATACGCCAGATGGCCAAAATTGCGCGCCCCACCGTAGTCCTGGGCATCCCAGTTGTAGGTCAGCTCCAGCATGGGCGCCTTGGTCTGCCGGGCCCGCTCCAGGTCGGCGGGGGCGACCAGGAAAACCAGAGTGAAGCGCCCCGCTGGGTAGTCCTTGCGACTGAATTCCAGCAGGCCCAGGCCTGCGCAGAAAAACTCCAGAGCACGCTCAAGATCCCGGACCCGCACCATACTGTGTAGATAACGCATCGCTCATCCTTCATCAACTATCCGCCAGACCAAGCATAGCCGCAGTCGCCCATTCCGCCTGCGGATGCGGGCGCCTACTAACGCAGCACGCGAAACGGCGTCGGATCGATTGGCGGTTGCTGCCCGCTGATCAGGGCTGCCAGCAGTTGTCCCGAGCCCAGGCTCTGGGTCCAGCCCAGATGCCCCTGGCCGGCATTGAGATACAGACCAGCCACCGGAGTCGGCCCGATGTAAGGCAGGCCATCCGCGGCCATGGGGCGAAAACCACACCAGGGCTCCGCCGCATCCCGATCAAAGCGCTCATACTGCTGCGGCAACAGTGCTTTGAGCATCGACCACAGGGCCTGAATGCGCTCCGGACGCAGCTGCGGGTCCCAGCCGGAAAACTCCGCGGTGCCGGCCACGCGCAAGCGGCGCTGCAACGGCGTCATCGCGGCGTGCAAATGATGATCGATGACCGACAGCGACGGCAGGCAAGCAGGGTCGTCCACCGGGATGGTCAGCGAATACCCTTTCACCGGCCGGATCGCCAGGGGCAGACCCAGGCGAGTGGTCAAAGCGGCGGTATGCGCCGCACAGGCCAGCACGACCCGAGAAGCCGGCCGTTCGCCCTGGCTGGTATCCAGCGCCACGACCCGCCCCTGCTCGGTCCGCACGCTGCGGACCTGCGTTAGGAATTCGAACTCGACGCCCTGTTCCTGCAGATGCGCCGCCAGCCCCAGACAGAACAGCCGGGCGTCACCGGTTTCATCATCCGGGTAGTGCACCCCGCCAAGCAGACGCTCGCAAACCGGTTCCAGCAGCGGCTCCAGCGCGGCGATGCCCGCAGGCTCCAGCACCACACCGCGCAGCCCGAGGCCTTGCAAGGTGTGGATGTGTCGCTGTACGGCCAACCATTCGCGCCGGTGCCGGAACACCTGCAAGGTGCCCTGGGTACGCAGATCGTAGTGCAAGGGCAGACCCGCACGCAGCGCCTGAAACGCGCTCAGACTCAGACTGGCCAGCCTGAAATTGGCCCGGGTGGCGGCGCCATGCCGCGCCGGCGCCGAATGCGCCAGGAACCGCAGCCCCCAGCTCAGATACTGCGGCAAGGCCGACGGCCGGATCAGCATCGGCGCCTGCTCCTGCCCCAGCCAGCCGACCAGCTTGCGCCAGATACCCGGTGAGTTCCAGGGATCGGCCATGGAGGGCGTGATCATGCCGGCATTGGCGAAGCTGGTTTCCAGGGCCACGCCCTTTTCGGCTTCGAGCACCCGCACCGTCCAGCCCTGACGCTGCAACGCCCAGGCGCTGGCCAGACCGATCAAGCCGGCACCAACCACGGTGATTTCAGTGTTGCCCGGAGAGATTTTCACTTACTGTATAATACAATTGTGCATTCGCTTATGGACACACCTTAGAACATGCCCGGCAATCTGAACGCCCGTAAACGACAGAAACGTCAACTCACCATCCCCGAGCCCGACCGCAAGGGCAATATCAAGGTCACCCACGCGGGCTGGATCGCCTGCGCCAAGGTCGTCCTGGTTGAGGAAGGCATCGGCGCGGTCAAGGTGGATCGACTGGCCAAACGCCTGGGCGTAACCCGGGGCGGATTCTACTACCATTTCAAGAACCACCACGGCCTGATGGAAGCCTTGCTGGAAACCTGGCGCAAGGAAAACCGCTTCACCCCCGAACATCCCGACGTCCATGATGCACCCTCGGCCATCCGCTCCCTGGAGCTGATCTCCGACAACCTGATTCACGAGCGTGGCTTCGACCCGCAGTTCGATATGGCCATCCGGGAATGGGCCCGGGTCTCCAAACCGGTCGCCGAAGTCGTGCATAAAGTCGATGACGAACGCACCGCCACCTTGCAGAAAGTCTTTGTCGGACTCGGTTACACCGCCCAGGAGGCGCTGATTCGGGCCCGGGTGTTCTACACCCACCAGATCGGCTATTACACCATCGGCGTCGAGGAATCCACCGCGGTTCGCGAACAGAATCTCAAGATCTATCTGGAGGTTCTGGGCGGCAGTGCCTACCGGGATGCCGCCACGGCCGGCGATTAGAAGCGAGCGCGACGCTTGACCCCACGGCCCAAAGCCGCGCAGCATCAGCGGGATGGACAGCATCAGTGTGTTCGACATGCTCAAGATCGGCATCGGGCCTTCCAGTTCGCACACACTGGGGCCCTGGCTGGCGGTGCGACGCTGGCTCGACGAGCAATTGACTTCCGCCCGGCCGGAGCGCATCGAGTTCGTCCTGTACGGCTCGCTGGCCTTGACCGGCAAAGGTCATGCGACCGATGCGGCCCTGCAACTGGCCCTGCTGGGCGAGCAACCCGAAACCGTGGTGGTCGATCAGATCCCGCACCATCTGGCCGCACTCGCCGAGCGACGCCAGGTGCAACTGCCCAACGGTCACCAACTGGCTTTCGACCCGCTACAGGCCATCGTCTGGCGCGGTGACCAGACCCTGCCGGAGCACCCCAACGGCCTGTGCTGCAGGTATTTCCAGGCCGGCCGCTGGCATGAGACCGTCTACTATTCGATCGGCGGCGGCTTCGTCAGGGCTGCCGGTGAATCACCGCGCGCCCAAACCAGTGTCAAGCTGCCCTACCCCTGTGATGACGCCCAGGAACTCCTGGCGCAATGCGAAAGCGCGCAGCTGCACCTGGCCGACCTGGTGCGCGCCAACGAACGCAGCTGGCGAAGCGATGCGCAGATTGATGGCCGGCTGCAACAGATCTGGACCGTGATGGCGGAAGCCATGTTCCGCGGCTGCCATACCCAGGGCAGCCTGCCCGGCGGGCTCAAAGTCATTCGCCGCGCGGCCGCGATGAATCGCCAGCTGCTGGGTGCAAAACTGGCTGCCAGCCTGCACCAGCAGGCGGACTGGATTGCTGCCGTGCGCGCCCAGCGCGCTTCCTTCGCCGACACCATGCGCTGGATCAGCTGTTTTGCCCTGGCGGTCAATGAGGAGAACGCCAGTCTGGCCCGGGTCGTGACCGCCCCGACCAACGGCGCCGCGGGCGTGATTCCCGCCGTTCTCATGTATCACTTGTGCTCTTCGTCTCAAGCCTCTGATCAAAAAGTGATTAATGATTTCCTGATGGTCGCGGCGCAAATCGGCATCCTGTTCAAGAAAGGCGCGACCATCTCCGCCGCTGCAGGCGGCTGTCAAGCCGAAATCGGCGTTTC
This sequence comes from Oceanococcus sp., assembly GCA_041624435.1. Lineage (GTDB taxonomy): Bacteria > Pseudomonadota > Gammaproteobacteria > Nevskiales > Oceanococcaceae > Oceanococcus. Next base: position 6,500 of record JBFJVB010000034.1, on the reverse strand, counting down.
CTCCGCGATGGCGGCCGCCGCACTGACCGAAGCCTTGGGGGGCTCGGTACCACAGACCTTGATGGCCGCCGAGATCGCCATGGAACATCATCTGGGCCTGACCTGCGACCCGGTGGCCGGTCTGGTCCAGATACCCTGTATCGAGCGCAATGCCATGGGTGCGGTCAAAGCCGTCAATGCCGCTCAGCTGGCCCTGTCGCGTGACCCGCACGATGCGCGCGTGTCCCTGGATGAGGTGATCCAGACCATGGCGGCAACCGCGCGGGACATGAGCAGCAAATACAAGGAAACCTCCCAGGGAGGGCTGGCGGTGAATATCGCGGTCAACCATCCGGAATGCTGAGTGCCCACCTGTCAGCATGCCGGGGCGCCCATCACCTTGGGTCGCCCGGTTGGAGCCGTTGCCGGCGCGGCCTGAATCGTGCAGGCGGGTGGCGGCGTAAATTCAGCCATCCTGTACCTATGGAACAAAGGATCATTCCCGAGATGAGAACTCTGCTGTGTGGCCTGATACTCGCCCTGCTGCCGGCTCTGGCCGGTGCCAAAGCCTTGCAGGTGGGGGTCCGGGAAACGCCGCCGTTCGCGCAGCAAAACGCCGATGGCAGCTGGAGCGGAATCAGCGTGGAACTGTGGGAGCACATGGCCTCCACCCTGGATCTGGACTACGCATTCATTGTCCAGCCCCGGCTCGAACCCATGTTCGCGGCCCTGGAAAGCGGCCGGCTGGATGTCGCCATCGGCGCCCTCACGGTGACCGCCAGGCGGGAGGCCGCGGTGGATTTCACCCATCCGTTTTTCAATGCCGGACTGGGGATTGCGGTGCAGCACCGCGAGCCCTCGCTATGGCGCACGGCCGGCGCCCTGCTGTCACCACGGCTGTGGTCGGCGGTCGCCGGTCTGAGCCTGCTTCTGCTGGTCGTCGGCGTGCTGATCTGGGTACTGGAACGGCGGGCTAATCCACAGTTTCCCAAGCAGCCGGGGGCCGGCATTGGCGATGGCTTCTGGTGGTCGGCGGTGACGATGACCACCGTCGGCTACGGGGACAAGGCGCCGATCACTTTCGCCGGACGGACCCTCGCCGTGGTCTGGATGTTCGTCGGCATCATCACCATTTCCGGCTTCACGGCGGCCATCACCTCCAGTCTGACCCTGCAGGAACTGGATGGCCGCATCCGCGGACTGGAAGATCTGCGCCGCAACCGGGTCGCGACCGTCGCCGATTCGACCGCGGCACAGTTTCTGGATCGCCACGCCCTGGGCTACCTGGCCGAAGCCAATGCCAGCGAGGCCCTGCGCCGCCTGAGCAGCGGGGAAGCGGATGCCGTGGTCTATGACTCGCCGGTGCTGCGTCATCTGTTGCTGGATAGCGAGCTGCGCCACCTGCGACTGCTGCCGCGCCAGCTGGACGACGAAGCATATGCCGTTGCGCTGAGTCCGGGCAGCGCGCTGCGCGAGCCCCTGAACCGACAGCTCCTGGCCTATCGGGCCGGTCCCGAGTGGCCGCGGCTGCTCGCCCGTTACCTGGGGTCCTGAGATGGCGAAAAATCTGCTGCTGTGGTTTGTCCTCGCGGTTTGCTGGCCGCTGGCGGTCAGCGCACAGAGCGAGCCGGATGACGCGCTGGAGCGGGCCCACACCATTCTGGCCGAATTGCAAACCGCGCTGGGCCGCGAGCGCAATCAGTTCGAGGCCGAGCGGGCGCGGCTGCGCGCCGATGAATTCAAACTCACCCCACCGCCAGTCAGCATCAGCGATCTGGAGGAAGCCCGCCTGGAACTGGCGGCGCGACGGGCACGGATTGAAAATCTGGCACTGCGGCTGGCCTCGCGGCGCAATGCGCTGGCTCAGACCGAGCAGCAGATCCACGCGCTGGAGCTTGAGCTGAACGCAACCGACTCGGCAGACAGCCCAGCCCAGGGAGCGCTACGCACCCGCCTGTCACACCTCAGCGAACTGGCCCCGGTGCAGCAGCAACTGGTCGCTGTGCTCCGCGACCTGCACCGTCTGGCCGAACGCAAACTGCAACTGACGCGCCAGAGCCAGGCCCTGATGCAGTCTCGCTTCGAATTGCCGGCCCTGCAAAGCGGCGCCACCTTGCCGGCGGCGGCGCCGGGCGCACAGGCCAAGATCGATCGCCTGCTGGCCCAGGCGGCCCGCCTGCATAACCAGGCCGCCCAGCTGGACCCCAGCCTGGCGCCGGAACGGGCCCGCGTCCGTCTGCTCGAACTCGAAGCACAACAGGCGGAAGATCGAGCCGAACTGGCGCAGCTGCGGAGCGCCCACGGTCAATACCAGGAACTGATCCGAACCCTGGAATCCCTGGCGGCCTCGCGCGCCATCGCGCCGCAGATCCTGCGTCGCGGCGCGAGCAACCTGGAAGCGGTGGCCGAGCGCCTGGAAGAAGACCAGCAGTTGTTGCGCAACAAGCAGATGGTGCTGGCGGATCAACGTGAGCTGACCCAGCAGCAAGGCGAAATCGTCACCGGTGCCGACAGCACCTTGAGCCGACGCCTGGCGATTCTTGACGGGCTGATCACTGAAGTCCAGAGCAGCCGGGAGCAGCTGGAAAGCTTGCTGGCGCGTCGCCTGGCGGCGAGCGAACTGTATCAGCGGACCATCGGTGAGCGCAGTCAGGCCGCGCTGCTGGAATGGCGGGCCTGGCCGCAGGATGGCGAAGCCTGGAGCCTGCTGCTGGATGGCCTGAAGCGCCTGCCCGGGCGCGTCGCCACCCATCTGCGCCGCGTGCTGGGCAATGTCTTCACCGCGGCCTCCGGCCTGAGCGCCGGCCGCGCCGGCACCCTGCTGGCCCTGCTCCTGGGCCTGAGCCTGGGCAGCTTTGCACTGCGCCGCAAAGCCATGAGTTGGGCGGCCCAGCCGACGCGTTCCACGCTGCTGACCATTCCCGCCGCCGTGTTGGCCGCCAGCCTGCCCCGACTGCTGCCCGCCGTATTATTCGCCGCAACCGCCTGGATAATTGCGCTGCCGGCCGCTTCCGCTGCGCTGATTGTCGGACTGCTCCTGGTCTGGCCCGTAATCGGCGCGGCGGATCTGATCGCCCGGCGTTTGCTGCTGGATGAGCCTTCACCGGAAAAACGCCGGCTCTACCGCGAGATGCGCTGGGTCATGCTGGTGGTCGGTACATTCGCGGTGCTGATCATCATTGCTCTGGAAGTGGCGCTGTCACCCTCGGTGCGGGACGCCCTGGACAGAATCAGCATGCTGTGTCTGATCGCAATCATGCTGCCCGCGCTGCACTTGCGGTCAGTGATCCAGGCGCGACGCCCCGGGATCAAACCCTCCGGCTGGCTGCGCTTTGCCGCTCGGGCCAGCCTGGCCCTGCCGGTATTGTTGCTGCTCTGCGCGCTGCTGGGCCTGGTGGGCTATGTCAATCTGGCCTGGGCCATCGCCTCCGGTCTGGCCTGGCTGACCCTGACCATCGCCATGGTGCTGATCCTGGCCAGGGCACTGAGCGAAGCCTGTCAGTATCTGGACCGGCGCCTGGCCACCCGTGAAGATGGCGGTGACTTCTATCGTCGCTATTTGCTTCACCCCCTGTACCGGCTGATGTTGCTGATCGTCCTGCTCGGGGCAGGTTGGCTGCTGATTCAGTTGCTGGGCTGGAACGCCCAGACCCCGCTGGTTGGCGGCCTGCCGGACCTGCTCGACAAGGTGCTGTTCCGGGTTGGCGAAGCGCAGATCAAATTTGGCGATCTGCTGCTGGCCGCGCTGATCGTATTTCTGGTTTTCTGGTTTGGCGACTGGAGCAAACAGGTCAGTTATCGCTATGCCTATGCGCGCATCAGCGACGCCGGCGTACGCGAGAGCCTGTCCACCTTCACCCAGTATCTGGTCGTGGTGTTCGGCCTGTTGGTCGCACTGAAAACGGTCGGCCTGGATCTCACCGCCCTGACCGTGTTCGCCGGCGCCCTGGGCATCGGCATCGGTTTCGGCCTGCAGCAGATCGTGGTCAATTTCATCAGCGGCCTGCTGCTGCTGGTGGAACGTCCCCTCAAGACGCGCGACATCGTCAATGTCGATCAATACGAGGGCGAGGTCACCCGAATCGGCATCCGCGCGCTCACGGTAAAAACCTGGGATAACCAGGAAGTGGTGATTCCCAACTCCTCGGTGATCACCAAACCCTTCACCAACTGGACCCACGGCGACGATGTGATGCGGACGATTCTGGTCACCGGCATCAGCTATGACGACGATCCGGAACAGGCCATGGCGCTGGTGCGTGAAATCCTCGACCAGCATCCGGCCGTACTGGCAGACCCGGCGCCGAAAGTCCTGCTCTGGGAGTTCGCCGATTCGGCCATGACACTGCGTCTGCAATACCACACGCATATTCGCGGTGCGATCGGGCGCGCCGATGTCCGCTCGCAGGTTCTATCGGCTATCTGGAAGCGCTTTCGCAGCGCTGGCATCACCATCCCGTACCCGCAGCGGGTCCTGCACATGCCTGGCAATGCGGGCGAACTCGCCGGGGACGCCGGCAGTTCCTGACGCCACCGGCGCTAGTCGACGATGTTCTCGCCGCCGTCATCCAGCGCGCCCGGCCGCTTCCAGTAGCCGTATTGCGGGGTCCAGGTGGACGGGTTTTCCCCGGCCAGACTCAGGATGTTCCAGATGGAGCAGAACTCATCACCCGGTCCGAAACACGCCGAATTGAGCCGGAAGATGCGCTCGCCGTCACGGCGATAACTGACGATGCCGGGGTAATTGGCCTCGCCGGCCATCACGGTCTGTTCCTGGATATAGGCGCCGCCCCCATGCGAAGCCATGCGAAACCGCCAGCCGCGGGCATTCGCCATGCGACGCTGCACCGCCGGTTCGTCCTTCGACAACAAAGCCACCGCGAACTTGTCTTCCAGATGGGGCAGGAAGCCATTGAGACCATCGGCCCACAAAGTGCAGTAGCGGCAGCCCTGCCCCATATTGTGGATGGCAAACAGCACCTGATGCTCACCGAACAGATCGAGCAGGCTCAGGTCCCCGCTCAGGTCCCGCAGCGGATAATTCTGAATCCGTTCCGGCTCCGCCTTCTGGCGCAAATCGTTAAGCTTCTGCGTAAGCTCGAACAGCTCTTTTTCGAGTCGCTGAATTTCGTTCATGGCCTGATTTCTCACCTGTTGTCTCTTCCCTACCAGCATCGTCGGGCGGGCGATGCGGGTCAATTCACCGCGAACACCACGGTCACACCCTGCACAAGCAGACAGCCCGAAGCGCAGACCTGACATGAACTATCTAGCTGCGGTCTTATACACTGAGGCCTGCTCAACGCCCATTCACTCTCTGGAGAAATATACCCCATGAGCGCGACTGATCTGGCGCAGCCGGTAATCGACCCACCGCACAACGAGGTGCTGCGGGACATGGAAACGCGCGTTCGCGCGCTCATCGACGCACACCTTGAAACCCGTCGACTGTGGTTTCCCAATGATCTGCTGCCGGCCGATACGCAGATGCACGAGGCCGAAGAAACCGCGCAGCGCGAATTGCGTCAGGCCGCCCAGGGCATTCCCGCGCCGGTCCGGGTCGCCCTGGCGCTCAATCTGCTGACCGAAGAAGGTCTGCCGCATTTTCATCGCCTGCTCAGCGCGCACATGGGTCATGCCAGCCCGTGGTCGGACTGGAACAATCTGTGGACGGCCGAAGAGGACCGGCACGGCTGCGCCCTGCGCGATTATGTCCGCGAGGCTCGTCTGTTCGACATGCGTGCGCTGGAACAGCTGCAATACGCCTACATTGAATCCGGGTTCAATCCGAACTGGAATCTCGACCCCTATTGCCTGCTCGCCTATACCAGCCTGCAGGAACGCGCGACCCAGCGTGCGCATGCCAACACCGGGCGCCGCTGCGCGGCCTTTGAACCGCAGATCCAGCGGACCCTGGCGCATATTGCCGCCGACGAATCAAGACACTTCTGCTTTTACCGGGATTGCTTCGGTGAGGTCCTGGCGCGGGATCCTGATCGCGCCCTGGTCGCGCTGCTGCGGATCGCCCCGGCCCTGGCCATGCCTGGCCATGAGATCGAGGGTTACGCGTCGATGGCCGAAGTGGTGCGGCGCTGCGGCATTTATGGCCCGCGCGACTATTGCCAGATCATCGCGGAGTTGCTGGACCACTGGCGCATCGGCACCCTGTCCGGCTTGAAGTCGACCGGCGCCCGGGCCCGCGACAAGCTGATGAACCTCCCGCAGCGCCTGGCGCGCCTGGCCGATTATGCGGAGCGCAAAACCACGCCGCGACCCTTCAGCTTCGACTTCCTCGGCGCACAAACCATCCGGCTTTGATGCCGGTCAAGGCGAACACCAGGCGTCGCCGGCAACGGTTATTCCCGCCTTTAGCAACAGCCGTCGGTGAATGACCGGTGGCCGCTCCGGGCCAGGTCACCCTCGGTCAGACCGGCCTGGCTGGCGGCGAAATGCCGATCCAGAATATCCGCCACGGCCAGGGTCAGGCGTTTGGCAAACGCAAGGTGCAGGAACTCGTTGGG
>JBFJVB010000033.1:0-25337 GCA_041624435.1 Oceanococcus sp. | reverse complement strand
TCGCGCATCGCCTTGGCCGGAAAAACATAGCCGCCCAGATCCTTGCCGCGACAGGGCCGCCCTGCCAACATGGCCCCGACACGGTAAGGCGATAAATCCATCACCTCGGCATCTTCGTAGCAGAGCAGATGCTCGATATCCTGTCCCAGATGATTCAGCGTCCCCTGCACCGAGCGATTGCAGGCAGAGTCGCAAACCAGCGGCCCGAGCTGAGCATGGGCCAGCTCCATCAGCGCGGCATCCGCCCCCGTCTGGAGCAGAGTGTTCATCAGATGATCGGTAAACAGGAAATCCAGATCAGCGTAGCTCGCCTTCTTCAGCCCGATCATGAACAGCGGAAAACGGGTGGCATCATGTACCAACAGCAGGCACTGACGACGCTGCAATAACATGGGCTTGGCATGCCAGCCACTCAGGCGGGTTTCGGGCTCATCATTGGCGGGGTAAGGACTGGGGCGCTTGCTGCGCACACAACTCGTCGACGCGACTGGTGCAGAGCTGTTGGCGCTTGCGGGCCGAGGCGTGGCAGAGGGGATGGGCTTCGGTCCGGGGGATGTAGTAGCGGTCGCACTGGCTGCTCGCGCGGGCGAAACTCGCCTCGCATTGAGAATGCTGGTGAACTGTACACGCCTTGCTGTCGGCGAATGGAGTGGTTCCAGTCCCGGCGTTCAAATCTGCGTTTGCGGCGACGAGAAGCGCGGTCACCAAGAGTCTCATTGAGCCAACAATCCTCAGCGAATAATCAGGGCAGCGATTGTAAGCGATGTACCCGACCGATTTTTCCCCGGCCGAGCCCAGCGCAGCCCGGTGAGCAGACCCTAACGCGGCAGAATGGCCGTCAGGGGCTGAGCCAGAATCCACAAACCGAAGAGGGTAAAACTCACCATCAACACCAGCATCGGCAACTGGCTGAGCATGGCCTGCCCGCGCGAGGGCCAGATTCGCAAGGCCACCCGATGGGCGACCCAGACGGCCAGGATGTGTCCGAGCAGTATCAGCGTCAGTTGTGAATGCCAGACCAGCCCCATATCCGGCAGGATCGGAGCCCGAAACTTCATGGCGGTGCCAAACAGATTCCAGCGCCAGCCAAAGGGATCTGAAATCAGGCTGAAAATCTTCAGGCCATGCGAGGAAATCAGGGTCCAGTAGTGGGTGATGTTGTAGACCAGGGCAATGGGTAACAGGCTGTAGCTGAAATCCATGGCCAGCGTCATCACCGGCCGGGAACTGCCGGTCAGTAACTTCGCCAAGCACAGCGCGCCAAGATAGGCGGCGAAGTACACGAACGGCGAGACCAGCAGCCAGAACGATTCCCAGGCGATGTACACCGGCATCAGTGTGGTCATGATGCGCATCGGACTGGCCCCGGCCAGCTGGGTAAACACTCCAGTCGGGTCCTTCCAGAACAGGCCTACCCACCACTGCGTGGCCTGCAGGCCATCCATCGCGGTGGTGGAAATCATCGCCAGCACGAAAACCACGGTGGACACGTGTTCCGGGCGCTCATGGATCAGGCCAGACAGGGGCAGACGCAGGCGCAGATGCCCACGGCCGGCGCCGCCGGGCTCGGCACGTCGATAGTCGATGGGCGCCATCAGCGCCACCAGTCTGAAGAACACGGCAAAGAATTCACAATGCCGGAACCAGTGGCGGTGACCGATCAGGAGCACGCCGAGCAGATTCAGAATGCTGTAGCCCAGCAGGAACGCCGCAATGGTTCTGGGCGTGGCGTGGCTGAACAGCTCGAACCAGATGAAGCCCAGATACAGCCCCAGTGCGGGCCAGTCGGCGAGCCACGAAGGATAGGGAAACAAACCCTGGGTACTGCCGCGCCAGACCCGCGCCATGAGTCCACTCAGGCTTCGGAATGGACTGAGTGCCGCCCAGGCATCGCCGATGACTACCAGCAGATAGGTAAACACCAGCAGGAAGATGATCCAGAAAAAAACCGGACTGAAATTTCTCAGCGGATCCCGGCTGCCGAAAAAGCCCGTGACCACGCACAGGATCAGGACCAACAGGCTCAGCAGCCGCAGCAGCGGCATGAACCGCCTCAGCAGTCGGATCAGCGCGCTCTGGCTGATGTCGAGACCAGGCTGCGCTTTGCGCTCAGGCGTTCTGGACCAGACCAGTCCAGTGAGGACAAAGGACAGCAACAGGGTTGCCGCGGCGCCCCAGTGGTACAGCGCCAAAGGCACGGGCAGATTGTAGGCTGCCCCGAAACCATGCGCCCAGCCCGCTCCTGGTAGCAAAACACCGAATACGGGGATCAGGATCGCAAGACGCGCGGGCAGCCAGCGCGGAGTCTGGGCGATCCTTGTCCGCCCGCAGCCGGAACAATATCGCGCCGCCAAAGCCTCTGCTTTCAAACAGCTTTCGGCCCGTTCATCAGCGAACCGGCAGCGCGTCCGGCGTCGGTCTGGTCCGGGCGTCCTGCGAGGCCTCCAGGGTCTGCTCCCACAACTGCAAGAAGGTTTCGGCCGAGTTGTAGAAGGTATCCAGGGCTTGTTGCCCGCCTTCAATGCGGATCTCCTCGACCAGATCCGGAATCAAGCCGTAGTGGTACATGCCGCCTTCATTCACATCCCAAATTTTCCCATCCGGCACCGCCAGCAACTCGATAGTCAGTGGCTCAATATTGTCGAACTGTGGTCCCCAGTCGGCGCCGTCGAACAGGGTGAAGGGATATTCCACCGCCGCAGTCTCGCTGATGCGTTGCGCACCACGGGGGCCAGGCAGGGTGCGAAAACCGTTGGCGTCCGCGCCGTAACCAACCGACAGGGGCCGCGAGGTTCCGCTGGCTTCCCACTGGACGCGGAGCTTTTCAATGAAATCCACATGCCCCTTGCCGTTCTTGTTGCCCGGATAAACAATCCCGCCCTGGCGAATGATCTGCTGAATCTGAAGATTGTTGATTCCGCCCTGCCCGCCATGCCCGGAGACCAGCGGATAATCCGGCTCGGTGGTCGCGGTGTAATCCAGCATCAACTGCTTGCTGCGGTAGGCCGCATGGTCGATGTCCAGGATGAAGCCCTTCTTCATGATCTTGTCGATGGCGTAGGCGCCCAGATCGGTGACCGTGCGGTTATTGCACTGGCGGCCGGGGGGGTAAACCGGCACGGGTCCCGAGAAGGTTTGGACCAGCAGATTGCTGATCGGGTCATCGGCAACGACCACGCCACCTGCCGTCGGTCCGGAGCTGAAGTTCACCCCCGCATTGTAGAAATAGGTGTCGCCCTCCCCACCGTTTTCACACGGCGACACATCCCAGAAGCCCTGGGTGCCATAAAAACCGATCAGGTTCAGCACCTCGCTGAACAAACCGGTACCTCCTAAAGCGGAATCCACATCATGGAACGGGTAGATGTGGCGAACGCCGGCATCCCAGGCCAGGTCAATCTGCTGGTCGATCTGTTCTTTGGTGCAGTGGCGGGTTTCACTGCCGTCCGGATTGAAAGTCACATTGCAGCCGAAGACGTTGGAGAATTCCAGCCCGGGAATCACCGCCAGATTCCCCTGCGCGATCTCCTCACGCGCCTGGGCCGGGTCCCCGACGATGCGGAAAAAGCCCTTGCCAGGCCCACCATACTGGGCGTCGATATAGTCCTGAATCACATAGGCGTATTTCACCTGCTTCAGGCCGATGCTCATGTCCTTGCAATCGACTTCGCCTTCGTAATGTCGCTGCGAGCCCGTCGCATCACGACCAAATTCGCACAGGGCTTCGATATTGGTTCCCAGCAGACTCATCACCCGCAAACCGGAGAGCCAGGCGCGTTCCACCCAGCGCCAGTACATTTGCTGGTGCAGCATGGAGTCGTGATAAGGCCAGTCGACAAAGCTCGGCCAGCCCTGGGTGTCGTGGGTGGTCCCCGGATTCATGTCCAGCACCAGGGCTTCGGGATCAAGCGAGCCATCGGGCCCGTGCACCACCTCGCAATTTTTCAGGGCGTGAGTCACCCCGAAACGATCCACCGCGTGCCCATACAGGAGGCCGCCGGAAGCGGCGCCATCGGGCGTGCTGCCATCGGAGAGCTGATCGGCGTTGCTCATGTGGGTATGCACTTCGGCAAAGCCCAGCACCGGCCGGTTCACATCGCCCGTGTAGGATTTGCCGCTGACCCCGAGCGGCATTTCCGGATACTGCGCGCACCCCGTGGCGGGCTCGAATTCCAGACGCGCCGGCGCATCGGCCAGCACCAGAAGGTTGTTCGTGCCCACCGCCAGGTAGCCACCCAGCGTGCCGGCGGTGAGCGCGCCGTCACCGGTGTCATCGAAACGCCAGTCCGAGCCGTCCTCGGCATCGGCTTGCGCCACCGTGGACACGCTGGAGCCGCTGGCAGTCAGCAGCATGTCATCGGGGGTGTAAAACAGGTAGCGCGCCAGATTGGCCGCCCGCATATAAAACCGTTCGGCTTCCCCGGCCTGAGCGCCACTGGCGCTGAAATCCGAGCCGCTACGAGTCACATAGGCGCCGTCGGCTTTCATCACGAAGCACTGATTGAAAAGATCGTATTTGCCGAGCACGTCGTCTTGCGCAACACCCTCACCGGACTCGTTCAGGTTCTGATCACCCGCTGGCGGCCCGCCGCTGTCAAAACAGCCCGCAAGTGACAGGCTCAGTACCGCAGCCGATACGGCTGCAATGAAAGACGCATGGGTTTTTTGCTGATATGACATCGAAATTGTCCCGCTGCGCTGGGCGCAGCTCCTGAGCGGATGAAGATGGCGAAGCACCGCTATTATGACATCATCCCGAATCGGCGCCGGTTCGCCCTGCAGTACCGATCAGGCTTATTCGGGATACCGGTAGCCTTGCCACAGCTTGGGCCAATCGACGCCGGGTTCCAGGCGCAGTTTCCTGGGTGGTCTTGAGTCCGGCAGTCGGTAGAACCGATAAACCACGGGCTGTGCGACTTCGCCCAGCCGCGCCGAGGAGTGGTCCCAGCGCCGGATGTCCTGCGCCCCGGACAGCCCATCCAGCCGCCCGATCGGGGATTCATTCTTCAGATACCAGGATCGTTCCAGGCACAGCACGGCCAGATCGTCGCCCTGCACTTCGCCGCCAGCCTGATATTCATGCTCGAAAAAATTGCGTGTCTGGCTATTGCCCCAGAAAGTCGAGCGCCGCTCACTGATGACCTCACCGACCAACTGGGCCTCGGCAGGCAACGCCGCAGGCGAAAGATAGCCGTAGCTGCCGCGGACCAGCGGCAGCTGCAGCGCAAAGCCTTCGGGAACGCGGGTGTAGTCCAGATGGAAACTGCCGAGAAAATTGCTCACCGGATGGGGGCTGAATTGCAGCAGGATGCCGGCGTACAGATCTTCGTCGCGCAGCTGTTCCACCATGAAGCCAAAGCGGATGCCGCGCCACCGGCTCCCCAGATACAGGCTGGCTCCGGGACGCGAACGTCGATACGCAACCGGCGGGCGGCTGCTCGGCACCGGGGGTTGCAGGTCGCGCCATTGCAGCCGACCCGCGCGCAACTCCAGTTCCACAGGACCGGGCTGCGCCCGGTAGTAGGTATAGGCTTCCAGCACATGATCGGCAGGCTCGCCCAGACTGTTCTGGTAAAGACTGCTGTGCAGACCCAGCCGGCTGAGGTGCTGATAATCCAGGTTGACCAGCAAGCCGTTCAGCGAGCTGCGGAAGGATCGCCAGGCGCCGTTGAGCGAGGCGCGAAATTCCGGATCCGGCTCCAGGTCCTCCATGCCAGGCACCAGATCGAATATCGACAGCAGGTCGGGAAACGGAAAGCGCTGATAGCGCATGCGCCCATAGCGGGCGTTGAAACTGAAAGTATCGCGGGGACTGAAATGGTAGCCGCGCGCCTCCAGGTACAACTCATCGAAGGCGGGCGCAAATGTTCCCAGCCCCGAGAGCTGCCGATTGGAGCGCACGATGGCATTCAGCCGCAGGCCCTGGGGCAGATTGAACTGGCCGCGCCACTGCAGATTGCGGGCGTCGAGGTAGTCGTTCCAGAACTGAAAGGAAACACTGGCCTCGAAATGCCCGGTATACGGTCCGGTTGAAGGCAGCCACCAGCGCGATTCAGCGGCGCTGCCAACCCGCGCAATCTGCGTGGGAACGAGCGCCTGCGTCGCCGAGCTGTGAACTTGCGGCGGGCTGCTCAGCAACAGTAGATAGCACAGCGCCGTCAACCAGGACCGAGGCCGGTACGGCATACGCCAGGGCATTCCATTCAGCTTCATAGGCCCAAGCATACGGCTTGCTTGCCCTGCGCTGCTGCCCCTGCACCCGGCACGCTCAAGCCTCGCCGTCGCGGCGCAGCCGCCGGACCTGACGCGCCCAGCGCGCCTGCAGCAGCGGATTTAGCATGGATCCGAGTCGATGCAGCAGACTGATTTCCAGGCCGGGTGTGATCGAAAACCGGCCCTGATCAATGCCTTTGACGATGGCCCGCGCGACATCGGGCGCAGACCAGACTCCGGCGGATTGCGTCATCATCCGCGTCTCTGCCGGCTTGCGCAGATTTTCCTGGGCGAGCTGCGGGGTATCGGTGTCGGGTGGATAGGCAATGCTGATCCGTATCCGGCCATGCCGCTGCTCCGCGCGCAGGGCTTCGGCAAAGCCTCGCAGGGCGAACTTGCTGGGACTGTAGGCGGTATAACCGAACAGGCCGATCAGGCCGGCGCCTGAAGAGATCATGGCGATCTGCCCGCCGCGCCCCTGCATATGCGGGAGCACGGCTTTGACCGCATAGACCGTGCCCAGATAATTCACCGCCATCGCCTGTTCATGAACCTCCACGCTCAGATCGGCGAAATGACCGGGCTGCACCATGCCCGCGGAGGTCAGGACCACATCCGGAGGTCCGAAGGCGGTCAGCGCCTCCTGCAGTGCCGTTTCGAGCTGGGCGCGATCGGCTACGTCAGCCGCGAAACCGCGCACGCGCGGCCCGGCCCCCTCGCTCAGCGCCGCCAACTCGGCACAGGCCACCTGCAAGGGCTCGGGACGGCGCGCGATCAAACTGAGTCGATAGCCGCGAGCCGCATAGAGGCGCGCACAGGCCAGACCAATACCGCTGGAACCGCCGGTAATCAGACAATGTTTGGGTTGCATCGGCTTTGTCTCCTGCCGCGCGGCCTGGTGCCCCGGATGCCACAGTCTACGCTGCGCTTCAAGAGACCATGGACAACCCTGGATACGCAGTCGCCCAGTCCATGAGTTGCTTGATCGGCATCGGCCGACAGAAGAAGTACCCCTGCATCAGCACACAGTCCATGCGTTCGAGTTCGGTCGCCTGCTCCTGGGTCTCCACCCCTTCCGCGACGACTTCGGCGCGCAGATCCCGGGCCAACTGGATCGCGGCCGAGACCACGGCACGTTCGCGACCCTTGCCGATCAGCCCGTTGATGTAGTACCGGTCGATCTTGATCTTGTCGACCGGAAACCGTTGCAGATACAGCAGCGACGCGTAACCCGAACCGAAATCATCGATGGCGATACGCATGCCCCGCCCTTGCAGGCGCCGCAGAACCCTGGCGCTGCGTTCCGGATACTGCACCATGATGTTTTCGGTCATTTCGATTTCGATTTCGGGCAAGGTCCCGCCGTGGGCGGTGAAAATCTCATCGATGCCCTCGACAAAGCCATGTTCAGACAGCTCGCGGGGGGAGACGTTGAAACTGATCACCGCCGCGTCGCCATGCACCTGCCGCCAGTGCTCCAGATCCACCAGCAACTGGCGCACGGTCCAGCGCCCGATTTGATGGATCAGGCCGGTTTCCTCGGCCACGGGGATGAACTCGAGCGGGGCCACCATGCCGCGCTGCGGATGACGCCAGCGAATCAAGGCCTCCAGACCGACAATCTGCCCGGACTGCACATTGATCGTGGGCTGGTAATGCAGTTCGAAGGCGCCGTCTTCAATCGCGGCATTCAGTTCGCTCACCATATCGAGCTGACTGACCCGCACCGGCCGGCCGGTCGAGGAAAAGAACACGATGTTTGAATTGCCCAGACCACGCGCCTCTTCGCGCGCGGCGTAGGCATTGGCCAGCAGTTCATCAAAATCGCGACCGTCCTGCGGCGCCCGCACCACCCCGACACTCAGCGCGACTTCCAGGCGTTTTTCCGCCAGTTCGAACGGCCGCTCCAGCTCCGCCAGCCAGGACTCCAGCTCCGGCTGCAGCGCCTCCTCCGCGAGCGCCTCCGGGCGCCGACTGAGCAGCACCGCAAACTGGGAGCCAAACACATAGAAACAGCTGCCTTTAGCGCCGATCAGACGCCGAAAGCGCTGGGCCCAGGCAAACAGATACGCATCACCGGTCGCGATCCCGTAACGTGCATTGACCGCAATCAGGCTGTCCAGACCGAAAACCACGATGACCGACTCGGTCGTCGCGCTCGCGGAGCGATCGGCCAGGGCTTGCTGCACGGCCAGTCGCAAGGCGGTCCGGTTGGGCAGTTGACAAAAGGGATCGGTGAAACTGACAAGGTCCGGGCTTGATTTTCTCATTTGCTCAAACTGCGGCCACATGAAATTTGACTTTGTTTCCACCCAGGGACTGCGCCCTGGCCAGGGCTTGGGCGGCCTGGTCGTAGATACGCTCTGCCGCGTCGGAGTCGGCGCATTCCTGCTCTCCCAGCATGCCGATACCGATACTGACGCTGAGCGGCCGCCCGGCCCGGCGGGGTAGATCCTCGACGCTACCGGTGACCAGCAGCTGGATCCGGTCATACAGGGTCCGCACGGTGTTTCTCGAAGCGCACCAGCAAAACAGGGCGAAGCAATCGCCCTCCATGCGGCTTACCAGGCTGTGGGGGCCAATGACGCTGGCCTGGACCGCCGCACCGATGCGGCGCAACAACTCGTCACCCACCGAAGGGCCGAATTCGGCGTTGATGGCGCGAAAATCATCGATATCGATCAGCAGCATCGCGGCAAAACTTTCCCGCCGGCGGGCTACGGCCCAGTTGCTCCCGCAGCCCGATCTCGAACTGCCAGCGATTCAACTGTCCGGTCACGACGTCGTGCTGGTACTGCAAGCGATAGCGCTTCAGCAGACCCTGGGTCTGGGTTTCATAGGTCCAGATCGCGGCAGCCGCGAGCACGGTACCCAGCATCAGCACGCAACCACGCAGGATGGTCTGATCCTCGCCGAACCCCCCCGCCGCCAGCGCCGGGGTGTAACCGTTGAGATGCAAGGCGAGAAACCAGGACAGCAGCGCGCAGAGAAAAAAGGTCACCAGCAGGCCGGCGCGAGGAGACAGCAGCACCGTGGCCAGCACCGGAACCGCCGCGGCCAGACCCATGATCGGCTGATTCAGACCTCCGGCCAGGAAGGCAGCGACGGCCACGAAACCGATCAGCGAGGTCACCACCAGGGCGCCACCAAAATCCACCCAGCGCTCGTTGCGAACCACGCGCGGCACCAGCAGCAGTTCGATGCTCAGGACCGCCACCAGCAGCGCCAGGGATGGATGCACCAGCGCGGAGCGCAAGAACACCAAGGCCACGGCAAAGCCGCACACGGCGAAAAAAACCGCGGCCAGACTGATGACCTGATCGCGCCGGATTCCGTCTACGACCAAGGCTTCCGGCCCTTGCCAGATCAGCCGGCGGCGGCGTTCATGCTGGTCGGCAGGCGCGGCAAACGGAAAAGACTGAGGAAAGGCCACTACCGGGCTCTGCGCCCGCGTCGCCGCTCCGCGCAAACGCTTCACGCTGCTCCCGGTCGAGATACGTCGCCCGACCCATGGCTCAACCCCAGTCGGCAATTTGCGCCGGCCCGCTCTAGCACCGTAATCGACTCCCCATGATTCAGCTTCAGACTGTCTTGTTATGCTCGCTTTGCCAAATAATACCTCAGCAACAGCCCGCACCGGCACAGCTCAAAAATTTTCCCGGGTTTCAACGCTTCAATCAACCAGTATGCCGTGATCATCCCGTGGGACCGGTGCCGCGCAGCCCGCCACTTTGGCCCCCTGCCTGTCCGGAATCCGCTGGGGGCTGCGTATTGATAGGCAAGGGCAAGTCGCCCGAATCTTCAAACCCCAAGGAGTCATCCATGAAACCCAGCACAATCTTCGCCCTGATCCTCACCGCCACCTTCGCCGGCCAGGTCTTCGCCGGTCCGGTGAATATCAACACCGCCAGCGCCGCTGAACTGGACAGCCAGCTCGACGGCGTCGGCCCGACCATCGCCCAGCGGATCGTGGCCTACCGCAGCAGCAACGGCCGTTTCCTGGCCGCTGCCGACCTGGTCGAGGTCAAGGGAATCGGTGAAAAAATCCTGAGCAAGAACGCCGATTCCATCCTGGTGGAGTAAATCACCGGCGACAGCAAAAGCGGGCCCTGAGCCCGCTTTTTTTGTGCCCGGCTAGTACTCCGGCACAAAATCGACCAGCGCGGCGCAATCCCGGGCCTGGGCCGGTTGCGCCAGTACCTGTTCGAGCAGCTGGGGCCGGTCCGTCATGATCGCGTCCACCCCCAATGCCAGCAATTCGACCATCTCCTCGCATTGATTGATGGTCCAGACATGGACCGCAGTCCCGCTGGCGTGTGCATCGTCAACGAAGTCCTGGGTCACGACCGGCAGGCCGAGTTCAACCGGCACCTGAAAAGCATGGTGCAGGGGATTGGCCAATACCGGCAACGGTCCCTGACTGCCGAGCACGGCCACGGCCGCCTGCGCGGTCGGATAGGAGGTGCTGACGCAAGGTGCTGCCGCCTTGAACAGGCTCGATGGCAGATCAATGAAAGAGGCGACGATTACGTCATCCGCCCGCTGCCGTTCAATCAGCAATTCGGCCACCTTGGCCTCATAGCTTCCGGTCGAGCCCGGGTCCGGCTTCAGCTCGATGTTGATCATCACATCGGCGAAGGCGTCCAGGGTTTCAGCCAGCGTGGGAATGGTGAAATCATTCGCATCGAAGCCAGCCGGAGCGGCGCGCTGGCCCTGGGCAATGCCCCGCCAGAGGTAATCCTGTTCCTGCGCATCCCGCGTTGTGCCGATTCCCGGCACAAACCAGTGGGCTGCATCCAGAGCCTTGAGTTGTGCCACGGTGAACGAGGACACATCGCCCTCCCCGTCTGTCGTACGCTCCAGCGTGGCATCGTGGAGCACCACCAGTTCGCCGTCGGCGGTTTCGTATACGTCCATTTCCAGCACATCCGCGCCGATCTCCACCGAGCGCTTGTACGCATACAAGGTGTTTTCCGGAAATTCCAGGGCGCCGCCGCGATGGGAAAAATTGATCGGGAAACGCGCCAGCCAGGGGTTTGTGTCCGGCAGCGCACCGCAGTCGTAATCGGCGTCCAGACCCGCCCGCTGCGCAGGGTCAAAGCCCGGCGTGTCGGACTGACAGGCGGCCAGTGCCAGTGCGGCACTCAAGACACTCAGGTGTGCTGTTTTCATCGGCGAAGATTACCCATGAATTGGTTCATTGAGTCAACACGCCTGAGACCGGGCCAGCGTTCCACGGCGACACCAAAGGCTGTTTGTCGGACATAAAAAAGCCCCGCCGAGAGGCGGGGCTTTTCAAGTCTTGCGCAGGACTGCGCGGCGGGCTAACCGGCGAAGCGGCTGCCCAGGGGCATTACATCATGCCGCCCATGCCGCCCATACCGGCCATGCCGCCCATGTCGCCGCCGCCCGGCATCGCCGGCGCTTCGTCCTTGGGCGCATCCGCCACCATGGCTTCGGTGGTGATCATCAGACCGGCGATGGACGCCGCGTTCTGCAGAGCCGAACGGGTCACCTTGGTCGGATCCAGGATGCCCATTGCGATCATGTCGCCGAATTCGCCAGTGGCAGCGTTGTAACCGTAGTTCTTGCTGTCCTGGTGATTGGCGATATTGTTCACCACCACCGAGGCTTCGGCACCGGAGTTGATGACAATCTGCCGCAAAGGCTCTTCAACTGCGCGACGCAGAATCGCAATACCCGCATCCTGATCGGCGTTATCGCCTTTCAGACTGGCCAACGAAGCCAGAACCCGGATCAAAGCGGTACCACCGCCAGGAACCACGCCTTCTTCGACCGCGGCACGCGTGGCATGCAGCGCATCTTCCACCCGGGCTTTCTTCTCTTTCATTTCGACTTCGGTCGCGGCGCCAACCTTGATCACGGCAACACCGCCGGCCAGCTTGGCCACACGTTCCTGCAGTTTTTCACGGTCGTAATCGGATGAGGCTTCTTCGATCTGCGCACGAATGCTGGAGATACGGCCCTGAATCGCCTCGGAAGAACCGGCACCATCAACGATGGTGGTGTTTTCCTTGGTGATCTGGATCTTCTTGGCGGAACCCAGTTGCTCCAGGGTGGCCTTTTCCAGCTGCATGCCCATTTCTTCGGAAATGACCGTACCGCCGGTCAGCATCGCGATGTCTTCCAGCATGGCTTTGCGCCGATCGCCAAAGCCCGGGGCCTTGACCGCACACACTTTGACGATGCCACGCATGTTGTTCACGACCAGGGTCGCCAGGG
Source organism: Oceanococcus sp. (assembly GCA_041624435.1). Classification (GTDB taxonomy): domain Bacteria; phylum Pseudomonadota; class Gammaproteobacteria; order Nevskiales; family Oceanococcaceae; genus Oceanococcus. The sequence continues at coordinate 12,881 of JBFJVB010000033.1, read as the reverse complement.
CTTCGCCCTCGACGTCTTCGGCAATGATCAGCAGCGGACGGCTGGATTTGGCGGCGCCTTCCAGCAGCGGCAGCATGTCGCGGATGTTGGAGATTTTCTTGTCGTGCAACAAGATCATCGGGTTTTCCAGCTCGACCTGCATGGCCTGCTGATCCGTCACGAAGTACGGGGACAGGTAGCCACGGTCGAACTGCATGCCTTCAACCACGTCCAGCTCGTCTTCCAGACCGGAGCCTTCTTCAACGGTGATGACGCCTTCTTTGCCGACCTTGTCCATGGCTTCGGCAATCTTGTCACCGATCACGGAATCCGAGTTGGCGGAGATGGTGCCGACCTGGGCGATCGACTTGCTGTCGTCGCAAGGCTTGGACAGCTTGTGCAGTTCAGCAACAGCCGCCACAACACCCTTGTCGATACCACGCTTCAGGTCCATCGGGTTCATGCCCGCGGCAACCGATTTCATGCCTTCGCGCAGAATGGCCTGGGCCAGCACGGTGGCGGTCGTGGTGCCGTCGCCAGCGATGTCGGAGGTCTTGGAAGCGACTTCCTTGACCAGCTGGGCGCCCATGTTTTCGAACTTGTCTTCCAGTTCGATTTCCTTGGCCACGGAGACCCCGTCCTTGGTGACGGTCGGTGCGCCAAAGGACTTGTCGATGACGACATTGCGGCCTTTCGGTCCCAGCGTCACTTTGACCGCATTGGCCAGAACGTTCACACCCGCCAACATCTTGTGGCGAGCGGAATCGGAGAATTTGACTTCTTTAGCAGCCATTTTCGTTTCCTAAATTTTACAAGTGAATTCTTAAATCAAGTAGCAGCGTGGGAAAGTCTTATTCGACCACGGCCATGATGTCGTCTTCGCGCATCACCAGCAGTTCCACACCATCCATCTTCACTTCCGTGCCGGAATATTTTCCGAACAGAATGATGTCACCGACTTTGACGTCCAGGGGACGCACTTCACCGTTGTCCTGAACCTTGCCATTACCGGCGGCGATGATTTCACCGCGGGAGGGCTTTTCGGCAGCGGTGTCGGGTATAACAATACCGCCCGGGGAAGTGGTTTCTTCTTCCAAGCGCTTGACGATCACGCGATCGTGCAAAGGACGCAAACTCATTTTTAGATCTCCTAACGAAGAACAGATAATCAATAAATACAAACACTTAGCTTGTATTTCCGTGTACGCGGGGTTTTTAGCACTCCCCCCAAGAGAGTGCCAAAATGGGGCTGACTGGGGGGCTTTCAAGGGGCAGATCAATTTTTTTTGCAATTTGGCGCAAGCTTGAGCAAAGCGTGGTTCCTGCCCGGATCCGGTCCAGCCATTCGGCCTGAGTCAGCCACCCTACGCCAGCGTATGTTTGGCTTGCGAGCAGCGCCCAATTCCCGTAGTGTTTGCGCACATTTGTGCACTGCAACGCAGCCCTTCACCGGAGTAACGCTCGATGACATCCATACGTAAAGTCGCCATTGTCGGCGGCGCCCGCATTCCGTTTTGCCGTTCCAATACGGCCTACGCCAAACTGTCCAACCACCAGATGCTGACCGCCTCGCTCGATGCCCTGGCGGACAAATACAATCTGGCCGGCAAGACCGTTGGCGAGGTCGCCGCCGGCACGGTACTGAAATTGAACCCGCAGGACACCATGACCCGCGAGGCGGTGCTGGAATCCAAGCTGGCCAACAACACGCCGGCCTATGATGTCGGCCAGTACTGTGGCACCAGCCTGGAAACGGTGATGCTGGTCGCCAACAAGATCGCGATGGGTCAGATCGAGTGCGGCATCGCCGCCGGCACCGACACGACCTCCGATGCGCCAGTCGGCGTGAATGAAGGCCTGCGCAAGATCTTCATGGAAGTGAATCGAGCCAAGACCGGCGCCCAGCGCGCCAAGGCCCTGGCCAAGATCCGGCCTTCCCATGTGGTGCCGAACATCCCCCAGAACGCCGAAGCACGCACCGGCAAATCGATGGGGCAAAGCTGCGAAGACATGGCCCAGGCCTGGTCAATTCCGCGCGAGGCCCAGGATCAACTGGCCTATGAAAGCCATATGAAAGCCGCGGCCGCCTACGAGTCCGGCTTCTTTGATGATCTGGTCTTCGCCTGCAATGGGGTGCAGCGCGACAACAATATGCGCCCCGACAGCACGCTGGAAAAGTTGTCCTCGCTGAAACCCTGCTTCAGCAAGAGCGATGCGGCCACCTTGACGGCAGCCAACTCCACCCCGTTGACCGATGGCGCGGCGGCGGTGTTCCTCTGCTCCGAGGACTATGCCAAGAAGAACAAGCTGCCGGTACAGGCCTATTTCGTCACCGGGGAAACCGCGGCGGTGGACTTCGTCAAGGGCAATGAAAGCCGGGATGACTTCGTTCGTGGCGCCGAAGGCCTGCTGATGGCGCCGGCGCAAGCTGTGCCCAGGATGCTGGACCGCCTGGGTCTGAGCTTTGCCGATATCGATTTCTTCGAAATCCATGAAGCGTTCGCGGCGCAGGTGCTGTGCACCTTGAAAGCCTGGGAAGACCCGCGCTTCTGCAAGGAGTACCTGGGCAAGGACAAGGCGCTGGGGCCGATTGATCGCAGCAAACTGAACGTCAAAGGCAGTTCTCTGGCGGTCGGCCATCCCTTTGGTGCCACCGGTGCGCGCATCGTCGCCACCCTGGCCAAGATTCTGGAAGAGAACAAAGGTGGCCGTGGCCTGATTTCCATCTGCACCGCCGGCGGCATGGGCGTGGCGATGGTGCTGGAGGGCTAAGCCAAACCCACCACCGCGACCCGCTGCATTCGGGCCGCCAGGCAGCCGCCTGGCGGCCTTTTTTTATGGGTTCCTCAGCGCCAGCGTGATCACCGAGGGAACGCTTTTGGCGAGCTATCCGTGCTAGCAGCATCGCCCCAGCTAGAGGGCGCAGCCTAGCCCAGCACTCTGGAGAGTTCATGAAGTCCCCCTTACCCACCCTGGCCGCGGCCATCGTCGGCCTGTGCCTGCATTCGACCAGCTTTGCGCTGGAACAGGCCTTCATCGCCTTCAAGGCGCCCGTGTCCAGCGCCCTGGTCAGTGAACTGAACGCCAAGGGCGTCACGGCAGGCCGGGTCATCCCGACCATCAACGCGGTGGCGGTCGCCGCACCGCGCGAACTGCTGGAAAGCTACGCCCAGGACCCACGCGTCCGGGCCGTAACCCTCCAGCGCCAGCTGCAACTGCATACCTACTCATCCCGCCCGCAGATCCAGGCCGACCAGCTGCAAGCGCCTGAATCTCTCAAGGACAGCTCCGGCGCCACTCTGGAGCGCCCCGGCGTCACCGGCAAGGGTGTGACCGTCGCGGTGATCGATACCGGCATATTCGCCCTGCATCCGGATTTCGGCGTGCCCGGCTCCAGCCGCGTTGTCACCGGCCTGAACTTCGAGCTGTCGCTGGCCAACCGTATGCTGGGTGTGCTGCCGGTCGAAGCCTGGGATGGCTATGCCCAGGCCAGTGGCGCCAGCGCGCTGGAGGATGAAGTCGGTCATGGCACCCACGTGGCCGGCATCATCGGCGGCGATGGGTTTGCGGCCAGCGGCCTGGCCATCGGCGGCGTGGCGCCCGAAGTGAACTTCGTTTCCGTGAGAATCGCCAGCCCCGGCAATGGGGTGGTCGAGGATATCGGCTTTGAAGCCAACGCGGTCGCCGCGATCGACTACCTGATCCGGCACCGTGAAGACCTGGGCAATGTCGGCGTGGTGAACAATTCCTGGGGCCTCCTGGCCAACGAGGCGCAGGGCCTGCTCGGCCCGACGGATTTCGATCCGGTGGCCGAAGTCGTGCGAGCGGCAGTGGACGCCGGTATCGTGATGGTATTTTCCGCCGGCAACGACGGCCCGGAACCGGACACGGTTCGCCCCATCCCCAATGGCATGGACGAAGTGATCTCGGTGGCGTCCGCCTGCAAGGCCGACCGCGGCTCCTGCTCGGCAGGCGGGCTGAATGATTTTTCCTCGCGCGGCCCCAGTGTTGATATCACCGCGCCCGGCGATCAGATCATCTCGGCCAGTTCGCCCTCGGTCCTGGAACCCCTGGGCCAGACCCTGGAAGGTGAGTATTTCGGCGACAGCCCGCAGGATGAACTGCAAAACCGGGTGGCCTACACCCGCTTGTCCGGCACCTCCATGTCGGCGCCGCATGTCAGCGGCGTTGCGGCACTGATCCTGCAAGCCAATCCACAGCTGAGTCCCGCCCAGGTCAGGCAGGTCATGATCGAGACCGCCGATGACATGGTCCTGGATGGCGACCCGGAACTGCTCCCGGGCTATGACGTCGCGTCCGGCTGGGGCATGATCAATGCCCGTATGGCCGTGGCCAAAGCCGCCGCCTATGGCGACAGCGCACCGGCCCGCAGCCTGAGCAACAGCGCCGGCGGCGCACTGGGCGGCATCGCCGTCAGCCTGGTTCTACTGGCCGGCCTGCGTCGGCGACGCCACAACTAGATAACAAGCAAGATCCACAGGGGAATGCAACGGGCCACTCGCTGGCCCGTTTTTTTGTCCTCAGATTCCGGCATTCCAGCGACTGGCGAACAGATTCAGTTCTCGGTCCAGCGACGGATGCTTGAGCAGATAGCTCTGCCAGCTTGCCCGCAAGAAGGGCAAGGCCTCGGCCAGGGCCAGGCACACGGCCATCAACACCAGAAATGTCGCCTGGACGCTGGCCGGACCTTCGCCACCGGACATGAAGAACAGCAAGGCAAAAACCCCTGCCAAGCGACGTAAAACCACCCCACCCACAGCTGCTTGCGGCTGCATTGTTACTCTCCTGGATTGATTTGAGCCCAGTTTGCGATCCCGCCGGCTCAAAACGTGAGCCTGTTATGCCTGCACGAATGTGAAAATCGTGTCATTAAGCTGTGGCGATGCAGGCTTTTCGCTATCCTTGCCCGCTTCACCGACACGCGGACGATGCGCATGGCAGCAAGGGAGAACTGGGGGAGCCGTTTCGGTTTCATCATGGCGACGGCAGGTTCGGCGGTCGGTCTGGGGAATATCTGGAAATTTCCCTATGAGACCGGCTCCAACGGTGGCGGCGCCTTTTTGATCCTGTACGTGATTTTCGTGCTGGTGTTCGGTCTGAGTCTGGTCATGGCGGAACTGCTGATCGGGCGCACGACCCAGAAAAACCCGATCGGTGCGTTCCGCGAGCTCGGCGGACGCTGGTGGAGTCCGGTCGGCGCCATGGGCATCGTGGCCGGATTCACCATCCTGTCCTTCTACATCGTGGTCGCCGGCTGGACCCTGGCCTATCTGCTGGCCATGATCAGCGGCGATCTCAGCAACGGCGACCCGCAACACCTCAGCGCGAAGTTCGGCGAATTCATCAGCGATCCGTATCGGCCCATTGCCTATGCGGGTCTGTTCATGATCCTGACGGCCGGGGTGGTCATCGGCGGCATCGGTCAGGGCATCGAACGGGCCGCGCGGCTGCTGATGCCCGCCCTGTTCATTCTGCTGCTGATTCTGGTGCTGCGCTCGGTCACCCTGGACGGCGCCGGCGAGGGCTTGCGCTTTTTCCTGCTGCCGGACTGGAGCAAGGTCACCGGCGACACTTTGAGCTCGGCCATTGGCCAGGCCTTTTTCTCACTGTCTCTGGGCATGGGCGCCCTGCTGACCTACGGCTCCTATCTGCCCAGGGACAGCAAGTTGCCCAGTGCCGCTGCCACCGTCGTCGTCCTGGACACGAGCGTGGCCATTCTGGCCGGCCTGATGGTCCTACCGGCCGTCTTCGCTTTCGGTTTCGACCCCCAAGCCGGGCCCGGCCTCACCTTCGTCACCTTGCCCGCGGTGTTCGCCGCGATGCCCGGCGGCCAGTTCTTCGGCGTGCTGTTTTTCGCCCTGTTGGCGGTGGCCGCCCTGACCTCGGCGATCTCTCTGCTGGAAACCGTGGTCTGTTATTTTGTCGATGAACGCCGCGCCAATCGCCGCCGGGTGACCCTGATCGCCGCGCTGATCAGCTTCGTGCTCGGGGTTCCGGCCTCCCTGTCGCTGGGCATCTGGAGCGGCTTCCAGGTTCCGGGCACCAGCATGAGCATTTTCGATTTCCTGGATTTCACCGCCTCATCCGTCATGCTGCCGCTGGGCGGCTTGCTGACGGCCTTGTTCGTCGGCTGGAAATGGGGACCACAGGCGCTCAGCGCGCTGAGCAATGAGGGCGAGCCGCGGTTCGCCCTGGGGCCGCTCTGGCTGCTGGTGCTGCGCTACGTCGCGCCACTGGGCATCGGCTGGATTCTGCTGCAAGCCTTTGTTTAAAGAACCCTCACCGCGCCGCTCCGCAAGCGGCTTTTGGATGATGGGAAGTATGCCGCCAGCGGCGGCCTGATTGATCAAATACGGGGAATGATGTGGACGGTTTTCTCAATGTGCTGAATGCGATAAACGGCGTCATGCTGTCGGTGCCGGTGCTGCTGTTTCTGCTGGGCGTTGGCGTGCTGTTCACGTTCTGGAGCGGATTTTGCCAGTACCGGGCGCTGACCCACGGAGTCGGCCTGATCAGCGGCAAATGGAACAGCAACAAGGGCCCCGGCGCGATTTCGCATTTCCAGGCCCTGTCCGCGGCACTCTCGGCCACGGTCGGTCTGGGCAATATCGCCGGTGTCGCCATCGCGGTGGAACTCGGTGGCCCCGGCGCGGTGTTCTGGATGTGGATGGTCGGCCTGGCCGGCATGGCGATCAAGACCGTCGAGGTCACCCTGTCCATGCTGTACCGCAATACCGAGAACCCGGACAATCCCCACGGCGGCACGATGTGGGTGGCGATGCGCGGTCTGCCCGCGGCCTTCCCCGGCATCGGCAAACTCGGCTACTGGATCGGCGCGATGTTCTGCATTCCACTGATTCTGTTCGCCCTGACCGGCGGCAACATGTTCCAGGCCTGGAGCGTCGCCGACACCACGCGCAGCTACTTCGGCATTCCGACCTGGGTGTCCGGCCTGATCATGGCCGCCCTGGTGGCCATGGTGATCCTCGGCGGGATCAAACGCATCGGCCGTTTCGCCGGCACCGCGGTGCCGCTGATGTGCGGCATCTACATTGTCTGCGGCCTGTTCGTCATCGTGCAAAACGCCGAGATGCTGCCGGAGATCTTCCGTTTGATCTTCGTCTCGGCCTTCAATCCCGCCGAGGCCACCGGTGCATTTGTCGGCGCCAGCTTCGGCACCGCCTTCATTTTTGGCATGAAACGCGCCCTGTTTTCGTCCGAGGCAGGGCTGGGCAGTGCCCCGATCGCTCACTCGGCGGTCAAAACCAAGGAACCGGTGACCGAAGGGGTGGTCGCCGGCCTGGAACCGTTCATCGACACCCTGGTGGTCTGCACCCTGACCGCGCTGGTGATTCTGTCCAGCGGGGTCTGGCAACGCGGACCGGCCGCACAATGGGCCGAAACGCCGAACCTGGAGCTCAGCCCCAGGGGCTGGGCCCCGGCCACGCAGAGCCTGCCCGCAGGCCCCTGGCGCGCCGGTGACACGGTATTCGTGGTGGCGGACACCACCACCGACCAGCTCAGCCAGAGAAAGCGCATCTACGGCACCGTCGGTCAGGCGGCGGGTCGCCACGTGGTGAACTGGCGGGCCCTGCCAAACGTTGACCGGGCCACCCTGATCGGTCCGGGGGTGTTTGAAAACCTGCCCGCCTCCACCCTGACCGCGCGCGCCTTCGACACCGGCTACGACGGCCTGGGTCGCTGGATGGTCACCATTGCGATCTGGTTCTTCGCCCTGTCGACCATGATCACCTGGAGTTACTACGGCGAGCAGGGCATGGTCTATCTGTCCGGGGAGAAGTACATCGTGCCCTACCGCATCATCTGGTGCGCACTCATCGTGGTGTCCTGCCTGGGCTTCGTGCGCACCGCCGCCGAGATCGACACCATCTCCACCGTCGCCCTGGGCTTCATGCTGGCGATCAATCTGCCGATCATGGTCCTGCTCGGCAACAAGGCCATGGGGGCCTACAAGGATTACTTCCGGCGCCTGCGCAGCGGTGAGATCACCGAAGTATGAGCACTTCCACCAGACAGGGCGTCCTGCTGGTCAATCTGGGCACGCCCCAGGCGCCAACCGCGGCCGCCGTACGGCGCTATCTGGCGGAATTTCTCGCCGACCGCCGGGTGGTCGAACTGCCACGCCTGCTCTGGCTGCCGCTGCTGTATGGGGTGATCCTGCCGCTGCGCTGCAAACGGGTGGCGCACAACTACGCCAGCATCTGGATGCCGGAAGGCTCGCCGCTGGCGGTCTACACCCAGCGTCAGGCGCACGCCCTGCAACAGGCACTGGATCGGCCGGTGGTGGCGGCGTTTCGTTATGGCCAGCCGTCGCTGCGCAGCGGACTGGCGCAGCTGGAAGAACAAGGCTGCGAAGACATACTGATCCTGCCCCTGTATCCGCAGTTTTCCGCCACGACCAGTTCCACGGTTTTCGACGGCATCGCCCAGATCTATCAGCAACGCCGGCAGATGCCCTCGCTGCAATGGATCGCGCAATACCATGCCGAGCCGGCCTATATCGCGGCGCTGGCCGCGTCGGTCGAAAAGCACTGGCAGGCCAACGGCCGCGGCGAACGTCTGCTGATGAGCTTTCACGGCCTGCCGCAGCGTAACGTGGATCAGGGCGATCCCTACCAGCAGCACTGCAAAACCACCGCCCGGCTGCTGGCTACGGCCCTGGATTTGCAAGACACTCAATGGGCCGTGGCCTATCAGAGCCGCTTTGGCAAACAGGTCTGGTTACAGCCCTACACCGAGCCGATGCTGAAGGAGTGGGCCGAGCACGGTCTGCGCGATGTGGATATCATCTGTCCCGGCTTTCCTGCGGATTGCCTTGAAACGCTCGAGGAAATCCGCATTCAAGTAGCGGAATCCTTCTGCCAGGCCGGTGGCGAGAAACTCAACTACATTCCGGCCCTGAACGACGATCCCGCGCATATCGAAGCCCTGGCCAATCTCATTCGGCCCCGCCTGACCCCCACCACAGAATCTCCTTAATGACTGAATACCTGCTCCAATACGGCCTGTTCCTGGCCAAGTCCATCACCCTGGTGGCCGCTTTCATTTTCGTCGTCAGCGCGATTGCCAATCTGGTACGCCATGCCCGGGAGCAGATGGCCGAACAACTGGAAGTGAAAAACATCAATCGCCGTTACGAAACCATGGCGGACATCCTGAATCAGGAATTGCTCAGCCCGGATGAGGCCAAGGCACGGTTCAAGAAGAAGAAGAAAGACCAGAAAGCCGAAGCCAAGGCGGCCAAACACGGCAAGAAAACCACCCGCCCCCGGCTGTTCGTGCTGGATTTTGATGGGGACATCCGCGCCAGCGCGGTGGACAACCTGCGCGAGGAAATCAGCGCCATCTTGCAGATCGCCCGCGACGAAGACGAGGTGCTGGTCAAGATCGAATCCGGCGGCGGGCTGGTCCACAGCTACGGCCTGGCCGCGTCCCAGTTGCGCCGCTTGCGCGACAAGGACGTGCGGCTGGTGGTGTCGATCGACCGGGTGGCGGCCAGCGGTGGCTACATGATGGCCGGCGTCGCCGAGCACATCATTGCTGCGCCCTTCGCCATCGTCGGTTCCATCGGGGTCATCGCGCAGATCCCCAATTTCAATCGGGTCCTGAAAAAACACGATGTGGATTTCGAGATGGTCACGGCCGGAGAGTACAAGCGCACGCTGACCATGTTTGGCGAAAACACCCCCAAGGCACGCAAGAAATTCCGTGAGGAAATCGAAGACACGCACAGCCTGTTCAAGGAATTCCTGCTGGAAAACCGCCCCGAACTCGACCTGGCGCAAGTGGCCACGGGCGAACATTGGTATGGGCGCCGCGCCCTGGACCTCAAGCTGATCGACGAGATCAAGACCAGCGATGATTATCTGTTGCAGAGCCTGAAAACCCGGGACATCTACACCGTGGAATACAAGGCTCGCAAGCCGCTGAGCGAACGGCTGTCCCACGCCGTGCAGGCCTTTCGCAAGCCCCTGCACAGCAGCCGGCATGACATCCTCAGATTACAAAGCGAATAACTCTGGAGCCCGCAATGCAGATTCACAGCCAGAACTTCAGCCATAACGCAGCCATTCCGGGCGAATTCGCCTTCGCCGTAGCCGACCCCGCGGCGCATGTCGCGCTGTCGACCAACCGCAATCCGCAGCTCAGCTGGAGCGCTGCGCCCGCCAACACCCGCTCCTTCGTCCTGTGCTGCATCGATGACGATGTGCCAACCCAGGGCGACGCTGTGAACCAGGAGGGGCGCAGCGTACCGGCCGATCTGCCCCGGACCGAATTCGTGCACTGGTTGATCGCCGATATTCCCGCCGAGATCACCAGCCTGGCGGCCGGAAGTTGCAGCGACGGCATCAGCGCCGGCGGCAAGAGCCAGCCCGCCGGCCCCAGGGGCAGCGTCCAGGGCGTCAACGACTACACCGGCTGGTTTGCCGGCGATGCGCAGATGGCCGGCACCTATCTGGGCTATGACGGCCCCTGCCCACCCTGGAACGACAGCCTGGTGCATCACTACCATTTCACCGTCTACGCCCTGGACAAGAGCAGCCTCGGCCTGCCGCCCGGCTTCGATCTGACCGCTCTGCGCCAGGCTCTGGACGGCCATGTCCTGGCCCAGGCCACGCTGACCGGTCGCTACAGCCTCAACCCCGAGGTGCCCGCTTGAGCCTTCCCGGCCGGCTCCACTTCGCAAGCCGCAGGGAACCCCGACGGATTCCCTTGGTCACACGCATGTCTCCCACCACCCGTACCCTTATGATGCGCAAAACTCTAGTTCTGGTCCTGGCCTTGCTCAGCCCGGCCGCCATTGCCGCCATTCCCAACGCCGCGATGGATGCCCAGGTGCCCAGTCTGGCGCCGATGCTCAAACAGGTCACGCCGGCGGTCGTCAATGTGCTGGTCAAGGGCCAGGGCTCGGTCAAGCATCCGTTCTTCAACGACCCGAACTTCCGGGAGTTTTTCGGTGACCGGATGCCGGAACGCGAAGTCCGCGGCCTGGGTTCCGGCGTCATCGTCAATGCCGCCAAGGGGCTGGTGCTGACCAACCACCATGTCATCGCCGACGCCGATGAAATCCGCATTCGCCTGGCCGATGACCGCGAGCTGAAAGCCGAGCTGGTCGGCTCCGATCCGGACAGCGATATCGCGGTCCTGCGCATCAAGGCCGACAAGCTGACCGCGATTCCGCTGGGCGATTCGGAACAACTGGAAGTCGGGGATTTCGTTGTCGCCATCGGCAATCCTTTCGGACTGCGTCAGACCGTCACCTCCGGCATTGTCAGCGCCCTGGGTCGTTCCGGGCTGGGTAATCGCTACGAGAATTTCATCCAGACCGACGCCTCGATCAACCGGGGCAACTCCGGCGGGGCGCTGGTCGATCTGCGCGGCCGTCTGGTCGGGATCAATACCGCGATCATTTCCACCAGCGGCGGCAGTGTCGGCATCGGCTTTGCGATCCCGTTGAAACTCGCCATCTCGGTGATGGACCAGATTGTTGAACACGGCGGTGTCAAGCGCGGCATGCTCGGGGTCATCGGCCAGGATCTGACCCCGGAACTGGCCAAGGCCTTTGGCCTGGAAGTGGCGCGTGGCGCTGTGGTGGCCCGCGTCATGGAGGATTCGGCCGCCGCCTCGGCCGGGCTCAAGGCCGGCGACATCATCACCCATGTCGACAAGCAGGAAATCCGTAACTTTGACGCCCTGCGCAACGCCATCGGCCTGCATCGTGAGGGTGACAAGGTGCAGATCAGCTACCTGCGTGAAGGCAAAACCAGATCGGCCAAAGTCAAACTTGGCGAGAGCAAGACCCCGGGGCGCACCGCCGCACGCCATGCTCAATTCCAGGGTGCCAAGCTGGTCGACCTGCCCCAGGATCATCCCCGTGCCGACGAGATCGGTGGCGGCGTGCTGATCGAAGATGTGCAGCGTGGCAGTCCGGCCAGCCTGATCGGACTGCGTCCCGGCGACATCATCGACTCGGTCAATCGCAAGCCGATCAAATCGCTGGCCGGCCTGGATGACGCGCTCGACGCCATCGAAGAGGGCGACCAGATCCTGCTGCACATCCATCGCGGTCAGAGCGCTCTGTTCGTCCTGGTGCGGTAACACCCGCTGCGACGGGACTCACGCGGCAGCGCCCGCGTGAGTCTCCAGGCCGGGCCGCGTTTGTTATAGTGAGGCCAGGCCGACAGGGGAAGCGCGCCATCACCGTTTTAGATCGCTATCAGGCGATCCGTCAGCACAGCCTGGAGCTGATCCGGCCGCTTAGCGCCGAGGACTGCGGCGTGCAGAGCATGGCGGACGCCAGTCCCAGCAAATGGCATCTGGCCCACACCACCTGGTTCTTTGAGACCGTGGTGTTGCAGTGCCATGTGCCGGACTATGAGCCTTACGATCCGGCTTTTGCCTTTCTGTTCAATTCCTACTACAACAGCCTGGGTGACCGCCATGCGCGCCCCGCGCGCGGCCTGCTGACCCGTCCGGGACTGGCCGAAATCAAACGCTATCGCGAGCACGTGGATCAGGCCATGTTCAGCCTGCTGCGCGAACCGGACGATGCGGTGCTCCGGCTCAGCGAAATCGGCCTGCAACATGAACAACAGCATCAGGAATTGCTGCTCACCGACATCAAGCATGCGTTTTCCTGTAACCCGCTGCTGCCCGCGTATCAGGTCGCGCCGCCGGCTGCGCCGCCGTCAACACTGGTCGAGGCGCGCTGGAAGCCGTTCGAAGCGGGCGTCTACCCGCTGGGTCACACCGGCCCCGGTTTCGCCTACGACAATGAAACCCCCGCTCATTCGGTCTATCTGCATGACTTCGCCGTGTCCGAGCGACTGGTGAGCAATGCGGACTACGCCGAGTTCATC
>JBFJVB010000032.1:0-26080 GCA_041624435.1 Oceanococcus sp. | reverse complement strand
TACATGTGGCGGTGGCCGCGTCGGCGGCGCAGGCGGGGTGGTGTGTCCGTCCCCCCCCTTGTAGGAGCGGCTTCAGCCGCGAACGGGCGTGGGGTTCGGTGCGGATTCGCGAGCGTGCGCTCGCTCCTACATGTGGCGGTGGCCGCGTCGGCGGCGCAGGCGGGGTGGTGTGTCCGTCCCCCCCCTTGTAGGAGCGGCTTTAGCCGCGAACGGGCATGGGTTTTGGTTCAACGCGGATTCGCGAGCGTGCGCTCGCTCCTACGGCGGCGGCGGCGACGGTTGCGTTGGCGGCGGGAGGCGCTGCTCCGCTTATGCACTCAATCCGTTGAGTCCCCTTCGCGCGCGGGCGATGTGCTCATCCAGGGTGTGGTCAGGGTAGGGTCTGGTCGGATGACGGCCCCACACCGGCGCGGGCCAGGCTTCGTCGTGGCTGTAGCGGGCGATATGGTGGATGTGCAGCTGAGGCACCACGTTGCCCAGAGCGGCAATATTGAGCTTTTCGGCCTGGTAGCTGTCCAGCAGATAACGCGACAACTGCCGGCTTTCTGCCTGATAGGCGGACATTTCCCGGTCGGTCAATTCACACAGTTCACGCAGGCCCGCGCGGCGCGGAACCAGGATGAACCACGGGTAACGCGCTTCGTTCATCAGCAGCACGCGGCACAGCGGCCAGTTGCCGATGCCTGCGCAGTCGCTGGCCAGTCGGGTATCCAATGCGAAGTTCGACATGTTTGCCTCGTCCTGTTTACGGGTAAACTCAGGGTCATGACTTTAATTGCCATTGTGCTTGCCCTGGTGCTTGAGCGGGTGCTGAGTTACGCGCCAGCCTGGCGTGCGCATGATCTTACCGGGCGCTGGATGAATTGGGTGGATGAGCGCGTCGGTCGGGGCTCCTGGTCGCTGGTGGCCTACCTGCTGGCGCCGGTGTGCCTGGTGGCCGGTCTGGAATACAGTCTGCTACAGCAGCCGGGCGGGGTCATCCTGAGTCTGCCTCTGGCCTTGCTGGTGCTGCTGGCCTGTCTGGGGCCGCGTGACCTGGCCGAACAGGTCAGTGCCTACCGCCACGCACAGAAAAGCGGGGATACGGCGGTTCAGGAGTCCATTTTGCAGGATCTGATTGCGGGGCCTAATCGGCGCGAAGGCGAGATCGTTGACCGTTCGCCGGTGGCCGCCTGCTTCGTGCAGGGCCATGAGCGCTGGTTTGCCGTGCTGTTGTGGTTTTTCGTCCTGGGCGCAGCCGGCGCCGTGGCCTACCGCGTACTGGCGGCCGTGACCTATCATTTGCGTGAGGACGGCAACGCACAAGATTCACTGCGCCTGGCCGAATCGCTGCATGGCGCGATGGCCTGGCCCAGCGCACGCGTCGCGGCGATTTTCTACGCCCTGGGCGGCAGTACCGATCACGCCCTGGCCTGTTGGCGGCGCTGGTCGGCCGAGTATCAGGGCAGCTGGATACGTGATCCCTGGCCCTTGCTGGCGCATGTGGGGCTGGCAGCCCTGGCGCGCGATCCGGATGAGGCCGAAACCGAACCCGAGGGGCTGGAGGCGGCACTGCAACTACTGGAGCGCAGCTTGTTGATTCTGCTGGCGGTGCTGGCGCTGTTTACCCTGGGTGGCTGGGTCGCCTGAGAGCCTGGTTTTGGCGCCTCATGCCTCAGGAGCCGCCGGTTTGTTCCACATCGCTTCGGCCTGATTGCTGCTGCGTGCCAGAATCCGGCAGAACACGAAAAGCAGATCCGACAGACGATTCAGATAACACGGCAGCGCCGGCCGCAAGGCTTCACTGGCGTTGGCGGCCCAGATGGCTCGCTCGGCGCGCCGGCACACGGCCCGGGCGACGTGGGCGGCGGCAGCCGCCGGATTGCCGCCGGGGAGGATGAATTCTTTCAGTGGCGGCAAACTCGCATTGAAGGTCTCGGTGTCGTGTTCCAGGGCCTCGACCAGCTCGCTTGCGATCAACTCGGCGTCCGGCATGGCCAGTTCGCCACCCAGGCTGAACAGTTCCTGCTGAATTCGCTCCAGCACCACGTTGATATCCTCGGGCAGGGTATGGGTGCGCAGAACGCCGACGCAGCAATTCAGCTCATCAACCTCGCCGATCGCGGCGATTCGCGGATGATGTTTGGCCAGACGGCGGTTGCCAGAGATGCCGGTCTTGCCGTTGTCGCCGGTTCGCGTGGTCAGTTTGCTTAGTCGGTTACCCATGATGCACTCTTGTACAGTAGTTATTTTGGCGGAGAGATTAGCATGCTGATCGGCGTCCCGAAGGAAATCAAGGTGCACGAGTACCGGGTTGGTCTGACGCCCGCCAGCGTGCGCGAACTCTGCCAGCATGGTCATCAGGTCATGCTGCAAAAAGATGCGGGTGCCGCGATCGGTTTGCTCGATGAGGATTACCTCAAAGCCGGGGCGAAGCTGGTCGATACGGCGGCCGAGGTTTTCGCCCAGGCCGAGATGATCGTCAAGGTCAAGGAGCCACAGCCCGAGGAGTACGCCCAGCTGCGCGAGGGTCAGCTGCTGTTCACCTATCTGCATCTGGCGCCGGATCCGACCCAGACCCAGGGCTTGCTGGACAGCGGCTGCAGCGCCGTGGCCTATGAAACCGTGACCGACCGGCAGGGCGGCCTGCCCCTGCTGGCGCCCATGAGCGAAGTGGCCGGGCGCATGTCGATCCAGGCTGGCGCGCATTGCCTGGAAATGGAGCAGGGCGGACGGGGCATGCTGCTGGGCGGTGTGGCCGGGGTGGCGGCCGCCGATGTGGTGATTCTGGGCGGGGGCGTGGTCGGCACCAATGCGGCGCGCATGGCGATGGGCATGGAGGCGCGGGTGACGGTGCTGGATCGCAGCCTGCGTCGTTTGAACGAGCTTGATAACCAGTTTGGCCCGACCTTGAACACGATCTTCTCCACCACGGACGCGATCGAAAAATACGTGCTGGAAGCCGATCTGGTGATTGGCGCCGTGCTGTTGCCTGGGGCGGCCGCACCCAAGCTCGTTTCGCGGGCGATGGTGCAGGCCATGCGCCCGGGTTCAGTGCTGGTCGATGTGGCGATCGACCAGGGCGGCTGTTTCGAAACCTCTCATGCCACGACGCACGCGGCCCCGACCTATCTGCGGGAAGCTGTGGTGCATTATTGCGTGGCCAATATGCCCGGTGCGGTGGCGCGTACGTCCACCTTCGCGCTCAATAATGCGACTTTGCCGTATGCCCTGGACCTGGCCAGCAAGGGATTGGCTCAGGCCATGCGCGATGATCCGCATCTGCAGGCCGGATTGAACGTTTTTGCCGGGAAGATCACCTGTCAGGCTGTTGCCGAGGCGCTGGGACAGCCCTATCACGCGCCCGTCTCGGTGTTGCCGGGCGGCTGAGCGGCCGATGCGGCGCGATCAGGGCAGGTGCTGCGGCCAGTTCTTGTCGGCGGTCGCGATGTATTCCGCCTGTTTTTCCAGCCACTTGCTGCGGATTTTCAGGCTGTAGTTCAGATACAGCTTGTCATCGACGATGGTCCAGGCGTCCGGGTCAATTTTCGCCAGCGAATTGCTCGTGGCCAGCGCATAGGCGCAGTAGCCGCCATACTGCGGGGCATAGCGCTGCGGACTTGCGGCAAACAGATCACGGTTTGCTGCGGAGACGAAATGCCAGTCCGCATCATTCCAGCGGTGGCTGAAGGCCGCGTCGCCCTTGCGGGGCTCGCCCTGGCTGAAATAAGCGACCGGATCATAGCCTTTGATCGCGGTATCGCTGAAAAAGCCGGTGTAGACCGGGGAGCCGGCCCAGGCAGGCAGGCAGATCAAGAGGCTGAGTAAGACACCACGAACCAAGTTAGACATCGGCAATGCTCCTTCGGTACTCGCTGTACTCCATGAACGAGCCATGCTCAATTCAGGGAGGTCCAGCTTGCAGGACTGCTGACTCTACCAGCCCCTTTCCTGGCGTGCTCATTCCGTGCGTTTGAGCGGCACGCGCGACTTGTGTTTTTACGAAAATTTCATGTATAGAGTGAGCAAGTCAGAGGATTTTTGCTAAATTGAACGCCATGAATTTAGCGCCAAGTGAATTTTTTCGCTTCTGCTGGCCGCGTCGCTGGCTGATGATCCTGCTGCTGTGTGCTCCAGCCGGGGCGGCGCAGGCCGCCTCGCCTGAGTTTCCACGTCCTCCGGAACTCGAACCCATCGTCGAATTCTGGCGCGGTGTGTTCGTGGACTATTCCGAGCATCAGACCATATTGCACGACAAGATCAATACCAATCTGATCTACGCCGTGCTGGATTTTTCCGATGTCGTGCCCTTGCTGGACCCGGATGAACTGCGTCTGCACAAGCGCCGGGTCGAGATACAGGAAAAGGAGCGGCTGAAAGAGGTACTGCTGCATCTGGCGGATAATCTGGACGCCGCCGATCTGTCGCCGCTGGCGACCCAGATCAAGCGCCAGTTCGCTGCCCGTGGTCGCCTGGACCCCGAGCATATCCGTTTGTCGGCGCAGCATTTGCGCGGCCAGTGGGGTCTGCGGGAGAAATCCATTGCCGCCCTGATGCGCTCGGGACGTTACCTGCCGTATATGGAGCGGGTGTTTGCCGAAGCCGGCCTGCCGGTGCTGCTGACCCGGCTGCCGCTGGTGGAATCCAGCTTCAATAACGCCGCGTATTCCAAGTCCGGCGCCGCAGGGGTATGGCAATTCATGCCGGGTACCGCACGGGTGTACATGAACTACGACGAAGTCGGTGATGAGCGGCGCGATCCGTGGTTTTCCACCGAAGCGGCGGCCAAGCATCTGCGCGACGATTTCGAGCGCCTGCAGGACTGGCCGCTGGCGGTCACCGCGTACAATTTCGGTCGCAACGGTATTGCCCGGGCGCTGGAGGAGATCGGCGGCAACAGCCTGATCGACATGATCGAGCGCTACAAGCATCCGCGCTGGGGCTTTGCCGGCAAGAATTTCTACGCCGAATTCCTGGCTGCGGTGGATGTGGAGCAGAACGCGCTGGCCTATTTTGGCCCGATTCGGCGCGATGCGCCGGACGAGTTTGAGGAGGTCACCACCGAGCATTATGTGAGCTACGACACGCTGCTCGACCTGAGCGGCGAGGATGCGGAGCGTTTCGCGGATCTGAACCCCAGTTTTTCGACTGCGGTGCAGCGTGGCGAACTGTACGTGCCGCCCGGGAAACGCATCCGCCTGCCCCAGGGCAAGGCGCCGAAATTCCGCCACGCCTATGCCAGCCTGTCGGCCGATCAGCTGTTCCACGCCCAGAAGGTCTATTTCCGCCAGCATCGGGTGCGCCGTGGCGATACCCTCAGTGGCCTGGCGCGCCGGTACAAATCCTCGATTCGTGGCATCCGGCAGGCCAATGGTCTGAGCAGCAAGCATTTCATTCGCATCGGTCAGGTGCTGAAAATCCCCCCGACCCGGACCAGACAGCGCAGCAAGCCGCTGCTGCATGCGGTACGGCCGGGCGAGACCCTGGCGGGAATTTCACGCCGTTACGGCGTTTCGGTTGGAAGCTTGCAAAAAACCAACGGGATCGATGATCCCCAGCGTTTGCAGGTCGGGGCCAGGCTCAAAGTGCCGGGTGGGCAGCCGCCCCGGGTTGCGTATCACACGATTCTCTCCGGGCAGACAGTGGAAACCATCGCCAAAAAATACGGGGTTTCGATCCAGGCGATCGCTTCGATCAACGGCTTGCAGGACGTCAATCGGGTCCAGGCCGGTCAGCGCTTGAAACTGCCCGGAAGCTAAAAACGGCTTTCCAGCTTCAGGGCTTCGTGCTAGTTTTGCGCATTGCAACAAAATTGCCCTCTGACTATGCGTAAAGACCGCAGGCTCGCCCGCGAGCTGGAAAATGCCCCGGATTACCGCACCTGGCGAACGGTCGCTCTGGAACTGGACGAGATCCAGGGCAAGGCCGACTGGCGGGCCGAAGATGAGACCCGCGATTATGATCATCGCCTGATCCGGCTGCGCCTGAACGAGCTGCGCCATCTGCGCGAGGAACAACGCGTGCGCGAACTGGTGTTCGCACTGCATGAAGGCCTGCACGGCAATCTGGGAAACATCGCCAACTCCAAGCTGTACACCTATTGCCGGGTCGGCACCAAGCTGCTGCTGGAAGAGTATCTGCATGAGGTGGCGATTGCACTGAACTACCTGTGCGATAACGATTTCGTCGAGTTTCCGGCGGATGAAAAGATGCGGTTCTTCAAGCGCACCGGCTCCAGTTTCGGTCGTTCGGCACTGCTGCTGTCCGGCGGGGCGACCCTGGGCATGTTTCATCTGGGGGTGATCAAGGCCTTGTGGAGCGAGGGGGTATTGCCACGCGTGCTGTCGGGTTCCAGTGCCGGCTCGATCATCGCCGGCGCGGTGGGTGTTCGTACCGATGCCGAGCTGGCCGAGGCCTTCGAGCCCGGCGGGCTCTATCTGGATGCGTTTCAGATATTCGGCATGCGCAACGCCCTGCGCAACCGGGCCTTGATGGATCAGCAGCAGCTGGAACGCTGCCTGACCGAGAACATGGGCGAAATGACTTTCGAGGAAGCGTTCGAGCGCACCGGCCGAATTGTCGGGATCACGGTGTCGCCGATCGAGCCGCATCAGCAGGGGCGCCTGCTGAATTATCTGACCTCCCCCAATGCGCTGATCAATCGCGCCTCCCTGGCGTCCTGCGCGGTGCCGGGGGTGTTTCCGCCGGTTACCTTGCAGGCCAAGAACTACAACGGCGATGTGGTGGGCTATATGCCCAGCAAGAAATGGCAGGACGGAACCCTGCGCAGCGACCTGCCGATGTTGCGGCTGGCGCGCCTGCACAATGTGAATCATTACATCGTCAGTCAGACCAACCCGCATGTGGTGCCGTTCATGAAGGATGACCGGGAGCGGCATTCGGCCGGTCTGGGTTCGCTGGTCTCGGAGCTGACGCGCAGCAGCTACCGCGTCTACAGCCAGCACATCATCGACACCGCCCGCAATCGGATGGATCCTGAAGGCTGGTGGCGGGTTGCGGAAAAGGTCCTGGCCCTGACCAATCAGCGCTTTTCCGGGGACATCAATATCTTCCCGACCCAGACCCCGAAGAAAGTCATGCGCATGCTGTCGAGTCCGAATGTGGACGATATGCGGCGGTTTATCCGCTCCGGTGAGCGCCGGACCTGGCCGCAAATCGAACGGATTCGCAATTCCTCGGTGATCTCGCGGACATTCGAAGACTGCCTGCGGCGTTTGAAGCTGCGTGCGCAGGAGCGCCCTGCGGGTGCCGGCTCGGAGCGTGTGATACCGTTTCGGCGATCAAATTCGAGAATCTAGTTATGGCGGGTCGGTCATTTGGCTGGGGGAACTTTGCCTGGCGTTATCTGTTCGCGGCGTTGCTGGTCGGCGCCACGTATAACCCCGAAGGCTGGTCGTATGCGCATTGGGCGCTGCGGGAAATCGGTTCCTTCAATGCCCTCAAGGCCCTGGCGGGTCTGGCCTTGCTGGTGGGCTGGACCATCTACATCCGAGCGACCTTGCGTTCGCTGGGTCCGATCGGCCTGCTGCTTGCTGCCGCGCTGTTCGGCAGCCTGGTCTGGGTGTTGATTGATCTGGACTGGGTTGATCCGCAGTCCACGCGGGCGGTCACCTATCTGGTGCTGTTCGTGCTCGCCACGGTCATGGCGGTCGGTGTCAGCTGGTCGCATGTGCGCCGCCGCATCAGCGGACAGGTGGATGCCGACGACGTCGACGAATAGTCAGGCGCGATGAGCGAGTTGCGCGAGCAGTTGCTCGCCGGCGCGGCGCAGCTTCAGGTCGAACTGGACGAGCCCGCCATCGAGCGACTGCTGGCCTACGTGGCCGAGCTGCTGAACTGGAACCGGCGGATCAATCTGACCGCGATCACCCGGGCGCAGGATGTGATCACCCAGCACATCCTGGACAGCCTGGCGGTCCTGCCGTACATCCGCCCGGGGCGACTGCTGGATGTCGGCAGCGGCGGTGGGCTGCCCGGCTTGCCGCTGGCCATTGCCCGGCCGCAGCTGTGTATTTACAGCATCGACAGCCGGTACAAGAAGATAGCCTTTCAGCGCCACGTCGCGCGGCAGCTGGACTTGCCGCAGTTTCACCCGGTGTGCGCGCGGGTCGAACAATGGCAGGCCGATGCGCCCTTTGGCCAGGTCATCAGCCGGGCCTTTTCCTCGCTGGGGCAGTTTGTCACGCTCAGCGCGGAGCACCTCGAAGACGCTGGCGAATTGCTGGCGATGAAGGGCCAGGCGCCAGCAGATGAGCTACGACAGATGCCCGAAGGCTGGCGGCTGGTTACAATGCCGCGCCTGAGCGTGCCGGGACTGGCGGCTCAGCGGCATCTCGTGATCATGGCGCGCGAGTAGCACTCATTAACCACGCGGTCCGGCACCGGACGCGCAGCACAGGAATCGAACGTGCCCAAGGTACTGGCAATTGCCAATCAAAAAGGCGGGGTGGGCAAAACCACCACCAGCGTGAATCTGGCGGCCTCTCTGGGCGCCACCAAGCGGCGGGTGCTGTTGCTGGACCTGGATGCGCAGGGCAACGCCACCATGGGCGTGGGGGTGGACAAGGACGGCGTACAGCGGTCGCTGTGCGATGTCCTGCTGGGCGATTGTTCTCTGGCGCAGGCCAGCATCGCCTGCCCGGAGCACAAGCTGGATCTGGTGCCGTCCAATCAGGACATGACCGCGGCGGACGTGCGCCTCAAGGACAGCCAGCAACCGCAACTGGCCTTGAAGCGCGCCTTGGCGCCGGTGCTGGAAAATTACGACTTCATCCTCATCGACTGCCCGCCAAGCCTGTCGATGCTGACGGTCAACGCCCTGGCTGCGGCGGACGGGGTGCTGATCCCGATGCAGTGCGAGTATTACGCGCTGGAGGGCTTGTCGGCCCTGGTTTCGACCATCCAGCAAATCCGTCAGACGATCAACCCGGAGCTGGAAATCGCCGGGATTCTGCGCACCATGTACGATCCTCGCAACAATCTGGCCCGCCAGGTTTCCGAGGAACTGACCCGGCATTTTGGCGACAAGGTGTTCCGTACCGTCGTGCCACGCAATGTGCGCCTGGCCGAAGCCCCCAGTTACGGCCAGCCCGTAATCGCCTATGATGCGCGGTCCACGGGGGCCAAGGCCTATCTGGCGCTGGCCGGGGAAATGCTGGGGCGTAAACCAGCCAAGCACTGAGAGAGATTGAGGGGATATGGCCAATAAGCCGAGACGCGGACTGGGCAGAGGCCTGGACGCACTATTGGGTGATGGCGGCGCAACGGCCGCGACATCCGCACTGGAAGAACAGGTGCGTCGGCTGCCGCTGGACGCGATTGCGCCCGGACGGTTTCAGCCACGCAGCGAAATGGACGAGGTTGCGCTCCAGGAACTGGCGGCCTCGATCAAGGCCCAGGGCGTGGTCCAGCCGATCGTGGTCCGGCCGTTTGAGGGCAGCACCGAACGCTACGAGCTGGTGGCCGGTGAGCGCCGCTGGCGGGCCTCGCGTCTGGCTGGCCTGAGCGAGGTTCCCGCGCTGGTTCGTGAGCTGCCTGACCGGACCGTATTGGCCGTTGGCCTGATCGAGAATATTCAGCGCGAGGGGCTGAATCCGCTGGATGAAGCGCAAGCCCTGCGCCGCTTGATCGACGAATGCGGTCTGACCCACGAACAATGCGCCGAAGCGGTCGGGCGTTCGCGGGCTTCGGTGACCAATCTGCTGCGCCTGGTGAATCTGGACGTCGACGTACAGGACATGCTGCGCGAAGGTGAGTTGGAGATGGGGCACGCGCGTGCCCTGCTGGGCCTGCCGGTGGAGTTGCAGGCGGCCACGGCGGCCAAGATTCGCAACCAGGGTCTGAACGTACGCCAGACCGAAGCCCTGGTGCGGCAGATGAATGCGCCCAAAGTGCCGCCACTGCCCAAGCCTGAACTCGATGACCACCTTGCGCTCGCCCGCGATCGTCTGGCGGAGCGGCTGAAAGCCAAAGTGCAGCTCAAACCGCGCGATGAACAGCGGGGCAGCCTGGTGATTCAATACGGTTCCGCCGTGGAGCTGCAGGCGATATTTGATCGACTGGGCTGAGGACGGCGCGCGCTGCGCCTGGAGCCAGTCCGGGCGTGGCAGTCGTTGGCGACGTTCAAATTGACCTGTTGGGGCACTGCGGCTATAGTTGCGCGCCCCGCTACTGGGGAGTGGGCTTTTGGCTCACGGGAACAATGCAGATTGCAACTCGAATAATCGCAGTTCAATGCTTGATCGGACTGCTTATCGCGGCAGTCTGGTTGTTGCGAAGTCAGTCAGCCGCGTTGGCCGCCTTGTGTGGCGCCGGAACAGCGGTCGTGCCAGCGGTCTATTTGCGTTGGCGGATGTTCCAGGCTCTGCGCCTGGCTGACGAGCCGCGCGAATTGGTGGGGACGGTGTATCGGGGACAGTTTGGAAAGTTCGCGTTAACCTGCGTGTTGTTCGCGCTGAGTATCGCGCGCTTCCCGCAGGAATTTTTGCCAGTCATGACGACTTTTGTGGCCTGTCTTACGGGCTACATTTTCGCCGGGCTGCTTTTGGATCACGATCAATAAACGGGTAACGAATGGCCAGCGGAAACGGTGAAGCGATCTCGTCGACAGAATATGTCGTCCACCATCTGACCAATCTCAAACTTGATCTGGCGACCATGACGCTGGATTCGCATGCCTCGGGTTTCTGGGTGCTGCATCTGGACAGCATGGTGTTTTCGCTGCTGCTGGGTGGGCTGTTCCTGTGGCTGTTCCGCAAGGTCGCCAAGCGGGCAAGCTCGGGCGTGCCTTCGGGGCTGCAAAATGGCGTCGAAATGGTGGTGGATTTCGTCGATAGCCAGGTGAAGGAAACCTTTCCCGGGCACCATCCGCTGATCGCACCCTTGGGTCTGACGATTTTTGTCTGGGTGTTCCTGATGAATTGCATGGATCTGGTGCCGGTGGATCTGCTGCCGCTGCTGGCGTCCGGTGTGGGCATCGACTATCTGAAAGTGGTGCCGAGCACCGATGTGAACATCACTTTCGGTCTGTCGCTTGGCGTGTTTCTGCTGATTTTCTACTTCAACATCAAGATGAAGGGATTTGGCGGCTTTGCCAAGGAAGCGCTGGTCATGCCTTTCGGGCCGTGGCTGGCGCCAGTCAATCTGGTCCTGCGCATCGTCGAAGATGTCGCCAAGCCGGTGTCTTTGTCATTGCGGTTGTTCGGTAACCTGTTTGCCGGCGAATTGATTTTTATCCTGATCGCGCTGCTGTTCACCCAGGGTTGGGTGCTGGGCGGTCTTGGAATCGGTCTGCACTGGATCTGGGCGGTGTTCCATATCCTGGTTGTCACCTTGCAGGCTTTCATTTTCATGATACTGACCATTGTGTATCTGAGTTTGGCCTCTGAGCACCACTAGGCGTTCAGAGCACAGTTTCCTTTTTTAATCACACGAACTTATTCGGAGATTCGCATGTTAGAAGCGCTCGCCAATGTACAAGGTATGACGGTTATTGCCGTCGGTCTGATTCTGGGCCTCGGTGCCGCCGGCACCGCCATCGGTTTTGGCCTGCTGGGTGGTAAATTGCTGGAAGGCGTGGCCCGTCAGCCCGAAATGGCTGGCATGTTGACGGGGCGGATGTTCCTGGTCGCTGGTCTGCTTGATGCGGTGACCTTCGTCGGCATCGGTATCGGCATGTTCTTCACCTTCGCCAACCCCTTTGCTGAAGCCGTCAAAGCCGCAGTCGGCAGCTAAGCTGTCTTAAGCGCGGGAGTCGCATATGGAAATTAACGTCACACTGTTCGGCCAGATGATCGCCTTCGCGCTTTTCGTCTGGTTCACGATGAAATACGTGTGGCCGCCGATCACCAGCGCGATGCAGGAGCGGCAGCAGAAAATTGCTGACGGTCTGGCGGCGGCGGAGAAGGGCGCTCGGGAATTGCAGGATGCTTCGGCCAAGTCCGAAGCGGCAATGAAAGAGGCGCGCGAAGAGGCCCGGGAAGTGATTGCCGGTGCAAATCGTCAAGCCAACCAGATTCTCGAAGAGGCTCGGGCGGCCGCGCAGAGCGAGGGCGCGCGTATTCGTGCCCAGGCTCAGGCCGAAATCGATCAGGGAGTTGCCAGCGCACGTGAAGCACTGCGCAAGCAGCTGGGTGCCCTGGCCGTGACCGGCGCAGCGCAGATTTTGCAGCGGGAAATCGATGGTCAGGCTCATGCTGACATCATCGATCGCCTCGCGGCGCAGATCTGAGGGCGCCCATGGCTGAATTGCAGACATTGGCCCGGCCCTACGCACGTGCATCCTTTAGCGTGGCGCGTGAACAGCAGCAGCTGCCGCAGTGGGGTGACGCCCTGGCGCGCCTGGCGACGGCGGTCGCAGACCAGGATCTGGCCACCATCATCGGGCATCCGGCGGTAGCGGCGGATGTCCTGGTTGGCCTGCTGACGGATCTGGCGCAAGCCAGGGACCTGAACGGGATCGGCAATTTGCTCAAGATCCTGGCGGAGAATCGCCGTTTGGGCTTGTTGCCGGTTATCGCGCAGGAGTTCGCCAGTTTGCGAGCGGCGTTTGAAGAGATGTGCCACGTGGGCATCAATTCAGCGGCCGATCTGGGCGAAACCCAGCGCGGCGCGATCATCCAGGCTCTGAAACAACGCCTGGGTGCTGACGTCAGTGTGCAATGGGCCGTGGATCCAGAACTGATCGGTGGGGCTGTCGTGTCCGCCGGTGACTTAGTCATCGATGGTTCGGTGCGGGGCGAGTTGAATCGCCTGCGTGCCGAGCTCACTCAATAATTACAGGATTGCAGACCATGCAGTTGAATCCTTCCGAGATCAGCGAGCTGATCAAATCTCGAATCGAGAATTTCGAAGTCCTGACCGAGGCCCGTAACACGGGCACGATCGTCAGCCTGGCCGACGGCATTGTCCGTGTCCACGGCCTGTCCGATGCGGTTTTGGGCGAAATGCTTGAATTCCCTGGCGAAACCTACGGCCTGGCTCTGAACCTGGAGCGCGATTCCGTGGGGGCCGTGATCCTGGGGGACTACAAGCATCTGTCCGAAGGCGATACGGTGAAGACCACCGGGCGCATTCTGGAAGTGCCGATCGGTCCTGCCTTGCTGGGTCGGGTGGTGAACTCCCTGGGACAGCCGATTGATGGCAAAGGCGCGATTGCCGCTGAACTCAGCGCACCGATCGAAAAAGTGGCGCCGGGCGTGATCGAGCGGCAATCGGTCGACCAGCCGGTACAGACCGGTTACAAGTCAGTCGACTCCATGGTGCCGGTCGGTCGTGGCCAGCGTGAGCTGGTTATCGGCGACCGCCAGACCGGCAAGACCGCTCTGGCGATCGATGCGATCATCAATCAGAAGAGCACCGGAGTTAAGTGCGTCTACGTGGCGATCGGCCAGAAGGCCTCGTCCGTGGCCAACGTGGTGCGCAAGCTGGAAGAAAATGATGCGATGGCGCATACCATCGTGGTGGCGGCAACCGCTTCGGAATCGGCCGCGATGCAGTTCATCGCGCCCTATTCGGGTTGCACCATGGGCGAATACTTCCGCGACCGTGGCGAAGACGCCCTGATCGTCTATGACGATCTGTCCAAGCAGGCCGTGGCCTATCGCTCGGTTTCCCTGTTGCTGCGCCGTCCGCCGGGCCGTGAAGCCTATCCGGGGGACGTGTTCTATCTCCACAGCCGTTTGCTGGAACGAGCCGCGCGGGTGAATGCCGACTACGTTGAAAAATTCACCAACGGTGAAGTCAAAGGCAAGACGGGATCTCTGACGGCACTGCCGATCATCGAAACCCAGGCTGGCGACGTGTCCGCTTTCGTGCCGACCAACGTGATTTCCATTACCGATGGCCAGATCTTCCTGGAAACCGATCTGTTCAATGCCGGCATTCGCCCGGCGATGAATGCCGGTGTCTCGGTGTCTCGCGTCGGTGGTGCGGCTCAGACCAAGATCATCAAGAAGCTCGGTGGCGGGATTCGTCTGGCCCTGGCGCAGTACCGTGAGCTGGCGGCGTTCGCGCAGTTCGCCTCGGACCTGGATGAAGCGACCCGCAAGCAGCTGGAGCGTGGTCAGCGCGTGACCGAGCTGATGAAGCAGGCACAGTACGCGCCGCTGTCTGTCGGCAATATGGCGGTCTCGCTGTATGCTGCGGACAATGGTTATCTCGATGACGTGCCGGTTGAAAAGGTCGTCAAGTTCGATGAAGACCTGCATCGCTATCTGGCTTCCGAGCAGCAGGCGCTGCTGGACACCATCAACGTGAAAGGCGACTACAACGCGGACATCGAGGGTGGCATCAAAACCGCGCTGGATGGCTTCAAGAAACAGTGGGCCGCGTAAGCCGATAAAGGTCTGACGATATGGCAAACGCTAAAGAAATCCGCACCAAGATCGGTAGCGTAAAAAATACGCAGAAGATCACCAAGGCCATGGAAATGGTCGCGGCCTCGAAGATGCGCCGGGCGCAGGATCGGGTGATGGCCTCGCGTCCCTATGCGGAACGCCTGCGTCGCACCATCGGACATCTGTCCACGGCGAATCCGGAGTACAAGCATCCCTTTGTGGTGGAGCGTGAGATCAAGCGTGTCGCCTACATCGTGGTGTCGACGGACCGTGGTTTGTGCGGTGGCCTGAACATCAACCTGTTCCGCAAGGTGGTTGGTGAGCTGAAGCAGTGGCGGGCCAAGGATGTGGAGTTCGATTTCGCCATCCTCGGCGGCAAGGCGCGTGGCTTCTTCAAGCGCATGGGCGGTCGGGTCCTGGCCGAACAAAGTGGTCTGGGCGATCGCCCTCATCCGGATCAGCTGATCGGTCTGATGAAGGTCGCGATGGATGCGTTTCGCGACGGCGAAGTGGATCGGGTGTATCTGGTCGGCAACGAGTTCGTCAACACCATGACGCAGCGGCCGATCGTGAAGCAGCTGTTGCCGGTCATTCAGGATGATCCGACCGACGAACTGCCCGACATGTGGGATTACATCTACGAACCCGAAGCCACGGAATTGCTCGATGCCGTGCTGCTGCGCTTTGTGGAGTCACAGGTCTACCAGGCGGTGGTCGAAAATGTCGCCTGTGAAATGGCGGCCCGGATGGTGGCAATGAAAAGCGCGACCGATAACGCCGGCACCATTATCGATGGATTGCAATTGGCCTATAACAAGGCTCGTCAGGCTGCGATCACGCAGGAACTGGCGGAAATTGTCAGCGGCGCGGCGGCGGTTTAAGCCATGCAAAATTCAAGTATTTCCCCGTCGCGTTGTGCGACAGTGA
Organism: Oceanococcus sp.; assembly: GCA_041624435.1. GTDB lineage: Bacteria > Pseudomonadota > Gammaproteobacteria > Nevskiales > Oceanococcaceae > Oceanococcus. The sequence continues at coordinate 10,817 of JBFJVB010000032.1, read as the reverse complement.
AGAGATTAGGAAAAGAGGACATTTGATGAGTTCCGGAAAGATTGTCCAGATCATCGGCGCGGTGGTCGACGTAGAATTCCCGCGTGACGCCCTGCCCAAGGTGTATGACGCATTGACGGTGGCCGACGCTGGTCTGACGCTGGAAGTGCAGCAGCAGATGGGTGACGGCGTGGTCCGTACCATTGCGATGGGGGCCTCCGAGGGTCTGAAACGCGGCCTGGAAGTGGCCAGCACCGGGGCACCGATTTCCGTGCCGGTCGGCGCCGGAACCCTGGGCCGCATCATGAACGTGCTGGGCGATCCCCAGGACGAGCGTGGTGAGGTGCAGACCGAGGAGCGCTGGCCGATTCATCGCGATGCGCCGAGTTACGAAGAACAGTCCGGTTCCACCGATCTGCTCGAAACCGGCATCAAGGTGATCGATCTGCTCTGCCCGTTTGCCAAAGGCGGCAAGGTGGGCCTGTTCGGCGGCGCCGGTGTCGGCAAGACCGTGAACATGCTCGAGCTGATCAACAACATCGCCAAGGAGCACAGCGGTCTGTCGGTGTTCGCCGGAGTTGGTGAGCGGACGCGTGAGGGCAACGATTTCTATCATGAAATGTCCGAGGCCGGCGTCATCAAGCTGGACAAGCTCGAAGACTCCAAAGTGGCGATGGTCTACGGCCAGATGAACGAGCCTCCTGGCAGCCGTCTGCGGGTGGCGCTGTCCGGTCTGACCATGGCGGAATATTTCCGCGATCAGGGCAAGGACGTGCTGTTCTTCGTGGATAACATCTATCGTTACACCCTGGCCGGCACCGAGGTCTCGGCGCTGCTGGGTCGCATGCCGTCCGCGGTGGGCTACCAGCCGACCCTGGCCGAGGAAATGGGCGTGTTGCAGGAACGCATCACCTCGACCAAGCAGGGTTCGATCACCTCGGTGCAGGCGGTCTATGTGCCTGCGGATGATTTGACTGACCCCTCTCCGGCCACCACCTTTGCTCACCTGGACGCCACCGTCGTGCTGTCGCGTGACATCGCCTCCCTGGGGATCTACCCGGCGGTGGATCCGCTGGATTCGACCAGCCGTCAGCTCGATCCCAACGTGATCGGCGTCGATCATTATCAGACCGCGCGGGATGTGCAGGGTGTGTTGCAGCGTTACAAGGAACTGAAAGACATCATCGCGATTCTGGGGATGGACGAGCTGTCGGAAGAAGACAAGCAGATCGTCTCCCGGGCGCGCAAGATTCAGCGCTTTCTGTCCCAGCCGTTCCACGTCGCCGAAGTGTTCACCGGCGCGCCGGGCAAATACTGCTCGCTCAAAGACACCATTCGCGGTTTCCGCGGGATTGTCGATGGCGAGTACGATCACATGCCGGAACAGGCCTTCTACATGGTGGGAACCATCGAGGAAGCCGTAGCGAAGGCTGAGAAGGTCTAGAGGCCCGAGTATGGAAATCAAAGTCGATATCGTGAGCGCGGAAGGCGAAATCTATGCGGGCGATGCCAGCATGGTGTTCGCCCCTGCCGAAATGGGTGAGGTCGGGATAGCGCCGCGCCACGCCCCTTTGCTGACGCGACTGAAGCCCGGAGTTGTCAGGGTGCAAAGCGGCAATGAAGAGCTGGAGTTCTTCGTGTCCGGCGGCATTCTCGAAGTGCAGCCGACCCAGGTGACGGTGATGGCGGATACCGCCGAGCGGGCCCACGACATCGACGAAGCCGCAGCCATCGAAGCCAAGCGTCGCGCCGAGGAAGCGCTGTCCCAGGCCAGCGCGGATGTCGATCTGGCCCGCGCCCAGGCCGAACTGGTCGAAGCCGCAGCCCGTCTGCACCTGGTGTCGAAGCTGAAAGGCAAGCGCTAGAGCTTCTTCAGAAGCGGAATAAAAAAAGGGCCCGACTGGGCCCTTTTTTGCATTCGGGGTTATGCTTTCGCAATGATGATCAACAAGCGGGAACGGGGGATGCGTGGCAGTTGAAAGCGTGATTCTGGCGGCGGGCCAGGGTACCCGGATGAAGTCGGCGCGGCCCAAAGTCCTGCAGTCCCTGGGGGGACGCAGTCTGCTGGCGCATGTGCTCGATAATCAGGCTCGGCCGGTCTCCCAGCAGATCCATGTGGTGGTCGGGCATGGCGGCGATCAGGTGCGGGCTGCTTTTGCGCAGGAGCCGGCGCTGCACTGGGTGGATCAGGCCGAACAGCTTGGCACCGGCCATGCGCTGGCCCAGGCTTTGCCGGCGATCGACGACGAGGCCGTGGTGCTGGTGTTGTATGGTGATGTCCCGCTGGTGAATCCGGCCGATTTGCAGGCCCTGTGCGAGTGCGCGGCGGACGGGCAGCTGGCGGTTCTGACGGTGCTTGCCGCCGACCCCAGCGGTTACGGACGGATCCTGCGCCGGGACGAGGCCGTCGTCGGCATCGTCGAGCACAAGGACGCATCCGCCGCCCAGCTGGCGATCGACGAGATCAATACCGGCCTGCTGGCCGCGCCGGCCGCCCGGCTCAAACACTGGGTCGCGCAGCTGGGCAATGACAACAGCCAGGGCGAGTATTACCTGACCGATTGCGTGGCCCTGGCGGCGGCGCAGGGCGTGCCGATCCGGGCCATCCGGGCCGCAGCCGAGCTGGAGGTGGCCGGCGTCAACGACCGGCGCCAGCTTGCGGCGCTGGAGCGGGCCTTGCAGAGCCGTCAGGCGGCCGGGCTGATGCGCGATGGCCTGCAGCTGCTGGATCCGGCACGCTTCGACCTGCGCGGCGAACTGACCTTCGGCCGGGACTGCTGCATCGATGTGAACGCGGTGCTGGAAGGCCGGGTCGAGCTGGGTGACGAGGTCAGTATCGGGGCGCATTGTCTGCTGCGCAATGTGCGCATCGCGAACGGTTGCCGCATCGAGGCCCACAGCGTTCTGGATGGGGCCGAACTGGGTCCGGGCTGTCAGGTTGGGCCGTTTGCCCGGCTGCGCCCGGGTACGCGGCTGGCCGGGGGCGCCAAGGTGGGCAATTTTGTCGAAATCAAGAACACCCAGGTCGGGCAGGGCAGCAAGATCAGCCATCTGAGTTATGTCGGGGATGCGCAGATCGGCGTGGATGTGAACATCGGCGCCGGTACGATCACCTGCAATTACGACGGCGTGAACAAGCATCTCACCCGCATCGATGACGGCGCCTTCATCGGCTCCAACACCGCCCTGGTGGCGCCGGTCACGGTCGGCGCAAACGCGACGATCGGCGCCGGCTCGGTGATCACCAAGCCGGCGCCGCCCGGCAAGCTGAGTCTGACCCGGGCGCGCCAGTCCTGCGTCGATGCCTGGCGGCGTCCAAGCAAGAAGGAATCCTGATATGTGTGGCATTGTTGCTGCGATCGGCCAGCGCGACGTGGCGCCGATTCTGCTTGAAGGCTTAAAGCGCCTGGAATACCGCGGTTACGACTCGGCGGGCATGGCCTTGCATCATGACGGCGCCCTGGACATCTTCAAGGCGGTGGGCAAGGTCTCGGCCCTGGCAGCTCAACTGGCGGCCAGCGGAGCGCAAGGCCAGTGCGGCATCGCCCATACCCGCTGGGCGACCCACGGTCAGGTGAGTGAAGCCAATGCCCATCCGCAGGTTTCCGGGGCGCGGGTCGCGGTGGTCCACAATGGCATCATCGAAAATCACGCCCCGGTCCGGGAATTCCTGCAGGGCCAAGGCTATACGTTTGGCTCCCAGACCGACACTGAAGTGATCGCGCATCTGATCGATTACGAATTGCAACGCCAGCCCGACCTGCTTGACGCGGTGCGCGCGGCGGTCAGTCAATTGCAGGGTGCCTATGGTCTGGCCGTGACCACCCTGGAAAGCCCGGACCAGCTCATCGTCGCCCGCAAGGGCAGCCCCTTGGTGCTGGGTCTGGGCATTGGCGAGAATTTTGCCGCCTCCGATGTCTTTGCCCTGGTGCCGGTCACCCAGCGCATGGTGTATCTGGAAGAGGGCGATATCGCGGTCCTGCGCCGGGACAGCTGGGAGGTTTTCGACGCCCAGGGTCAGGTGGTGGAGCGTGCGGTGCACGAGGCCGCCATCGCCGATGCCGCCGACAAGGCCGGCTATCGGCATTACATGCTCAAGGAAATCTTCGAGCAGCCGCGCGCCCTGGCCGATACCGTGCTGGGACGCATCAGCAAGCAGCACGTGTTGCCCGAATCGCTGGGGCCCAGTGCGGCCGCGCTGCTGGCCCAGGTCCAGCATGTGCACATCGTGGCCTGTGGCACCAGCTATCATGCCGGCATGGTCGCGCGTTACTGGATCGAAGCCCTGGCGGGCGTTCCGGTGAATGTGGAGCTGGCTTCCGAATACCGCTACCGCGATCCGGTGGTGCCGGTGGATACCCTGTTCATCACCCTGTCGCAATCCGGGGAAACCGCCGATACCCTGGCGGCCTTGCAGCACGCCAATGCGGCCGGTTACCTGGCCAGCCTGACAATATGCAACTCGGCGCAAAGTTCGATGGTGCGCGCCTCGGATCTGGTGATGCTGACCCAGGCGGGGGTGGAGATCGGCGTGGCCTCGACCAAGGCTTTCACCACCCAGCTGGTCAGCCTGCTGTTGCTGGCCAGCATGCTGGCCAAGCAGCTGGGTCGCCTGGACGAGGCACTGGAACAGGAGCTGGTCGCTGCCCTGCATCGGCTGCCCGAGGAAATCGACGCGGCGCTGCGCATGGATCAGCCGGTGCAGACCCTGGCCGAAGCCTTTGGTGACAAGCATCATGCCCTGTTTTTAGGCCGCGGCAGCCAGTATCCCATCGCCATGGAAGGCGCGCTCAAGCTCAAGGAAATCTCCTATATCCACGCCGAAGCCTATGCGGCGGGCGAGCTGAAACACGGCCCGCTGGCGCTGATCGACGAAGACATGCCGGTGGTGGTGGTGGCGCCGAACAATCAGCTGCTGGACAAGCTGAAATCCAATATGGAAGTGGTCCGCGCCCGCGGTGGGCAGCTGTATGTGTTCGCCGGCGAAGGCACGCAGATGAGTTCCGGGCCGGGGACCACCCTGCTGGCGCTGCCGAAAGGGAACGATTGGACCGCACCGATCGTTTACACCATACCCTTGCAACTGCTGGCTTATCATGTCGCGGTATTGCGGGGCACCGATGTGGACCAGCCGCGCAATCTGGCCAAATCGGTCACCGTCGAATAGTTTTGACTGACATTAAGAAAGTGTGCTAAAAGCACGAAATATCTGGCATTTTATGCCTGGGGCTTACACGCACGCAGGTGTGCACCCCACCGGGGGGAAGATCATGGGAAACGTTCAAAAATGAAGTGGAATGCAGTTACTCGAAGTGCCCTGTTTGCCCTGGCGGCACTCAGCCTGGTTGCGTGCAGCAATGACAGCAACAGCGGAATCCCGGGGGTGGATCCGAATCGAGCCGCACCGGTGGTCAGTCAAGCCCTGCCTGATTTCAGCCTGCGCCAGGGCAGTACGCAGACCCTGAATCTGTCCAACTATTTTTCCGATGCCCAGACCCCGTCGATCAGCCTGGTCTACACGGTGCAGGTGGTGGGCAATGCCGCCACCGCCACGGTCTCCGGGCGGAACCTGAGCATCACCGCCGGCAATGCCGCCGGCACGGCCAGCATGACCGTCACCGCCACCGATGCGGACGGCAATTCGGTGCGCGATACCTTCCGCGTGACCGTGACTTCGATGAGCCAGAACCAGCCGCCGGCGCTGGAATCTCCCGCCGCGTTTGGGGGCAGCAATCAAACCACGGATTTCCCCTTGGGTACCTTGGTCATCAAAACCGGCGGGAGTACCGCCCCGATCGACCTGCGCCAGGTGTTCATGGATGATGCCACGGCCGATGACGCCTTGAGTTTCTCGGTGCAGATCGCCGACACCTCGATCGCCAGCGCCACGCTCAGTGGCAGCACCCTGAGGATCAACGGGCAAAGCTCCGGCAGCACCGTGGGCAGCATCGTCGTCAACGACGGCGAAGCCACCGCCAAGTCCAGCCGCTCCTTCGCCTTCCGGATCACGGTCAGCGTCGGCCCCGCAGCCGATCCGATTCCGGATCAGAATCTGGCCGCCCGCGAAATCAAGAAACTCCAGCTCGATACCTATTTTGCCGACCCCGATGGCGGCACGATGACGTATCAGGCCACCTCCAACCGCACCGGCGTGGTCACCTCGACCTTTGCTCCGGCCGATCCCCAGGAACTGCTGCTGACCGCCGGCAAGAATGACGGCAACGCCACCGTAAGCGTAACCGGAACCAGTTCCGGTGGCCTGGCGGTGACCCGCCAGTTCGCCGTGGTAGTGACCAACGAGGCGCCAGCCCCGATCGCCGGCGTCAGCATCCCGGACCGCACCATCGGCCGTAACGCGTCCATTGATATGGATCTGGCGGTCTATGTGCAGGACCGTGAAGACCCGGCTCCCGAGCTGACGGTGACCGGTCAGAGCGATCCGCCCGGTTTGGCCACCGTGGCCCCCAAGGCCGGCAATGCGAACCAGACCCTGATCACGCTCACCGCCGGCAATACCGGCGGCAACGGTCGGGTCAATCTGATCGTCACCGATACCGGTGGCAAGCAGGTGAGCCTGGCTTTCAATCTCACCGTCGGTTCGGCTTTCGTCAGCAATCCGAGCATCGCCGATTTTCAACTGGGGCAAAACGCCCAGGCGGCGCCGATTGACCTGGCCGAAGTCTTTCTGGGACCGAACTATCCGACTCAGCACGATCTGACCTTCATCGTGTCGCGCACCAACAACTTCGTGTCGCATTCACTGGTCGATAATCTGTTGAACATCACGGCGGGTAATTCGTTGGGCAGCACCACCGATTTCACCGTGACGGCGCGCGATGCCGCCGGGATGCAGAACACCATTACCTTCACGGTAACGATTTCCAGCGACGCCCCGCAGGCGCGGTGCAACTTCCCGGCCACGATACCGGCGCCGGCCGGGGCCCGACCGGCCTTCATCGATCTGGAAACGCCACTGACGGGGACTAGTTGTCCAGGATTTCGTCCTTTGGCGGATGAGCCTGCCAATGACCCTACCCTCCTGGATCTGGACTTCATTCATAGCGACACGCCGGCCCCGGGCACGCTGACCTACAGCGCCAGCAGTTCGGATCCGACGGTGATGGAAGTCACCCTCAATGCCGATAATCAGCTGCGCGTGCTGGCCAAGGTGACCGGTGGTCAGGCCCGTATCACCGTGGTAGCCACGGATGCAGACGGCAATACGGTGTCGCAGGTGTTCACCGTGACCAATGTTGCGACCACCGTGGCGCCGGTCTTCTCGGCGATTCCGGCGGTCACCCGCGACCTGAAGAAGGAAGCGCAGACGGTGGTGATCGAACTGGGTGATTTCGTCGCCGATGCGAATCTGCAGGACAATGACGACGATACGGTTGATCCCACGAACTGTAATTTGGGCGCAACGCCCTACACCTACCGCATCACCAGCAACAGCAATCCCGGTGTGGTCCAGGCGTCGCTGGGCGCGGGCGCCGACTGCGACCGCCTGACCCTGGTTGCCCAGCGCGAACTGGGCAGCGCCAGCATCGGCCTGCAGGTGACCGACGATGACGGTGATATCGCGACCCAGACCCTGAGTTTCAACGTGATCCGGCCGCCGCATAATCTGCTGGTGCTGGAAGGCACGACCGGTGACATCAAACGTTTCGATCGCGCCAACAGCGTCTCGGCGACGCTGGACCTGAACTTCCCGATCACCCCGCAGGCATTGACCAGTCCCAACAACCAGCTTGGGGTCTCACGCGGTTTTGTCCTGGATGAGGCCGGCAATCTGTATCAGGCCGGCGATCAGGGCCAGCAGAATTGCGGCAGTTTCGGTAACCGCCTGACCAACCGGATCCGGGTGCTGGCCAATGCGCTGCAACGCGTGCCGGAACCGCCTGCTGTGAAGCCTGCTGATGTGGCGGGAGCCGCTGAGTGGGCGGCGAGTTTTGATCGCAACGTCGGCCCAGGCGTCGGCGCAGATACTGCCTGCAGCCCGGTAAACGCACCGACCAATCCGGCCTTCCAGGACGTGAATCTGGACTACGACTCGGACCGCGGCGTGGTGATCGCGGCCCGGACCGCCGCCGCACCGGCGGCGGGTGACCTCAAAGTCATCTTCTATGCGTCCCAGGTCGGCACCGCCCTGAACACGGTGGCAACGGCGCCGCTGGGCGGCTTGACTGAAGTCGATCTGGGCGTGGCCGTCGCCGATCAGCCGATTGACGTGGCCTTTGCCGAGCCGGCACCGAGCCGTCCCAATGGCCTGCTGTTCGTGACCGTGCGGGTCGGGGCCGATTCGCGCATTGTCCGCTGCACCAATCCGTACAAGATTGGTGGCGGTGCAGGTTGCACCGTGCTGGATCCGACCCCGGCCTGCAAGGGCGCGGCGCCGGGCGTGTGCAACTACACCGGTGTGGCCTATGTCGATACCACCGATACCCTGGTGGTCACCGATGCCGGTCCCACCGGGTCGGGCGTGGACGGTTCGATCTATGTGTTCCACAGCGCCTCGACGGCGGGTGCGGTGGTCACGCCTGATCTGACCATCAGCGGGGCGAACACCTGCCTGACCAACCCGATGGACGTGGCCATCGATACCACGGCGACCGGGCTGGATGTGCTGGTGGCCGATCCCACGGCGGATCCAACGGCAACTGGAGCCTGTGCTGGCGGCGCCGCGCCGGCCGGTGCGGTGATGCGTTACCTCGATGCGGCCAAGGCCGGTAGCACGGCCAGCGCTACCGACGCGCCGGTCAGTGCGATCGAGGTGGCCTCGGCCAGTCGGCTGCAGTACCGCAGCCTGAGCAGCGTGGCGGTGCCGGATGCCTCCGATGCGGATGTGATCACCGACAACAGTCTGTCCACCAGCGCGACCCAGATCATTGTCGCCGGGAATCCGACAGGTCAGGTCGATGAATTTCAGGCCAGCTTCGGCAACGCGCCGACTCTGAATTTCGTTGCCCCATTCCCTGGCGCATTTTCGACTGGCGTGTTTGGTCTGGCGATCGGTCAGGCGGGCGGGGTGTATGGCTCCACCCGCAATGGTCCGGTGCCGGCCCAGCCCGGCGGCATTCAGGTGCTCAACGTGAATCCGCCGACCCTGGCCGGAACCCTGGCGCGGGAGTTGGAATCCCCGGCCGGGACCAGCGCCACCGGCCTGGTGGCACCGCGCGGGATGGATCTGGCCGAAAAACAGGGCCTGATCATCATCGCCGATCCGCGCGATCCGGCCAGCAGTTCGGCCGGTGCGATCCAGGTCATGCCCTATGGTTCGGAACTGGCCAATGCCAAACCGCAGTTCACCACCTTGCTGGCGGACAGCCGACCGATGGATGTGGACTACGATGCGGTCAACGACCGGCTGTATGTGGCCCTGGGCACAGTCACGGGCTTTGCCACGCCGGTGACCTCGGGCAGCATCGCGATCTTTGATAATTACCTGGCCAGCCGGCCGACCGCCCTGACCGCGGCCCGCGTGGTCACCCCGCTCAACAGCCTCGGCGCCAAGGCGTCCACCGCCCTGACCGGCATCGTGGCCCTGCAGGACGGCACCGTTTTGGTAACCGACAATCCCAATCCGGCTCTCAACAGCTATGACGGCCAGGTGCTGGCCTTGCGGGTGACCTCCACCAGCAGCGGGAATATCACCGCAGATCTGGAGTTGAGTATCTGGAATCGCGGCTTTAACGGCTTGTTCGATAATCCGGTTGATCTGGCTTTCGATGTGGCGAATGATCTGCTGTATGTGCTGGATAACGATGGATTTCTCCCGTCCGCAATCGTTTACCAGTTGCCGTTGCTACGCAGCTCGGCCGGCGTCATCAGCGCTTATCGAGATGCCACGGCTAACGTAATTGGTTCATTCGGGGCGTTGCAGCAATCCATCGTCGCCGTACCGGACTATCTGCCGCGCCGCTAAGCGGGCGTGAGGGTCCCGGCCCCGCAGGGTTTCGATCCTGCGGGGCTTTTTTTTGACTCGCCGGGTGGGGTTGGCAAAGTCTCCTGCCTGACAACTTATTGACGCACTTTAAGCATATGTGCTAAAAGCTAGAATTAATTGGGTTTTTCGCTTTAAACGAGTAGCAGATTTGAAGCACGGGGGTGGTGATACTGGCGTACTGGCACGGGGCCGAACCGGTCCGAGTCCGCCGACTGCGCCGTTTGCGCCTCCGTGTGCGACCTGGCCGGTGCTTGGCATGCGCGCTGCAAACACCGAAAATACCTCGGCCCGCCGATCGTTCTGGCGGGCTTTTCGTATGCCCGGCGTCTCACAATGGAACAATGCTGCATGCTTGTCCGTTTAAGCCCTGTAATTACAAGCGTTGACATGTGGCATCGCCACAGGAGATAGGAATGATGGATTCGCGAGCGAAGCGCGGTTTGGCTTGGATTGGTTTGACCGGCGTGCTGCTGGCACTGGCCGCTTGTGGTGGTTCAAGCAGTTCGGTCAACAATCCGAACGGCCAGAACAACCTGCCCCCGGTGATTGTCGCCATCAATGTCACGCCTTCGGGAGACATCCGCATCGGCCAGACCCAGACGGTGCAATTCACCGTGCGGGCGACCGATCCGGAATTCCCCAACACCGTCAATGGCAGCAGCCTGGCGGTGAACTGGTCGCAAGTGTCGGGCCCGGTCGTGGAACTGAGCAACGCCAACAGCTTCACCACCTCGTTTGCGGTGCCCAGTGAACAGGACATCGCCAACGATCCCGTGATCACGCTGGCGGTGGTGGTGTCGGATGCCAGCCAGCAGGCGACGGATCAGATCAGCGTCACCATCCTGCCACCGGCCTCCAGTACGGCGCCGCTGGTCGATGCCGGCCCCGACCAGGT
>JBFJVB010000031.1:0-26086 GCA_041624435.1 Oceanococcus sp. | reverse complement strand
CGCAGTGGCCTGGCCGCTGGCCCAGGAAGCTTCGGGAACCAGTCTGGAGGCGCATAAGGGCAACCCTCTGGCGAGTCTGGAAGACATCTGGCAGGCCAATCTGGATGCGGTGGCCGGCGCCTTTCACGGCCTGGTGATTCCAGGCCTGTCCAAGCAGTCCGGCGTGGTCGTGGGGCGTTTGAGTTATCTGGAGACCAGTTCGGTGGTCGAACCGCCGGTCCACGTGGGTGATCACAGCAGCGTGCACCGCAGTTGCGGCCTGTATGGCCCCGTGGTGATCGGCAACAACTGCTTCATCGACCGCGAAACCCAGATCAGTAACAGCGTGATTCTGCCGGGTACCTATATTGGCGCGGGCCTGGACGTTCAGGATGCGATTGTCGGCGAAGGGCAGTTGATCAAACCGCTGGAGTCACTGGTTTTGCAGGTTGACGACCCCCTGTGGGTGGCGCCGATGGAGCAGGGCTATGCGGCTTCGGATCGCTCGCTGATCGATCGGCTGCTGGCGCTGGTGCTGCTGTTGCTGTCCGCGCCGTTGTGGCCGGTGGCCGCCCTGCTGTCGCGCTCGGGCGACGGACGCGCCTTGCGCCACCAGCCGGTCCTGGGTAATCGCCGCGGGGTCCGGGGGCAGCGCCTGGAAGTGGATTTGCGGCACTGGATGACCGCCGTGCCGGTGCTGCGTCAGCTGCCCGGCCTGCTGGCGGTATGCAGCGGTGATTTGCGCATGTTCGGCGCGGCGCCACGGCCGGTCGGTGAAGCGACCGGCCTGGCCGCCGAACTGGCCGCCTTGCAGGGCGCCACGGAGCAGCCGCCGGCGGGCCTGATTTCCGCGGCGCGCCTGCAGTTGCCGGCCGATGCGCCGCCGGAGGAAGTGGAGCTGTTCGAGATCGTTTTCGCGGCAGAACGTTCCGCGCGCAAGGAATTGCAGTGCTGGTGGCTGGCTTTCAAAGGCCTGTTCAGCGGCAGGGCCTGGTCGTCAGCGCCCAGGGCGGGAACGGCTTCAGAAACACAACAGGAAAGGGGATGAGCGTGGGCACAATACTGGTCGTGGGTGGTGGCGGATACATCGGCTCGCACATGGTGGATCTGTTACGCCAGGATGGCTTCGATGTGCTGGTGCTGGACAATTTCTCCACCGGTTACCGCGATGCGGTGCTCGATGCCGAGGTGATCGAAGGCAGTCTGGGCGACCCGGCGGTGCTCGATCGTGTGTTCCAGTCCCGCCCGATCGCGGCGGTGATGCATTTCGCCGCCTTCATCGAAGTGGGCGAGTCGGTCAGCGCGCCGGCCAAGTATTACAAAAACAATTTCGTCGATACCCTGGTCCTGCTCGACGCCATGGTGCGTCACGGCGTCGACAAGTTCATTTTCTCCTCCACCGCGGCGGTCTATGGCATGCCGGATCAGGTGCCGATCGCCGAGGATCATCGCCTGGTGCCGATCAATGCCTATGGCCGGACCAAGCTGGCGGTGGAAATGGCGCTGGCGGATTACCGCATCGCCTACGGCTTGAAATTCTCGGTGCTGCGTTATTTCAATGCCGCCGGAGCCGATCCCGCCGGCCGCCTGGGCGAGCGCCACGAGCCCGAATCCCATCTGATTCCACTGGTGTTGCAGGCCGCCTCCGGGCGCCGCGAAGCCATCAGCGTGTTCGGGCGTGACTACGCCACGCCGGACGGCACCTGCATCCGGGACTACGTGCATATCGTGGATCTGTGCGCCGCGCATATGCTGGCGCTGCGGGTGCTGCTGGACGGTGGCGAGGGAGATATCTACAACCTGGGCAACGGCCAGGGCTTCTCGGTGCAGGAAGTCATCGCCTGTGTGCGGGAAGTGACCGGCGTCGACTTTGCAGTCCGCGATGGCGACCGGCGCCCCGGTGATCCGGCCCGGCTGGTGGCGGACAGCAGCAAGGCCAAACGGGAACTGGGCTGGGAGCCGCAGTTTGCGGATCTGGCGACCATGGTGGCGCATGCCTGGCAGTGGGAGCAAAAAGCCCATGGGCGTTAGTCGGAGCGCAATGATGCGCCAAGTTCTGCGTATCACGTGAGTGCCTTGAAGGGCCTGCTCGCGCGCCTGGGCCAGGAGCGTGACCTGCTCAAACTGATCAGTTCCAGCTTCGCGGTGCGGGGCTTTGGCGTGGCCAGTGGTTTCGTGATGCACATCGTGCTGTCGCGCACCCTGGGCAGCGAAGGGGCAGGGATTTTCTATCTGGCCCTGACCCTGATGATGGCCGGTGGCGTCATTGGCAAGTTCGGCCTGGATACCGCGCTGATGCGCTTTGCCGGAACCGCGGCGGCGGCAGGCGACATGGCCCGCGTGCGGGGCATCTACGCCCAGGCCTGCCTGCTGTCGGCCGGACTGTCGATCATCGGCACCGGCGTGCTGGCCCTGAGCGCGCCCTGGCTGGCGGCGACCCTGTTCGACAACCGCGCCCTGGAACCGGTGATCGTGGTGCTGGCCCTGGCGGTGTGTCCCTTCAGTCTGATCTGGGTGCAATCCGGCGTGCTCAAGGCGGTCGGCCGGCCGGCGGCCGCCACCCTGGTCGAGTCCGCCCTGCTGCCGGCACTGATGGGTATCGCCGTCGTGCTGCTGGCCACCAATGATCACGTGACCCCGGAGCGGGCCGGCATCTGCTATCTGCTGGCGACCTTGGTGGTCAGTGGTATCGGCGCTTGGATGTTTCGTGGCGGTGAGGGCGGGCGCGGCCCGCGAGATCGGATGGAGATGGCCGAGCTCACCCGGGTGTGTTCGCCGCTGGCCCTGATCGACATGATGAACTTCCTGATGGCCTGGGCGATTATCCCGATACTCGGCAGTGTGGCGCCCGAGGCGGAAGTGGGCATTTTCAATGCGGCGCACCGCCTGACCATCCAGATCAGCATGGTGCTGGTGATCTTTGGCGGGATCATGGCGCCGCGTTTTGCTGCCCTGTACGCCCAGGGACAGATCGCGGCACTGGAAAAACTGGTGGCCAACACCACGCTCTACATGAGTCTGGCGGCCCTGCCGTTCGGGGCCCTGTTTCTGCTCTGGCCGCAGGTGGTGGGGCTGATTTTTGGTGCGGAGTTTGCGGCCGCGGATGACATCCTGCGGGTGCTCACGGTCGGTCAACTGATCAATCTGATGACCGGTCCGGCCGGCTACGTGCTGGTCATGACCGGGCATCAACGCACCATGCGCAATATCCTCAGCGGCACCTTGCTGGTGGTGTTGCCGTTGACCTGGTTGATGGCGCGTAGCTACGGCGGCATTGGCGCTGCTGCGGCGACCGCTGCGGGTCTGGCGATCCAGAATCTGCTCGCGCTATGGGCCGTATATCGACACCTGGGCATCATTGGTTTGCCCTTGCTGAGACAACGCCACAACGAGCTGGAGGAAGAATGAGTCTGCAACCGCTGTTTATTGCCGGCTGTGATCGCAGCGGGACCACCATGCTCGGCGATATCCTGGGAGCCTCGCCGAAGACATTCTCGGCGCCCGAATCGCAATGGATTCACCAGCTGGCGCGGATGCTGCACGTTGGCGCCTTCGCGGATGCTCAGGAGGCCGCGGTCTGGTTACAGGCACAGTTTCGTTTCGCCGCTTGGGGGATGGCGCAGGATACGGCGGCCCTGGCCGAGCTGATCCGGCTGGAGGATCCAGGCCGCACCGTCGAAATGCTGATCCGCTCGTATGTGGAACAGAAGCTCCCGGCAAAAGCCCGGCTCGACCATTGGGTGGATCACACGCCCGATAATTTCAAACATTATCCGGTACTCAAAGCCCTGTTTCCACAGGCTCTGTATGTGCACATCGTCCGGGACGGACGGGCGGTCTTTCAGTCGATCAAGACACTGGACTGGGGGCCGAACAATGCCTATGTCGCCACCCGTTACTGGTGCTCCCGCCTGGAGCAGGCTACGGGCGTTGAATTGGCCGAAGGCGATCGCTGTCTGCGGGTCCGCTACGAGGATATCTTGCGGGATCCGGCCCTGGAGGTTTCCCGAATCTGCGAGTTTGCAGGCATTCCCTTTGCCGAAGCCATGCTCAACGGTGGCGGCGTGATCCTGCCCGAGTTTACCGAGTCGCAGCACAAGCTGGTCGGGCGCCGACCCGACCCCAGCCGGCTGGAAGCCTGGCGCGAGGAACTAAGCCGCCACGAGATCGAGGATTTCGAAGCCTATCCGCTGAGCCGGACCTATATGCAGGCGATGGGCTACAAGCTCACCACGATGCGGCCGGTGGTCCAGACCAAGCTGCGCATCCTGTGGAGCTATCTGCACGATTTTTCAATGTACCTGTTGCACCGGCTGAGGCATTTGCGCCTGGAAAAGACCACGCTGAACCAGCAGCGCCGCTCCTGAACCGTGCGCGTCCATTCTTCAGCCGTTTCCCAGCGGGCCTGGATCGCCCTGCCGGCGTGATGGTCTACACTCGGCAAACGCGTATTATCGGCTTGTTTACCGGACGCCTGTGCGCGTATCAATGTTTTCAGGCGTGAACGCGGTCGAGAGTTCAGATGTCGTGCCGACTCAAGCGGGGCTCGAGAATATCCGATGAGTAGTGGCATCCCAACACGCGCATTACCCTCGAATGGCGCGGCGCGGCTGTGGCCATTGGTGCTCCTGTTCGGTCTGGACTGCATTCTGATCGTGCTGCATGTTTGCGCCGCCTGGCTGGACTGGGTCAATCCGGCCTGGTCGATCGAACAGGACCGCGGCTTCGGTGAGGGTTTCCAGTATATGAAGCAGATGCTGTGCATCGGTTTCCTGCTGAGTTTGTCCCGGCGACCCGGGCTGTCTGGCGTGAGCCTGACCTGGCTGGTCCTGATCTTGTGGATGCTGCTGGATGATGCCTTCAGCTGGCATGAGGCTTGGGCCGCAGCTACTGTGCAAGGATTCGGTGCCCACCCTCCCTGGTGGGCGAGCGGGCCCAATTTCGAGCTGTTGTTCATGCTGGTGACGGGCGGTTTGGCGCTCAGCGCAATCGCCCTGGTCACCTGGCGGGCGCCGCGCGGCGGTCGCGAACTGTCGCTAGGCATCACCGCGTTGTTTTGCGTTTTTGCCTTGTTCGCGGTCGGGGTGGATTACGTTCACGCGCTGAGTACTGGCCCTGTTCTGCATGCGATGCTGGGAGTGGTGGAGGAGGGAGGGGAGATGTTTTCTCTCAGCCTGCTGGTTTGGTGGTTGTACCTGCTGCGTACAGAGGCGAGTTTCCCGCGACCCATGGCATTGAGGAAGTTGCCGGTAAGGCAGTGGGCGGTAGCTGGTCGTGCCCAGCGAGAAACGCAATCCTGAAGCACCACGCGACGGGTCGAGGCCGATGGATTACAGCAAGGCGCGCCCCAGAGTCAGTTCAGAGCCGCGTTGACCGCTGCGCAGTTCCACCACGCCGCGCTCCACCAGCATGCGCAGCCCGTCGCGCAGTTCCGCGCGAGGCAGCCGGTGCTCGGTCGACAGCAAGGTGCTGATTGGCACGCTGCTGTTCTGGTCGCCGAGCGTGCTGCTGATCAGTTCAAATACGGCACGGGCGGGGGCGAAGTAATCCTGGTTGTTCATGATGATGGTCTGTGCTGCGGTCAGCGATGGAGTAAACGGTGACGGAATGTTGACGCTGGTCGAAGCAAGAAAATGTTAAGACGCAGAGGTCGGATGAGGCAGTACACTAGGGCGCTCAATTTCTTCGCCACGTCGTGTCTATGGCCGATATCGAATCCCCGCGCTGGTGGGGCCTGTTCCCCCAGGAGGTTCGCACCCAGCGCTATTGGGGTGTGGGTCCCTTG
The DNA here is from genome assembly GCA_041624435.1 of Oceanococcus sp. GTDB lineage: Bacteria > Pseudomonadota > Gammaproteobacteria > Nevskiales > Oceanococcaceae > Oceanococcus. The sequence continues at coordinate 20,322 of JBFJVB010000031.1, read as the reverse complement.
AATTTCATTGCCGAGCGGCGCGCCGGGGAATGGCTGCTGAGCTACGGACGCGAAGCCGATCCGCTGCTCAAGCGCTGCATTGTCGCGGCGGCCGAGATTCCCGAATTCGTCGATATCGGTGGCGGGCGCATTGCGTTTCGCCAGGCGCCCGATGCGCTGGAGCTGCGGGCGGGTCTGGCCGATCGGCCGGTGGTGGTGCGGCCCGATCAGGCCCTGACCATTCCGGCAGGTGAGCGCATTACCCTGTATGTGAGCACGGCGGCCTGGTTGCAGGTGGTATTCGCCGACGGCCTGCCGGTGCTGGACCTGCCGATTTCCCGGCCGCCGGACACCTGGTTCGGGCCGGATACCCGGCACGGCGAATTGTGTTACGCCAGCCGCTCGCGAGCCAAGATCGATGCGCAGGACGCCGGCCATTGGGCCAGCCGCGCGATCACGCCGGTGCGGGTGCGCAATTCCTCGGGGCGGCCGTTGCTGATCGACCAGATCAAGCTGCCGATACCCAGCCTGGAGCTGTATGCCGATGGTAACGATTACCTGTGGACCGATGCCGTGCTGATGGAATGCACCCAGGACAGCGGTACGGTGAATGTCCGCATCGACAGCCGGGAGCGCTCGCGGGAGGACTGGACCCGTCTGGCCAAGGCCAGAGTCCCGGTCGTGGATCGACGGATTCCCAACGCCTTTGCCCTGCTGTTCGGTCAGGAAGGCGCCTGATGGACAAGATCGAAATCTGGGTCATGCATCTGGCCAAACTGACGATGATCTTCGGCTTCGCGCTGATTGCCGCCCGGCTGCTGTCGCGCGCCCTGGCCAAGGCCCTGGGTGCGCGGATGGGCAAGGCGCACGCGGTGCTGTTTTCCCGCATGCTCGGCGGCAGTATCTGGGCGCTGGCCTTCGTGCTGGCCCTGCACGAATTCGGCGTGCAGCTGAGCGTGGTGCTGGGGGCGGCGGGGATCGTCACCGTCGCCCTGGGCTTTGCCGCGCAGACCTCGGCCTCCAATCTGATCAGCGGCATCTTCCTGTTGGGCGATCAGGCCTTTTCGGTGGGCGACATCATCCGCATCGACAGCACCCAGGGCGAGGTGGTGGCGGTGGATCAACTGTCGATCAAGCTGCGCACACCCGACAATCTGATGGTGCGCATCCCCAACGAAACCCTGATCAAAGCCTCGATCACCAACTTGACGCGCTGGCCGATCCGGCGCCTGGATATGCCTTTGCTGGTCTCGCTGGACGCTGATTTCGAGCAGGTCCGCGAAGTCCTGTTCGACGTGGCGGCGGCCAATCCGCTGATTCTGGTCGAGCCCAAGCCCCTGGTCATGTTTCTGGAAGTGAATGAATCCGGAGCCAAGTTCCAGTTCTCGATGTGGGTTGAGCGCAAGAATCTGGTCGAGGTCGGGGTGCAGACCATCACCGCGGTCAAGCGCGCCTTTGCCGAGACGGGAATCGATTTTGGCGCGCCACGGCGGATGCAGGTCGGCGGCCTGGACAAAGCGAAATCGAGCGATTGAGATGGCTGCCGCCGGGGAGCGCACCAACGGCCCGGATGGCGTTATCGTGCCGAATTGCTGGATGAGGACCGGGTGATGCGAACTGCTGGACTGGTGGGCCTGTTGCTGCTGTTTGCCGCGCCGCTGCTGGCCCAGGATTATCCGCTGCTGCGCGAATCCCGACAGCTCGAATTGCAGGCCGCGCTCAATCAGACCCTGGATCAGCTGGGTTTGAGCACAGCGGTCCGGGAGAGGCGACTGGCGGTCACCCTGGTCGATCTGGCTGATCCGGCCCGGCCGCAGATGGCGGGGGTGAACGGCAGGGTGATGTTCTACAGCGCCAGCCTGCCGAAAATCGCCATTCTGCTGGGCGCGTATCAGCGCATTGAAGACGGCGAACTGCAGCTGACCCCCGCCCTGAGCAAGGATCTGCATGCGATGATTCGCCGCTCCTCGAACCCGGCCGCGACCCGGGTGCTGGATCGGGTAGGTCGGGATTACCTGAGTGATTTGCTGATGTCGGAGCGTTATGCGCTCTACGATCCGGACTTCAATGGCGGCCTGTGGGTGGGCAAGTCTTACGGCTCGGAGCAGGCCTATCAGCGCGATCCCCTGCACGGCATCTCGCACGGCGCCAGCAGCCTGCAAGTGGCGCGGTTTTATTATCTGCTGGAAACCGGCCGGCTGGTGTCGCCCGCGGCCTCGGCACAGATGCGCGCCACGCTGGCGGATCCTGCGATCCGGCACAAGTTTGTCAAAGGCCTGACCCAGCGCTTTTCCGATGTAAAGATTTTTCGCAAATCAGGGACCTGGCGCGACTATCACTCGGACAGCGCGATCGTGGAACACGATGGCAAGCGCTACATTATCGTCGCGCTCAGCCACGATCCGCAGGGCTCGAAGTGGCTGGAGCAGCTGGCCCTGGCGCTGGATCGACTGGTGTCGGCGCCGCCGCCTGCTGCGCCCGCTGTTCCGCGGCGATCAGTTCCCGGTACGGACGGGCCAGACTCAGGATCAGCCCAATCCACAGCAGCGCGGCCACGATGACACCCGGGCTGTAGGACTGGGGTTCGGTCAGCAGGCCGGTCCATTGGCTGAGCGCCAGGATGCTGACCGCGCCCAGCACCTTGAACGCCCGGTAACCGAACATGTCGATCCAGGCCTTGGCCTTGTAAATCAGCGCCGGATCGACCGGCACATACAGCAATTCCTTGGCGGCGCGGTTGATGGAATAGGACAGGCCACGGTCGCTGATCTTCAGGGCGGCGCCGCTGAGAAGGCTCGCCGAGCTCGCGAAGCCGACCGAGCCCAGCAACAGGGCGATGGGCTGGCACAGCATGCCGCTGATGGCGCCCAGCCGGCGCAGCAGCAGCGGCGTGATCAGCAGATTGATCGCCAGGGCGATGCCGCCAAGCCAGGACAGAAAGCGCGACAGAAAAGCCGTGCGCTCGTCCCGGCCCGGGTATTCCAGCGACACATAGTGCATGAACTGGTATTCGATGATCGGCTCGACGATCTGGGCCAGCAGCAGGGTGGCGGTGATCGTCAGCAGATAGCGGTTGCGCAGCCAGTCCAGGGGCCGGGCGTTGGCCGGTAGCGCGGGGGGCGGTCCGGCCGCCGGCGCCTCGACGAACAGCTTGAGTCGCGCGAGCAGGCTGGCCAATCCCGCGATCAGCACCAGCAGCGCGGCAGCCACATACAGCAGATCGATGGTGCTCAGCCCGCCCTGGGCCAGCAGCAGGTTGGCCAGCTGGCCGCCGACCAGTCCGCCGAGCAGGCCTCCAGAGCCGATCAGGCCATACCAGCGACGACCCTCGGCGCTGACAAAGGCGCTGTTGGTCAGACTCCAGAACTGCTCCACCAGCACCACGGACAGGATATCCACCAGGATATAGAAACCGACGGCGGCGGCTGGGCCGCCCAGCCCCTGGGCGAAGCCCAGCAGCAGCACGGCGAACAGGCCGCAGGAGCCGATCACGATGCGCACCCGCGACACGCGATTGATCAGTTGCGCGTAGGCCGGCATCAGCAGTGCCAGCACGATGGCGCTGGCGATCCACACATAGGGCAGTTGCGCGGCGTTGAAATGCTCCAGGTACAGGGAGCGGCTGGCGGGCTTGACTTGGTAGTAGGCCAGAATCACCAGAAAAAAATTGCTGAACAGGGCGAGCGCGCGCCAGGCCGCGGGTGTTCTAGTCATTATCGGCCTGAACCTCCAGGGGCGCGCCGGCGCCGGGCTGATCGGCCCCGGCTGTGGGGGGGGTGCCGGAGCGCAAGGGGTGCCGGGCCTCGATCAGACGGTGGATGCGCAGGGCCAGGGTCTGATGGGCCACCGCCGAGTTGCGCCGTAGCACATTCGACATCACCGCTACGGCGTAGCGCAGATGCGGCCGCTCGGCGGGGTATTCGATCAGGGCGACGGAGGCCAGCCGATTGAGTTTGTTACCCATGTATTTGCGGCAGGTAAAGCCGGGTTCGGGGGTACAGGAATACAGCGAGCCGGATTTGAAATAGACCGCGGCGGGGTGCAGCACCGGATGTGAGGCGTAGCGGATGCGTTTTTCGGTGGTATACAGCAGCCGCTTGGCTTCGCGGCTGGACCAGGCGTCGACGAAGCGTCCGGCCTCGATCAGGGCGAGCAGGCGCAGCAGATCGCGTGGCGTGGCGATGCTCGAGGTGCTGCCCGGAATCAGCCGCTTGCCGGCGGCGGTGAACAGACTGCCCTGGCGAATGCGCGCCGGGTCGAGCCCGGCGGGCTTCAGCGGCGCCATCATCACCTCGTTGAGCAGGCGTCCGCGGCTGCCCAGCGACAGCCCGTCCAGCAACCGGTTGCGGCTGGACTGATCCGGCGCATACTCCGGACCCAGATGGCGGGCGATGACCAGCTCTTTCATCAGCAACGAGGCCGCCGCATTGGAACTGGCCGAGAGCATCCAGTCCAGATGCTCCCAGAGCGAGGCCTGATCGCCGTGACGCAGCCGCCGGGTGACGCTGCGGCCGGCCTGGGCATCAAACACCGGGACCTCGTGCTCGTCGTGCTCGATGTACTCATCGGCGGTGATCGCGGTGGTGCGCAACAGGCGCTCCCGGCTGGCCAGGTCATCCGGGTAGACGCTGGCCAGGTGCTGGAACCAGGCGAGCAGCACCAGCAGTTTGCCGACCGAGCCGACATTGGCGAGGTAATCCGGCTGATGTCCGGCAAAGACCGGCCTGGCCGGGTCGCTCAAGTCCAGTACCGCGACGCCATAGTCGGCGGCCTCCTCGCCGAGCAGGTCGCGCAGGGCGCGGGACAACGCCGGGTCGGATGCCGGGAGTTCACGCACATCGATACCCGACGGCACGATGGCGGCGGCCGGCAGGCGCGCGCCGCTGGGCAGATCCGCCCTGGGCGATTGCAGGCGCTGAATGCCGGTGCGGGCGTAATCGTCCAGCGGGTAGGCGCCCAGGCTGGTGGCGAGCAGGCTGCCCAGGACCAGGCTGCCGAAGATGCCCGCCCGCTTCACGGCGCGGCTCGCAAGTCGACCTGGCGATCGGCGTGGGTGCTCAGCTCGCGATCCAGTTCCAGCAGAAAGGCGTTGCGCCGGGCGCGGTCGCTTTGCAGAAACGGCCGGATCTGATTCAGATACAGCTTGCCGTCGGCGATGGCGAATTCCACATCCGCCGGGGCGCGGCGGCCCTGGGCATCGACCAGCTGCGGGTATTTGCTCGGCAATTGTCGGGCCACCTCGAGAAGCTGATCAATCAGCTTCGGCGTCAGCAGACGTTCGGCGCCACTGGCCGGTTCCAGGACGGTTCCGCCACCGGCTTGTACCACGCGGCGCCGGGACTCGGTCGCGGAAGCCAGCAGCTCGACCGCGCCGTTGTCCAGCGCAATCCGCAGGCTTTCGGCCGCCTGGCCTTCCACGCCGCCGCCGACACCTTCGTTCACCGCCACCGTCACGAAGGCCGGGTCGCCGGTCTCCAGGTCCGCGGTGATCATCACCCCGGAGAGCTGGGCCGGGACGGTCTGGTGCAACAGCACCGCGGCATAAACGTGTTCCGGCTGGTCCATCAGCGCTTGCCGCCAGCCAAAGGCCCGCTCGGTAAACGGCGAGGCCCAGACATCACGGATGGCCTGGACGATGGCGTTGAAGCCGACCACATGAGGCACGGTCAGATTCAGGCCGGCGCCGGTGAAGCCGGGAAGATCCTCGACATTGGTGTCGGAGCGCACGAACACCCCGAAACTGCCTTGCGCGCCGAACTGCGTCTCCAGCGCCTGGCGCAAGCTGCGCAGGAATTCCGGGTCCAGTTCGGTGCTGCCAATCCAGCTCCGCAGGCGGGCCAGGAAAGCCCGGCTGAACGCGGATCGCTGCGCGCCTTCCGGCAAGCGGCGCAGCTGCGCGTAGCTGGCGCGCATCCAGTCGAAGACGCTGCCGGATTCCCCGGGCATCGGTCGCTCCAGCAGGGCGCGGAAGGCGCCGAAAGGCAGCGCCAGACCGGGCGATACGCGGCCGGAAAAGCGCGCGTTCAGCTCCCCCAGCTTGGCGGCCTTGGGGCCGACCAGCCGCCCCGAATCCCTGGCCCGCAACTGGTCCAGCGGGATCAGCTGGCGCGCGCCCAGATCGAGCTTGTCCAGGTCGACCTGGATGGTCACGGCCGGGCTGGTGTCGCGGGCAAAAACCGTCGCCCATTCGGGGCCATCGTGCGCCAGCCGCACCACGCCACCCGGACTGGCCGCCAGCACCACCGAACGGCCCATCAGCGGATCCAGGGTCCCGAGCCAGCGCTGGCCAATCACCACATTGGGCACCCCCAGATTGCGCGCCAGCAATTGCACATGGGACAGGGCGTTGCCCTCGGCGGCGGTCAGGATGCCGGCCACCGGGGGCAGGTCGGCGATGCTTTCCGGCACCAGCACGATGCCATGCTGCTGGCTCAAGCCGGCATCGGAGTTCAGGGTGCGCAGCGTACCGCGGGCCAGTCCCGGATTCAGGGCGCGCAGGCCACTGCTGACGGTCTGGCCGAACAGTTCGTGGCGGACGCCGGACAAGCGGTCGGCGTCGGCGCTCAAGGTTTCCAGCAATTCGCCATAGCTCAGGGCGGCGCTGGCGCGCAGGCGGTCCGGGATCAAGCCTTCGGCCGCGGGCGCGACCCGCGCAAAGGCGCGGATTGTTTCACCCAGCTGGAAGCTCAGGCGATTGGAGGCCCAGACGGGAATCCTCTCCAGCAAGGCGATCTTGGCCCGATACTCGCGCAAGGGAATGCTGTCGCGAGTGGCCAGGGCGCGCAGGCCGTTGTCCAGCTCCGCCCGCTCACGCGGGCTGAGCAAGCCGGCGCCGGACAGGATCAGACCCATTTTGCCCAGGGCGTCCAGGCGTGCGGCGCGGCTGGCATCGCTGAGCGCGGCGACCGTTTCCCGGGCCGCGGCGAAGGCCGCCTCTTCCAGGGTCAGCGACAGCTCAAGGGCGCGCAAGCGACGGCCGGGGGCCAGGCTGGCGTAGCGCTCACGCAGGCGCTCCAGGATTTCCCCCAGCAGGGCCAGACGCGCCTGCGCGGGCAGGTTCTGACGCCAGGTCCGGGCATACTCGGCATAGGCCGGATTACGCAGCGCGCTCGCGAAGTCATCCAGCGCTTCGGCAACGGAGCGCCCGGAATAAACCGCATCGATGGCCGCCGCCAGCTGCGCGTAGTCGTCGGACGGACGGCTCAGCCGGCTGGCATAGCGGCGCACGGCCTGGGCGTCTTGTGCGTCCGGCCTGGAATGGATCTTGTTGCGCAGACTGGCAAAGCCGGGGTCGCGTTCAGCCAGGGTTCCGGCCAGGGCACGGGCGCGGTCCAGGCTGGCGTCGCGACCGGCCGCGGGCAGCCGCCGCAGCGCTTCGCGCAGCAGCAGAAAGTCGCGTTGCACGCTGCGCTCCTCGCTGGCCAGGGCAGTCAGGATGCGTGTCGCGGCCGCGACTTCATCTTCGATCTGGGTGGCGCCACGTTGATAGCGGGACTGGCGGAAAATCCAGCCATCCTGGGTACTGACCAGATACTGTTCGACCAGCACCGCTTTGAGCAGGCGGTCGTTCTGGGCCAGGGCCAGTTCCGGACTCAGCTCTGCCAGCAGGTTGGCCAGCGGAATGCCGGCCGCCCGCAGCGCTTCGGCCTGAGGACTGCGCTGGCCGTGCTGCCGGCCGCCGCCGTGGGGGCGGCAGGCATACGCCACGGGCGGCAGGATCGTGCCGTCCGCGCAGAACCAGCGCACCGCGCTGAACGGCCCCAGGCGCTGCTCGATCATGGCGTCGACGGCGCGCCGATGGTCGGCATCATTGGAGGCTGGTGGCGGGTTCGCGGCGAAACTCCAGGCGCTGAACAGCAGCAGGCTGCTGGCCAGGCCGACAGCTATCCGCCCCGATGCGGTCGCCAGATGGGGTTCAAGCCTCGGCATGCGCGTCTCGCAGAGCATCCAGCCGGGCCATGACCTGCTCCGGCTGGATCAGGCGCATCGCCTCGGGGTGTTCCACGCGGGTGCCCCAGGGCAGGGTGTCGGCGGGTTTGCCCAGCAGTTCTGCGCAGGCCTGCGGATAGGCATCAACGCAATGGGCCAGGCTTTTATATGGGCCGCAGCGTTGCGGATTGCTCAGGGCGTAGAGCCCGATCACCGGGGTGTCGGTGATCGCCGCCATGTGCGCCGGCCCGGAATCGGGGCCGATCAGGACCTGGGCGCGTTCCAGCAGGGCCAGGAATTGCGGGATCGTGTCCTTGCCGATCAGGTCGATGGGCTGACCCGCCTGCATGTGCTGGGCGATCTGCGCGCCGAACTCGCGTTCGGCCTGCGCCGGTCCGCCGCACAGCACCACCCGCATGCCGTGCCGGGTGATCGCGTAATCGGCCACCTGCGCGTAGCCTTGCGCATGCCAGTTGCGCAAGGCCACGCTGGAGGACGGACTGATGATCAGAGTGGCTTGCTCACCCGGCAGGGCGGCCTCGGCCCAGCTGCGCGCTGCGGCCGGCAGCGGCAGGGACCAGTCCAGGGCTTCGCCCCGGATGCCCAGATGGTGCAGGAAGCCGCGGTGGCCATCCAGCACATGCTGGCGGTCGATGAACGCAATCCGCTCGTTGATGAACAGCCGGTGCAGGTCGCGGGAGCGCACCGCATCGTAGCCGAGGCGGCGCGGCGCCCGGACCAGCAGGCTGGCCAGATGTGCGCGCAGCGAGACCTGCATCAGCAGCAGCAGCGAGAAGCGGCGCCCGGAGAGCTGCCGGGCCAGATCGAGATAGCCCGCCAGGCCGCGTTTCTTGTCCAGAATCAGGAATTCGACGTTGGGCAGCAGGCTGACCAGGGCATGTTCGCGGCGGCCTACGATCCAGGTGATCCGGGACTGCGGCCAGGCCACCTGCAGGGCATGGACGATCGGCAGGAAATGGGTCACATCGCCCAGGGCCGACAGGCGCAGCAGACAGATGGACTCGGGTGCGGCGGGGGGCGTGTTGGTCATCAGGATGGAGCCGGGAGCGTGGTCGGGCCGGGGTGCTGGCTCAGGCGCTTGCGCAGCGCGACGAAGTGCGCCGGAGTCAGGCGTTTATGGTGGTCGGGGATGCAGTAGTCCTGCGCCAGGTAACTGAGGAAGGCCAGCCGGTGCTCGGCCGCGGGCAGGGTCTGCGCCTGCAAGGCGCGCATCCAGGCGGCGATCTCGTCCACGCTGCCGGCGTGTCCGGCCACCCCGGGTATGGCGTAACAGGCCTGGCCCACGGTGAGGACCGGCCGGTCCAGCAGCAGGGCTTCAATGCCGACCGTGGAATTCACTGTAATGACTCCCTGGGCGCATCGAATCAGTTCCTCGGTGGGGTTGCCGTTGGCAAACAGGATGTTGGCGTCCGCGCTGGCTTGCAGCTCGGGGTAGCGCTCCACGCAGGAGGGATGCAATTTGAATACCAGCTTGAGCTCGCCGGCGGGCAAAGCCTGCCGGGCCGCGGCGGTGACCGCGTCGAACAGCTGGCGCATCTGCCGGATCCACGGGGAATACAGCAGGATCTGGCTGTCCAGCCGGACCTGAAAGGGGATGAAAATATACTTGTCCGGCAGGGTGATCGCCGCATCGTCGTGTTTGCTGGCGCGCGGCAACAGGCTTTCCGGCAGTGCCGCGGAGGTGTCACGACCGGCATAAAAGGCCGGATCCCGCGGTACGGAATTATCAAAATTGACGCCGCGTGGGTCGCAGGTCGTGGTGTTCGGCAACAGGCCGCACTCGAAGGTGTAGCGCGGTACGCCCAGGTCATCGGCTGCGGCCAGCGCCGCGCGGGTATCCACCGACTGGCCGCCCCAGACGCCGACGGCATCCGGCGCCAGGCGGCGGATGCGCGCGGCGGCACTGTGGTAATGCCAGTGGGCAAAGCGCTCCAGGATGGCTTTCCACAGGCGCTGGCGGCGCGGGCCGATGTGTTCGCGGGCACGCTTGCGGGTTACGCCGTAGGCTGCCAGCCAGGTCCGCTTGGCCGGGGGCAGGGCGGGTCCCGGCCGCAGCAGGATGGGCTGCACCTGGATGTCCAGTTCCGGGATATTGTCCCGAACCGCGCGGAAATAGGTCCGGGCCTTGGGAGTGTTGTACAGCAGAAGGATGCGACGGGACATGGGAATTCGCCTAAACCGGGGTAATCAGGCTGCGGGATGCCAGCCTGGTCCGCATGGTAAAGGAAGTGCTCCGCGGCTAGAACCGGCCCGAGACAGCCGGTGCCGCGCAGGTCCTGATCGCGCTGCGCAACGGGGCCTCGGTTTAGCGCGCGGAATACGTTATCTTGTCAAATGCCACGCCTTTTCGAAAATTGACGGCTTAGACTGCCCACAGGGCGAATCAGACAGGAGACCGACAGGATGCCGAAACTCTATACCGACCTTGATGCTTGCGTGGACGAGATCATCGCCCGGGTGGGCAAGACCATTTCTCTGGGGATGCCGCTGGGCCTGGGCAAGCCGGTGGAACTGGCCAACGCCCTGTATGCCCGGGCCTGCGCTGATCCCACGCTGCATCTGCGCATCCTGACCGCGCTCAGTCTGGAAAAACCGGTGCCGGGCAGCGGCCTGGAAAAAGCTTTCCTCGAACCCTTCGTGGATCGGGTGTTCGGTGACTGCCCGGATCTGGCCTATGCCCGGGATCTGAGCCGTAACAAGCTGCCGGCCAATGTGGAGATTTTCGAGTTCTTCTTCAAGCCGGGCAGCCGTTTGCGCAATGCCCATTCCCAGCAGCATTACATCAGTTCCAATTACACCCATGCGGCCCGCGATGTCTTCGAGCAGGGCTGTAATGTCGCCGCGCAGTTGATCTGCAAGCGCGAAACGGACGGCGAGACCCGTTACAGCCTGTCCAGCAATCCGGACACTTCGCCGGAGTTGCTGGCCTTGCTCAAGGCCAGCGGGCGGCCTCATGTCATTGTCGGTGAGATCAACCAGAATCTGCCGTACATGATTCACGACGCCGAAGTGCCGGTCGATACCTTCGATCTGGTGCTGGATGATCCGCGCTTCACCACGACGCTGTTTTCGACCCCCAAGATGGCGGTCACCACGCCCGATTACCTGATCGGTCTGCATGCCTCGAGCCTGCTCAAGGACGGCGGCACCCTGCAGATCGGCATCGGCGCGCTGGGGGATGCGATTGTCTATGCGGCCAAGCTGCGCCAAACGAACAATGCGACCTACCGTGAGTTGCTGCAAAGCATTGGCACGGAGAGTCAGGCCGGCGCCCTGATCGACCGGATCGGCGGACGTGAGCCCTTCGTTCAGGGGCTGTACGGTGCCACCGAGATGTTTGTCGATGGCTTCATGCACCTGTACGAGGCCGGCATCCTGACCCGCCGGGTGTATGACGACGAGAATCTTCAGCGGCTGCTGAACGATGGGCGGGCCAGTGAGGACATTCCGCCGAATATCCTGGAATTGCTGGAAGCCGAAGGGGAGCGGGTCATCCGCACCCATGAGTTCGAGATTCTGCAGTATCACGGCCTGTTTCGTGACGATTGCCGCTACGAGCTGGGGCATATCATTGCCCCCGACGGAGAGCGCATCATGGCCAATCTGGCGATTCCGCAGTCGCGGGAAAAGCTCGCCAGCAAATGCCTGGGTACCCGGCTGCGCAACGGTGTGGTCCTGCACGGGGGCTTTTTCCTGGGGCCGAATGCGTTCTATCAGGCCCTGCGCGATCTGAGCGAAGCGGATCGCGCCCTGTTCTCGATGAGCAGCGTGTACAAGATCAACCAGCTGGATAATCATCCCGACCTGTACAAGGCCCAACGCATTCACGCCCGTTTCGTGAATACCGGGATCATGGTGACGCTGTCCGGCGCCGTGGTGTCCGACGGGCTGGAAGATGGCCGGGTGGTGTCCGGGGTGGGCGGGCAATACAACTTCGTGGCGATGGCGCATCAGCTGTTGACCGGGCGTTCCATCCTGATGATCCGGGCCGTGCGGGACAAGGAAGGCGGCGCCCCCAGTTCCAATGTCATCTTCAGTTATGGGCATTGCACGATTCCACGCCATCTGCGCGACATCATCATCACCGAATACGGTATCGCCGATTTGCGCTCGCGCAGCGATGCGCAGGTGGCCAAGGCCCTGATCAATGTTGCGGATTCTCGTTTTCAGGCCGAGTTGCTCGCCCAGGCCAAGGCGGCGGGCAAGATCGAGGCCGATTACGAAGTGCCGGCCGCCTACCGCAACAATACCCCGCAGCGGCTGGAGCAAAATCTGGCCGCGGCGCGTCAGCAAGGTCTGTTCCCGGCCTTTCCTCTGGGCTGTGATTTCACCGAGGATGAACTCAAACTGGGCAAGGCGCTGAAGCAGGTCAAATCGCGCGCGGCTTCCACGCCCAAGTGGAAACTGCTGCTGGCGGGGCTGCGCGCGGGGCCGGCGCCAGCGTCGGCGCAGCCGTATCTGCAGCGTTTGCAGCTGGAGCAACCCGCGAATTTGCAGGACAAGGTGGTGCACGCGCTGTTGTTGGATGAATTGCGCAAGCTGCAGGCGATCTGAACCGTGCCGGCCAGGCGCGGCCCATTGGTGACAATTTGGTTTAATCTGCATCCGGGCAGCACGCTCGGTCTTGTTGAGGGGAACCCATGAACGATCCATTTCAAACCCCCGGGGCTTTCAGCTGGGTTGAGCTCACCACCACCGATCCGCAGGCGGCGCAGGCCTTTTACGCCCAGGTATTCGGCTGGACGTTTGAGCCCATGTCGATGGGCGAAGGCCCGCCGTATCAGGTGATCCAGGCCGGCGGTAGTGGCATCGGCGGCATCATGGCCCCACCCGCTGGCGCGCCGGCGCAGATGCCCCCGGCCTGGTCAGCCTATGTGACGGTGGCTGATATCGACGCCACGGCGGCGATGGTGGCCGAGCTGGGCGGCAAGGTGCTGGTCGCGCCGATGGAGATTCCGACCGTGGGCCGGATGGCGGTGTTTCAGGATCCTCAAGGCGCGATGATTTCGGCCATCGCGTATTTTCCGCAGACCTGATTCGGGTGGTGTAGGAAGCGCTGGCGGTCATCCGCTGGCTAGGCCCGGGATGAACGGATGATTCCCGGCGCCGCAGTAGGAGTGCTGTGATGAACATACTGCTTACCGGCGGGACCGGATTCATCGGCCGGGCCTTGCAGCCGGCCCTGGCGCAGGAACACCAGCTGTGGTTGCTGATGCGGCGGGCACCTGGACCCGACGAAGTTCGGGCCGGCAAGGTGGTGCAGACGGTGGCTGCGGTACCGGAGCCGCTGGATGCGGTGATCAATCTGGCCGGGGAAAATCTTGCGGCCGCGCGCTGGAGCGGGGCGCGAAAACAGGCCCTGCGGGACTCACGGATTGCCTTTACCGCGCAGCTGGTCGAGGACCTGCGCCAGGCGCAGCAATCGCCCCAGGTCTGGCTCAATGCCTCGGCGGTGGGTTACTACGGCAGCGCCCCGGGCCAGAAACTGACCGAAGACTCTCCGGCGGGCAAGGATTTTGCCGCCAGCCTGTGTCGCGACTGGGAAACGGTGGCGCATTCGGCGCAAAGCCTCGGGGCATCGCGCTTGCTGGTGTTGCGCCTGGGCGTGGTGCTGGGGGCGGGTGGCGCCCTGAGTCAGATGCGCTTGCCGTTTTCCTTCGGTCTGGGTGCGGTGTTGGGCACGGGTGAGCAATACATGCCCTGGGTGGCCCTGGAGGATGTGGTGGCGGTGATGCTTCAGGCCCTGGGTGATCCACAGATGGCGGGGGTGTGCAATCTGGTGGCGCCTCAGGCCGCCAATCAGCGGCAATTCGCGCAGGCCCTGGCCAGCAGCTTGCGCCGGCCTTTGCTGTTCCGCGCCCCGGACTGGGCGCTGAAGGGTTTGCTGGGGGAAATGGCTACGGTGTTGCTGGCGGATCAATATGTGCAGCCGCGACAGCTTACGCAATGGGGGTATCCATTCCGGCACCAAAGTCTAGCCGGTGCCTTGCAGGCGGCGCTCAAGTCTACCGAGTCCTCAGCGCCACCGCCGTCCTGATGACAAGTGGTAGATTAGAAGGGCCAAATGGCTCGGTGTGAGGTCCAGGCGATGAGAATGGGGCAGGGAGCCTCATTCGGTTCACCTGGAAAACAAGAAATGCAAACAATGATCGATCGGTTTCAGGGGGGGGCGCAGGAACTGGCCAGGGGCGTGGTGATCTGCCTGCTGGCATGGAGCGCTGTTGGTACGGCCTGGTCCGCCGGTCCGGCCCCGGCGGCCATGCTCGAGCAGGCGCGCAGCCTGCTGCAAAGCGGGGCCGCCGATCAGGCCCACCGCCTGCTGGCGGCACAGGAGCAGGCGCACGCCGGGGATCCCCGCTTCGACTACCTGCTGGGCGTTGCCGCCCTGGAAGCCGGGAACTCCGGTGAGGCTTTGTTCGCTTTGCGGCGGGTGGTGGTGCAGCGCCCGCAGGATCTGGGAGCGCGGGTGGATCTGGCCCGGGCCTACTTTGGCTATGGCGATATGGCCAGCGCCAAGGATGAATTCGATGCTTTGCTGGTGCTGCAACCGCCACCGGAGACCCGGCTGGTGATTGCCCGCTACCTGCGCGCGATTGATCGGCGCAGTGCCCGATCGCGGCCGCGTTGGGCGGGCTGGGCGGCGCTGGAACTGGGCGCCGATACCAATGCCAACAGCGCGACCGATCTGAGCAGTTTTCAGGATTTCGAACTGGCCGAAGAATCGCGGGGTACGCCCTCGCCCTATGCGCACCTGCTGGGCGCCGGTTCGTATAGCCGGCCGCTGACGGCACGGCTGCGTCTGCTGCTGGATGCGCAACTGGAAATTCGCCAGTACAGTCAGGCGCAGTTTGTGAATCGCCTGCAGTATGCGGGCGCGGCCTCAGTCGATTATGACTCCGATCGCAGAGCCTGGTGGCTTCGGCTGGGCGGGATCAGCGGCAGACTGGATGGACGACACAACGACTCGGCTCTGAATCTGGATCTGGGTTGGGAGCACCGTTTCAACCCGACCTGGTCGGCGCGCCTGGACGTGCGCCAGAGCCGCTTGCGTTTTACCGAGGCTGTCGCCATCCGTGACGTTGACGAAACCTTGCTGGCTCTGGGTGTGCGTCGCCCGGTGGGCTGGTGGCGCGGCGGTGTGGCCGGAGCCAGTGTGTTGCTGGGTAAGGATACCGCTGCGCGTAGCGAATCCCCGTACAGCCGGGATATCTACGGTTTCAGCGCCAATACCGCCCTGGTCGGCATGCGGCGGACCCAGTGGCTGCTCAGCAGCAGTCTGATCGTTTCGGATTACGCGGGCAGTTTTGTCGGCAGCGGTCGTCAGGACAAACAGTTTTCCATCGCCCTGACGGTCAATCTCAACGATCCGCGCTATCCCATCTGGGTGCTGCGGCCGCAACTGGGCTGGTCACTGAACCGTTCCAGTATCGAGCTGTATGACTACGATCGGGTGTTTGGCGGTATCCAATTGCGCCGGGTGTTTGAATGAAAAGTGTATCGATGAAGCTCAGCTGCTTGTTCCTGATCGTTGGTCTGCTGCCTGGTCTGGCGCTTGCGGCACCGGCCGGCACGGTGTTGTTCGCTTCCGGCCAGGTCAAACTGCAGCGTGATGCCACCTGGTACAGGCTGCGTCAGGGGGATGCGCTGCAGCAGGGCGATACGGTGCAGACCGGATCGACCGGCGGTGTGCAGTTGCGGATGGCCGATCAGGGCTTGATCGCGCTGCGCTCCAGCTCCGAATTCCGGATCGATGAATACGAACTCACTGCGCCGGCCACATCGCGACCGTCACGCAGTTTTCTGCATTTGCTCAAGGGCGGCCTGCGCATGGTCACCGGTGTGATCGGCAAGGCCGGAGACGATTCCGCGTTCCGCCTGTCGACCGCGGTGGCCACGATCGGTATTCGCGGCACCACCTTCGACGTCGCCTGCATTGATGAGTGCCGTGAAGGGCTGGTGTTCGGCACCTCCGATGGGTCGATCGTGGTGACCACCGCGGCGGGTTCGCTGACCCTGGAAGATGATGAATACGGCATGGTGACCGTGGCCGGTGCCCGGCCCCGCCGGCTCATCGCCTCCCCGCCGGAACTCCGCGATGATCTGGTGACCGCCCGCGATGAAGATGAACGGGCCGAAGCGATACGTCAGGCTGACGTCGATGATTTGATCGAAGCCGAACACGATCAGGCCGAGCCGCAGCAGACTGCGACGGTTGAGCCAGACAGCGGCCGCGAGCAGGCCGTAAGCGATGCGGCGAGCAATCCATTGCGCGGCGCCCGGCGCGATGTCGCTTACGGGGCGGCACCGTTTGGCGATGCGGCCAATGGCACGGCGCTGGTTTCCGCGCCCAACGCACAGACCGTCAACCTGAACAGTCAGGGTGATTTGCTGGGCTTCAACGGTCGTCTGCCGGTCGCGGACAGCAATAATGCGACCCGGCTGGTGGAGGCTCGCCTGTCGATCAGCGACCAGACCGCGGTGAATCTGGATCGCGGACGCGACCCGGAATCCGGCCTGTCCTGGGGGCGCTGGGGCGGTGGCAACGCGATCGCGCGCCAGGCCGATGGCCAGCAACGCATCCTGGATCTGAGCCAGCAGAGCCTGCACTGGATGTTGTCGACGGCCCGCGGCGAGGCCCCGGTGATGCCCAGTTCCGGAACACGCAGTTTCAGCCTGTTCGGTAACACCGATCCCACCGATAATTTCGGCAACCGGGGCGTGCTGGGCAGTGCGAGCCTGACCGCGAATTTCAGCGATCAGACGGTCCATTCCACCCTGAACCTGCTGATTGCGGATCAGGCCTGGAGCGCCAGCGGCAGCGCGCCTTTGGGCCGAGGTGGTATCGCGCATCAGTTTGGTGGCGATTACAGCGTGGTCAGCATCGGCGGGATGCCGGGCGAGGGACAATTCGCCGGATTTCTCAACGGTGCCGGGCTGGATTCGGCGGGACTCGATTATGTGTTGTCTGATCCTGGCGGTGATCGCCGCGTGGTCGGTGTCGCGGCTTTTCGGGCCGACGGGGCGGCCCCATGAGTTCGGCACTGCGTTTGGCGAGCTGCTTCCTGCCCGTCCTGCTGGCGGGCTGTTCCGGGGGCGGGCCGGAGCTGGCTGAGCCGCAGCAGCGGACGGTGCAGGGCGCGTTCACCAAGGGGCCCGTGGTGGGTGCGAGTATCGAGGTGTTCAATTTCGATCCGGCGGGGCAGATCAGCGGTGCGGCAGTGGCCAGCGCCAGCACCGATGCGCAGGGGCGCTTCATCCTGGCCGGCGTGCCACAGGGCGGGCCGTTTCTGGTGCGTAGTCGCGGTGGTGAGTTTCTCGACGAATCGGACAAGTTCGCGCAGCGCAAGGTGAGTCTGGCGGCCGATGAGGGGCTGGAATCCATCCTGCCGGTCGGGGCTACCGAAGTCGCGATCAATTCCTATACCCAGGCGCTGGTGAGCAAGACCCGGGCCGAGGCGCAAGGCAACAGTTTTCTGAGCCTGATCGACAGCAATCGCGGTCATTTCCGTCGCGCCCTGGGCTTTGATGTGCTGCGCACCCTGCCGGCCAATCCCATTCGGCCGGCGGGTTCGGGCGCCAGCATCAATTACGCGATGGTGCTGGGCGGTGCGGCCAACAGCATCGCGCATATTGCCGCGGCAACCGGCGGTACCGCGGTGGATTTCGCCGCCATCCAGGCCTTCAGTCGCGATCTGTCGGATGGCCGGCTGGACGGTGCCGAGCGTGGCACGGCTGTTGTGGTGAACGGTCAGGCTATTCCTGATGGCGACCTGAATCGTGAAATTGCCCGGTTCCGCAACAACAATGATGCGGCGTACGCCGGTCGTGCCGCCGTGGTGGTCGATGAAGCGGTCCTGGGCCAGGCTCCTGTCGCGGATCTGGAGGCCAATCGGGCGCCGTATGCAAGCGGCGATGCCTACACCGGCGATGAAGCCGGCACGCTCACGGTGGCGGCGCCGGGGGTACTGGAGAATGACGGCGATTATGACGGGCAGACCCCGACCGCGGTGCTGGTCACCGCGCCGATGCATGCCGCCAGTTTCGACCTGCGCGCCGATGGCAGTTTCGAATACCTCCATGATGGCAGCGAGACCACGGCCGACAGCTTCAGCTACCGCACCAGCGACGGCCGTTCGGAGTCGGCCACGGTCGTGGTCAGCCTGAGTATCAATCCGCTCAACGATGCACCGACGGCCATCGCGGACAGCTATACGGCCATCGAGGGCACCACGCTGACAATCAGCGCGCCCGGGGTGCTGAGCAACGACACCGATGCCGAAGGCGATGCGCTGAGCGCGGTGCTGGAAACGGCGCCCCTGAATGCAAGCAGCTTCAGCCTGAATGCGGACGGCAGTTTTGCCTACACCCATGACGGCAGTGAATCGACCAGCGACAGTTTCAGTTACCGGGCCAGTGACGGCAGCCTGGAGTCCGAGCCGGTCACGGTCAGTTTGACGATTTCGCCGGTGAATGATGCACCGACCGCTGCCGCAGACTCTTACGCGACCAGTGAAGGTGGCAGCTTGAGCATCGCCGCACCCGGCGTGCTGGCGAATGATACGGACCCCGAGGGCGATACGCTCAGTGCCGTGCTGGAAGCGCCACCGGCTCGGGCGGCGGCCTTTGCGCTGCATGCCGATGGCCGCTTCAGCTATGTGCACGATGGCAGTGAAACCACGGCTGACAGCTTCAGCTACCGGGCCAGCGACGGCAGCCTGGAGTCTGCCGCGGTCACGGTGAGCTTGACGATTTCGCCGGTCAACGATGCGCCGGTCGCCGTTGCGGACAGCTATACCTTGGGCGAAGGCGGCAGTTTGAATGTGCCCGCGGCCGGGGTGCTGAGCAACGACACGGATGCCGAAGGTGATGCGCTGAGCGCGGTGCTTCAGACCGGGCCGGCTCAGGCTGCGAGTTTCACCCTGAATCCGGATGGCAGTTTCAGCTACACCCATGATGGCAGTGAATCGACCGGCGACAGTTTCAGCTACCGGGCCAGCGACGGCAATCTGTCCTCCGCAGCGGTCACGGTCAGTCTGACGATCAGCCCGGTCAACGACGCCCCGGTGGCCAGCGCGGACAGCTATAGCGTGGCTGAGGCCGCGACCCTGAATGTGGCCGCGCCGGGTGTGCTGGCCAACGATCTGGATGCCGATGGTGACGGCTTGAGCGCCGTACTGGAAACCGGGCCGGGGCAGGCCGCGAGCTTCACCCTGAATGCGGACGGCAGTTTTGCCTACACCCATGACGGCAGTGAATCGACCGGCGACAGTTTCAGCTACCGGGCCAGCGATGGCAGTCTGCAATCCGACCCGGTGGTGGTGAGCATCACGATCACCCCGGTCAATGATGCGCCCAGCGCTGCGGATGACAGTTTCGCGGCTGCGGAAGGCGCCAGTCTGAACGTGGCCGCGCCCGGGGTGCTGGGCAACGACACGGATGTGGAGGGCGATGCGCTGAGCGCGGTGCTGGAAACCGGCCCCACGCTGGCGGCGAGCTTTACCCTCAATGCCGATGGCAGCTTCAGTTACACCCATGACGGCAGCGAAACCAGCAGCGACAGTTTCACCTACCGCGCCAGCGATGGCGTGCTGCAATCAGCACCCGCCACGGTCAGCCTGAGCATCTCGCCGGTGGATGACGCGCCGGTGATTGACGTCAACAATGGCCTGAGCGTCGTGGCCGGGGCCAGCGCGGCGCTGACCACGTCGATCTTGTCGGCGTCGGACCCGGACAGCGATGATGCGAGCATCAGTTTTACCCGGACCAGCACGCCGGCCTGCGGCTCCTTCCAGTTGTCCGGCGCCGACGTGGCCAGCTTCAGCCAGCAGAATCTCAATGACGGCCTGGTGGCCTATTCCGCGGTCGATTGTGCCGGCGGCGAGTCGCTGGATATCGGGATGCAAGCGGCCAATGGCGGCCCGGCGACCGCTTTTCAGTTCGCGATCACGATTACTCCGGCGCCGAATCAGCCGCCGGTGGCGGTTGATGATGCCTATGCCCTGGATGAAGCGGCCACATTGAACGTGGCCACCCCGGGCGTGATCGGCAATGATTCGGACCCGGATGGCGATAACTTGGCGGCGGAATTGACCGTCGAGCCTGTGAATGCGGCCAGCTTCACCCTGAATCCGGACGGCAGTTTCAGTTACCGTCACGACGGTAGCGAAACCACCAGCGACAGTTTTTCCTATCGGGTCAGCGATGGGGTGGTGAATTCCGCGGATGCCGTGGTGAACCTGACCATCAACGCGGTCAATGACCCGCCTGCACTCGATGTCAATCAGGGCGTTTCGGTCTTCGGCGGCGGCAGTACGCCCCTGGATACCGGTGAGCTGTCAGCCAGTGATCCGGACCATGGCGCTGCCGCCTTGAGTTTCAGCGTCGTGGGGGCGG
>JBFJVB010000030.1:0-27167 GCA_041624435.1 Oceanococcus sp. | reverse complement strand
GTAAGAACTGGAGGTATCCGGAACATAAACAGACTTATGTTCCGGAATATTGATTGACTCAATCACCATGAAATCAGCCGCACCATCTCCATCGGCATCCTCAGTGCAGACATACACCAGAAACTCGATATTCGTAGCGGTGTATTTCATCAAGGGGGCGGCATAAGCAGCTGGGATATTGGAGAAGTCATTGACTCCATTGCATACTGCCCCGGCCGTCACAGTCGGTTCTGATGACGAGCCGGCGTCAGCCGCGCCCCCACCTGCGTCCGTCGAAGCTCCCGAACCTGTGTCGGCACCACTGTTACCGCCACCGGCATTTGGCTCACCACCAGGGTCCATCGCACCTTCCGAACCTGCGCCAGCGCCAGCGCTACCGTCAACTGCACTCATCTGATCGCCACTGACCGCTGGGACATCCGACTCACTGCTGCCGCTATTTTCTGATGTACACCCTAAAGCCATCAGCACATAGAACGGCACGAAACAACTCCGATTGAACTGCCTAAACCTATTTCTGACATTCATCACTTTCTCTCCTCAACAAAGACCCAATTCCTTCCGGGTCAAACTTTTGTTATTTCAACGATACCCTTCGAACCCGGATACCCACTTTCCGTAAGGCATCTCGCACCGTTCGTTCGCCGCTCGGGCATGACTACGGATTAATGGAGGGGGCTTCTGCTGGCAAGCAGCGTAATACTCATCATGCCGATTACACATGGCTTGCAGGGCTGAGTACGAGGCTGCGGGCTCAGGCGGGCACAATATGCCCGCCTTTCTGCTAACTGCAATTTCTGCGGTGGCTAGGCACGGTGTTATTGTTCGCATACAGCGAGATTGACTGGCGATTCTGACCCGCAGTGACGTCATGTCGCGATCGCCTAGTAGCGACAGACACGCCTGATGACAGGTTCGTCCGAGCCTATTGCTCATCTCTGCCGCCCCCCCCCCCGAGCCACAGTGCAGGCTAGTTAACCTCCCAGAAAAATTCGCACGAGTCAAACTCACCTTAGCGCGACTGAACGCCGCTGCACGCCAGGTGGACTCTAGATTAACCGACGGCCATCCAAGCACGGCGCCGGCGGCTCAACCCGACTACAAGACTCCGGACATCATCAAAACCATGATTCCGACCAACCGCTGCCGTGGCCGGCCATCGGCGGCCCTTACTCAGTTTACTTCGTGCGTCTCGGCCGGATTCTAGTGCATGCGTTTACAAACGCGCGGCCAGCTGACTGGCTTCCAGGATCGCGCGTTTGGCATCCAGCTCGGCGGCGATGTTCGCCCCACCGATCAGATGCGGCTGCAAACCGCCGGCTTCCAGCTCCGCCTGAAGTTCCCGACGCGGCTCCTGACCGGCACAGATCACCACCTGGTCCACGTCCAGGGTGCGGATTTCTTCACCGATGCGGATATGCAAGCCGGCATCATCGATGCGCTCGTAAGCAACGCCGGGCAGCATCTCGACCCGCTTGTGTTTCAGGGACAGGCGATGGGCCCAGCCGGTGGTCTTGCCCAGATTCTTGCCAACGACTTCGGCCTTGCGCTGTAATAGATAGATCGTCCGCGGTGAGGGCGTGACCTGGGGCGGCACCAGGCCTGCGCGGGCCTGCAACTGCATGTCGATACCCCATTCGGCACAGAACTCCTCGGCCGACTCGGCCGGTGAATGCTCATGGGACAGGAACTCCGCCACATCGAAGCCGATTCCGCCGGCCCCGACGATTGCGACTTTCTCGCCCACCGGTGCTCCGTTCAGCAACACATCGATGTAGCTCATCACCTTGGGATGATCGATGCCGTCGATACCGGGCGTGCGCGGCACGATGCCGGTCGCCAGAATCACCTCATCAAAGCCCCCGGCCAACAAATCCTGGGCACTTACCCGGGTCGAAAGCTGCAGATCGACGCCGGTCAGTTCAATCTGGCGCTTGAAGTAGCGCAAGGTCTCGTAGAACTCTTCCTTGCCAGGAATGCGCTTGGCCATATTGAACTGGCCACCGATCTCGTCCGCCCCATCAAACAGACTCACCTCATGCCCCCGCTGGGCCAAGGTGGTTGCAGCCGCAAGTCCAGCCGGCCCCGCCCCCACCACGGCAATCTTCTTGCGGCTATTGGTCGGGGTGTAATTCAATGTCGTTTCGTTGCAAGCCCGAGGATTCACCAGACAGGTGGACTTCTTCATCTTGAAGGTGTGGTCCAGACAGGCCTGATTGCAGGCAATGCAGGTATTGATTTCGTCCGAGCGGTTTTCGCTGGCCTTGCGGACAAACTCCGGGTCGGCCAGAAACGGACGCGCCATCGACACCATATCGGCCTGGCTGTCGGCCAGGATTTTTTCGGCGATTTCCGGGGTATTGATCCGGTTGGTGGTGCACAGCGGAACGGCAACCTCTCCCTTCATCTTCTCGGTGACCCAGGAGAATCCACCCCGCGGCACCCGCGTGGCGATGGTCGGAATACGCGCCTCGTGCCAACCGATACCGGTATTGATGATCGTCACGCCGGCATCTTCCAGACCTTTGGCCAGTTGGACAATTTCCGCCCATTCGCTACCACCTTCGACCAGGTCGAGCATCGACAAGCGGAAGATGATGATGAAATCGCGACCCACCGCGGCCCGCATTCGGCGAACAATTTCCAGCGCGATGCGCTGACGATTTTCTACGCTGCCGCCGAAGCGATCGTCGCGCTTATTGGTGCGCTCGACTAAAAACTGGTTGATGAAATAGCCTTCCGAGCCCATGACCTCCACGCCGTCATAACCGGCTTCACGCGCCAGCTCAGCGCAGCGGACATAGTCTTCGATCTGTTTTTCTACTGCCGAAGTCGACAGCCCACGCGGCTTGAAGGGTGAAATCGGCGATTTGACCCTGGACGCGGAAACCGCGAACGGATGGTAGCCGTAACGCCCGGCATGCAGAATCTGCATGCAGATCTTGCCGCCCTCCTTGTGCACTGCCTTGGTCACCAGGCGATGCGGCAACACGTGCCGCTTGCTGGACAGTTCCCCGGCCAGAGGGGATACCCAACCATTGCGATTGGGCGCGATACCGCCGGTAACGATCAGGCCAACACCGCCCCTGGCGCGCTCGGCAAAATAGGCAGCCAGTTTCGGATAATTCCAGAAAAAGTCTTCCATTCCAGTGTGCATGGAACCCATCAGTACCCGGTTCTTCAGTCGGGTAAAGCCCAGGTCCAGCGGTGCCAACAAGTGCGGATACGGCGCAGCGCTCATCGATTCTGACCCCATCAAAAAAGCGGCTAGTCTACTGGAGAACGCCTCAAGCGCAATCAGGCTGGCGCGGTTCCAGAGGCCAGGAGCAGGGTATCGCCCTCGGCGGGCGCGATCACACGGGTTGCCGAACCACGTTCCAGCATGGCTTGACGAGCGAACTCCAGCTTCCGATCGATCGCATCATCGTCCTGGTCCGGATCATGATGGAACAGACACAGCGTTTTCACCCGCGCCCGGTCAGCAATATCCACCACCTCGGAGATGCTGGAATGCCCCCAATGCTCCTTGCCTGCCGCGTACTCATCATCCATGTAGGTCGAGTCCGTGACCAGATAATCTGCGCCAGCGACAAACGCAACCAGCTGATCGCGGTAATCCTGATTGAAGAACGAACTGGATTGAGGATACAGCTCGTTATCGGTGGCATAGCAGAAAACGGCTCCAGCATATTCAACCCGGAAGGCCAGGCAGTGCCCGGGATGATTCAACAACATGGTTTTGACCACCACGCCGTCGATGGTATAGCTGCCCTCGACGATATCCTGATACTGGACGTCGGCGGCGAATTCGCTGATGGTAATCGGAAAATACACACCATCCATCTGACCCGCGATCAGCTCACGCATCCCCTTGCCCTTCTGCGCCGCCCCCAGTATTTCAAACCAGTTGCCCTTGATATACAAAGGCGCAAAAAACGGCAGGGCCTGGATATGATCGATATGCGAGTGGGAAATGAAGATGCGGGCTTTGATCGAGGCCTGACCGCGACGCATCAACTCATCGGAAAAGCGTTTGATGCCACTGCCAGCATCGAAGATGAATAAACGATTGTCCGCGAATTCCAGGCTGATACAGGAAGTATTGCCGCCATAGCGCAGAGACTTCGGTCCCGAGACTGGCAGGGTGCCACGCACGCCCCAGAAACTGATCTTGGGTTGATCCGCGATGATCTCCTCTATGCGCGCCAACAGGCGATCCTGTTCGGTGACCTTATTGATGTAACCGGACGCACCCAGCTTCTTGGCGGTTTCCCGATCGGCCTCATAGGGTTTGGCCGAAATGATAATTACCTTGAGATCGGCCCCCAGACTCTGGCGAATATCCTGCAGCAGGCTCAGGCCATCGACACCGGGCATCATGATATCCAGCAGGACGCAATCCGGGCGGGCGGCCTTGAGGCGCTCCAGAGCTTTCGTGCTATCCAGCTCGACTTCCACTTCGTGGCCAGCCTTTTCCAGTAGCTGGCGAAACATTACAGCGAACACCTTGCTGTCTTCCACCACCAGGAATTTCATGCGGCGACCCTACCTCCTACCCCTGCTTTTGTGCCAACACTACGTGAGCTTTCTCAACAGGTCCAGCACCGCGTCATCCAGGACAATTGAGAATTATCTCGGCGTTTTCTCAACGGGCGAGTCTGGCCTGTTGCTGATCGCGACCCACAACAGCGCAAACAGCTGATTGGACTGCTCAGTCAGCCCGGGAGGCTGGCCCCTCAGGATCCACATGCTGATGGTTCGGGTCGCCACGCCCAGCAGCAAATCGAGCAAAACCCTCTCGTCAACGGCATCGGTGAGAATGCCCTTGACCCGGCCCTCTCGCAGAACCCGCATGAACACTGCAAACAGTTCCGGCTGGCGAAAAGTATCGTGCTGACTCCAGGTATTCAGATACACCGAGCTGTTCAATATCTGCACCACCTGCGGATTCAGCTCGAAATAGTTGAACATCAGCCAGAACACCTTTCTCAACCGGTCTTCATAGGTCTCGATACCCTGCAAGTGATCGATCATCCTTCGCGCCAGGGCCCCCAGATGCGTATCCAGTGTTCCGAACAGCAGGGCTTCCTTGCTGCCATAGTATTTGTAGATCGTCTGCAAACTGACATTACCGCGCTTGGCGATCTCCATCAGGCTGACCTTGTGAAACTCCTGCGCGGAAAATGTACTGAGCACGGCCGCCTCAATCCGAAGTCGGGTGCTGGGATCAATTGTCGATTTAGGCTTGGGTGACATGGTCTGACCGGTGTTTCTGGAGAATGATTTGATCTAATGGTAATGATTATTACACATTATGTTTCCACGAAAAATTACGAGTAATACGTTGCGATAATTGACTTTGTGTTCTAAATTGCCAGGCCTATCCAGTCAGATCGTCCAGATCAGAGACATTACGGTAAGATAAATTACCTCGGAGTTCCGCATGAGCCAAGCCTTCATCTACGATGCTGTTCGCACCCCTCGCGGCAAAGGCAAAAAGGGCGGCAGCCTGCATCAGGTCACGCCCATTCATTTACTGAAAAACCTGTTTGATGCCCTGCGCGAGCGCAACGCACTGGACACCAGCCAGGTCGACGATGTGGT
Organism: Oceanococcus sp.; assembly: GCA_041624435.1. GTDB lineage: Bacteria > Pseudomonadota > Gammaproteobacteria > Nevskiales > Oceanococcaceae > Oceanococcus. The sequence goes on along the minus strand of JBFJVB010000030.1, from coordinate 21,563 downwards.
GCTGGGCTGCGTAACCCCGGTTGGCGAGCAAGGCGCTGACATTGCCCGCACCGCCGTTTTGTATGCGGGCTGGGATGAATCGGTTGCTGGTGTCACCCAGAACCGTTTCTGCGCATCCGGCCTGGAGTCCGTCAATCTGGCCGCAATGAAAGTCATGTCCGGACAGGAAGACCTGATCGTCGCGGGCGGCGTCGAATCGATGAGCCGCTGGCCGATGGGCTCAGACGGCGGCGCGATGATCATGGACCCGAGAGTCAATGCGGCCATGGATTTCGTTCCCCAGGGTATCGGCGCCGACTTGATCGCCACCCTCGAGGGCTTTGACCGTGAAACAGTGGATCGCTATGCGGTCCGTTCCCAGCAACTGGCCAGCCTGGCAAGCCAGGAAGGGCGCTTTTCACGATCGCTGATTCCGGTCAGGGACGTATCCGGGCTCACCGTCCTGGACCACGATGAATTCATCAAACCGGATTCCAGCCTGGAATCCCTCGCCGGCCTCAAACCCAGTTTCAAGATGATGGGAGACATGGGCTTCAACGCCACCGCCCTGCGCAAGTACCCGCAGGTCAGCCAGATCAATCATGTCCACCATGCGGGCAATTCCTCCGGCATCGTCGATGGCTCGGCACTGATGCTGATCGGCAGTGCGGAAAAAGGCGCGGAACTGGGCTTGAAGCCACGGGCCAGAATCCGGGCCTGTGCCGTTACCGGCGCCGAACCCACCATCATGCTGACCGCGCCCGCCCCGGCAACCCGTAAAGCCCTGGCCCGAGCCGGCATGTCGACCAGGGACATCGATCTGTTCGAGATCAACGAAGCCTTTGCCGCCGTCGTGCTACGAGCCGTGCGTGAACTCGACCTCGACATGGACAAGGTCAATGTCAACGGCGGCTCCATCGCCATGGGTCACCCGCTGGGCGCGACCGGCGCGATGATCCTGGGCACGGCACTCGACGAACTCGAACGCCGCGACCTGAACACCGCCGTGGCCACCCTATGCGTGGGCGGCGGCATGGGCATTGCGACCATCATCGAGCGGGTCTGAACCGCATCACGCCAAGCTGCGGCCTCCACCGCAGGTGCGACCCCAGCAGAACAGCCAGGAATCACCATGAGCATCACCTTTTCCCAAGACGCCCAGAGCATCGTCACCCTGACCATCGACATGCCCGGTCGCTCCATGAACGTCATCAACGCGGAGTTCGGCAACGCCCTGGAAAACGCGATCAGCCAGATTGAAGCAGATCCAGGCATTACCGGCGTCATCCTGACCTCCGGCAAGGACAGCTTCGTGGCTGGCGCGGAGATCGACGGCCTGTTCCGCATCGCCGACCCGCAGCTGGCTTTCGACATGGCCCAGGCGCTGAAGAGCCAGCTGTTCCGCCTGGAACGTTGTGGCCGACCGGTGGTTGCCGCACTCAACGGCACCGCGCTAGGGGGCGGCCTGGAGCTCGCCCTGGCCTGCCACTACCGGATCGCCCTGAATAACCCGAAGGCGAAGCTCGGCTTGCCTGAAGTCAAGCTCGGCCTGCTTCCGGGCGGCGGCGGAACCCAGCGACTGCCGCGCCTGATCGGCATCCAGAAAGCCCTGCCCCTGCTGCTCGAAGGCAAGGAGATCACGCCGGCCAAGGCCCTGACAGAAGGACTCATCGATGCGCTGGCCGAGGATCGCGACGATCTGCTGGCCCAGGCCCGCGCCTGGATCATCGCTCACCCCAAAGCCAAAGCACGCTGGGACGAAAAGGGCTTCAAGATCCCCGGCGGCGACTCCAAGCATCCGGCCAATGTGCAGATGTGGGCGATCGCCCCCTCCATGCTCAAACAGAAAACCCAGGGGCTTTACCCGGCCCCGCAGAACATACTGTCCAGCGTGTTCGAAGGCTGCCTGGTCGATCTGGACACCGGCTGCGAAATCGAAAGCCGCTATTTCGCCGAACTGGTGGTCAGTCCGGTCGCCAAAAACACCATCGGCACGCTGTGGTTCCAGCTCAACGACATCAAGAAGGGCGCCTCCCGGCCGGCGGATATCGCCCCGAGCCGGTTCAAGAAAATCGGCATCCTGGGCGCCGGCATGATGGGAGCCGGCATCGCCTGGTCCAGTGCCAGAGCGGGCTTCGATGTCGTTCTCAAGGATGTGAGCCGCGACGCGGCCGAGCAAGGCAAGGCACACTCCGAAGCCCTGGCAAAAAAGGCCGTGCAGCGCAAACGGCTGGACAGCGCCAAGGCCGCGGCCCTGCTGGACAGAATCCACCCCACCGATGCTCTGGCGGACCTGAGTGATTGCGACCTGATCATCGAAGCGGTGTTCGAGGATCGCGAGCTCAAGGCCGCGGTCACCCGGGAGACGGAAAGCGTCATGGACAGCAGCGGCGTTTTCGCCTCGAACACCTCGACCCTGCCCATCACCGGACTGGCCAGCCAGAGCGTGCGGCCGCAGCAATTCATCGGCCTGCACTTCTTCTCGCCGGTCGACAAGATGCCCCTGGTCGAGATCATTGTCGGCAACCAGACCGATCAGACCACGCTCGCGCGAGCCTTCGATTATGTCCTGGCGATCAAGAAAACCCCGATTGTAGTGAATGATGCCCGCGGCTTTTACACCTCGCGGGTTTTCGGCACCTACGTGCTGGAAGGCGCTGCCCTGCTCGCCGAAGGCATGCCGGCGCAAGTCATCGAATCCGCAGGCAAGGCCACGGGCATGCCGATGCCGCCTTTAGCCTTGCAGGACGAAGTGAGCCTGTCTTTGGGCTGGCACGTCGCCGAGCAAACCCGCAAGGACATGGCCGCCGCCGGCGAGCCCTACGTGGCCCATCCCGGCCTTGCCGTCATCGACATCATGGTCAACCAGCTCGATCGACCGGGCAAAAAAAGTGGCCAGGGTTTCTACACTTATGAAGCCCGGAGCAAACAGCTCTGGCCCGGGCTCGCCGAGCACTGGCCCAGCACCAGCGACCCACTCAGCCAGCAGGACATGATCGACCGGCTGCTTTACGTCCAGGCACTGGAAACCGTCCGCTGCGTCGAACAGGGCGTGGTCGAGAGGACCGCCGATGCCAATATCGGTTCGATCTTCGGCTGGGGCTTCGCCCCCTGGTCAGGCGGCACCCTGCAATTCATCAACGCGACCGGCCTGGAGACCTTCGTGCGTCGGGCCGATGAGCTTGCACAGCGCTTTGGCGAGCGGTTTTCCCCACCGCAACTGCTCCGGGACATGGCCGCTCAGGGCCAGCGTTTCGAATAAGACCCACTCGTCATCACGCGCGACCTAGCCGCGCATTCGCTGCCAGAGATTCCCACCATGTCCGCTCCGCTTCAAGGTATCCGCGTCCTCGACCTGACTCGCCTGCTACCCGGCCCCTATTGCAGCCTGATGCTCGCCGACATGGGCGCGGACGTCATCAAGATTGAAGAACCCGGTCCCGGTGACTATGCCAGGTCCCTGACGCCAGACATGTTCAAGATGCTCAACCGCAATAAACGCGGACTGTGCCTGGACCTGCGCCAGAACGAGGACCGACAGCGTTTTTTGGCCCTGTGCAAAACGGCGGACGTGGTGCTGGAAGGATTCCGCCCGGGAGTGATGGACAAGCTGGGGGCTGGTTACGACGTCATCAGGGCGATCAATCCCGCCATCGTGTACGCCGCCATCACCGGCTTCGGCCAGGACGGCCCCTACCGGGACTGGCCCGGCCATGATCTGAATTACTGCGGCTACTCCGGTCTGTTACACCAGACCGGAGCGGAAGGCACCACACCCAGCCCCATCTCCTTCCAGATCGCCGATCTGGCCGCAGGGGCCTTGTCCGGCGCCATCGGGATTCTGGCCGCGATCATTCGCGCTCAGCGCAGCGGCGAAGGCGGCTTCGTCGATGTGTCGATGACCGACAATACCTATGTGTTGCAGGTGGTACAGCTGGCCAGCCTCAATCAGCGTGGCAGCGCCCCGCCACGCGGAGGCGACATGCTCACCGGCGGGCTGCCCAATTACCGGATCTACACCTGCGCCGATGGCAAGTATTTCGCCCTGGGGGCGCTGGAACCGAAATTCTGGCAGGCGTTTTGCGCCGCGGTGCAGCGCCCGGATCTGGCCCGCCTGCCGCTGGCAGCAGGCCCCGCCGGCGACCGGATCGCCGCCGAACTGGTGAGCCTGTTTGCGCAGGCTGATCGTGACACCTGGACCGCGCGGCTGGCCGACAAAGGCTGCTGCGCCACTCCGGTACTGGATCCGGTCGAAGCCCTGTCTGATCCGCATGCGCGAGAACGCGGCCTGGTGTTCGAGGTGGATGGTAAATTCCAGTATCGAACGCCGATCCGAATCTCCGGCCATGAGTACCGTCTGGAGCGTGCGGCGCCCAAGCTGGGCGAGCACAATGCTGAAATCCTGGCTGAAATCGAGTAAGGATGATGGCCTAGGGAGAGACTCGAAATGTACGACTACATCATCGTTGGCGCGGGCTCGGCCGGCTGCGTGCTGGCCAACCGGTTATCGGCAGACCCCACGCTACGGGTGCTGCTGCTGGAAGCCGGCCCGGACGATACCAGCCCCTTCATTCACATGCCGTTCGGCGTTCTGGCGCTGATGCAGAGCCGCAAGCACAACTGGCTGTATGACACCGTCCCGCAGCAGAACCTGGCCGGTCGCCGCCTGTTCTGGCCACGGGGCAAAACCCTGGGCGGATCCAGTTCCGTCAACGCCATGGTGTACATGCGCGGTCATCGCAGTGACTACGATCACTGGGCTGCGCTGGGCAATAAGGGCTGGTCGTATGATGAACTTCTGCCGCTGTTCAAACAGCTGGAAAACAATGAACGCGGCAGCGATGACTTTCATGGGCAGGGCGGTCCGCAGAATGTCTGCGACCAGCGTGAAACCAATATCACGTCCAGGCGTTTCGTCGCCGCCGCGATCGAACAGGGCTTTGCGGAAAACCTGGACTTCAATGGCGCCGAACTGGAAGGCTTCGGCCTGTATCAACTGACCCAGAAAGACGGCCAGCGCCACTCCGCTGCCCGGGCTTTTCTGAGCCCGATCCGCGGCCAGCGCGGCAACCTCACCATTCTCACCGGTGCCCAGGCGACCCGGATCATGCTGGAGAACAAGCAAGCCGTGGGGGTGGAATACCAGCTCGGTGGGCAGCTACACCATGCGCTGTGCCGCAAGGAAGTGGTCCTGTGTGGCGGCGCGATCAATTCGCCACAACTCCTGCTGCTATCCGGCATCGGCCCGGCGGCGGAACTGCGCGAGCACGGCATCGAACTGCGCCATGAACTGCCGGGCGTGGGTGAAAACCTGCAGGACCATCTGGATTACGTGCTGAGCTATGAAGACAAAAAACGTGAAGCCGTCGGCCTGGCCCTGTCCGCCATTCCAAAAATGCTTGCGGATCTGTTGCGTTACCTGTTTGCGCACCGCGGCAGCTTCTCCAGCAATTTCGCCGAAGGCGCCGGTTTCGCCAAGACCGACCCAAGCTTAGCTGCTCCCAATTTGCAGTTTCATTTCGTCCCCACCCGCCTGGAAAACCATGGCCGCACCCTGCGCTATGGCTATGGCATGTCGCTGCACGTTTGTGATCTGCACCCGCAAAGCCGCGGGCGCATTCGCCTGGCGTCGGCGGACCCGCTCGCCCCGGCCCGAATTGAACCGAACTACCTGGACCACCCCGAGGATCTGGCGACCCTGCGCGAGGGCATCAAACTGGGCCGTCGGATCATGCGCTCCGCGAGCTTTGCCGACAATGTCGGCCGCGAGTACTTCCCCGGGCCTGCGGCGACCAGCGATCAGGCCATCGAACAGGCCATCCGGGAAGGTGCCGAAACCGTCTACCACCCGGTAGGCAGCTGCAAGATGGGCACCGACCCGTTGGCCGTGGTGGACCCACAGTTGCGCGTCCACGGCATCGCGGGTTTGCGCATCGCCGACGCCTCGATCATGCCCACCCTCGTCTCCGGCAACACCAACGCACCGTGCATGATGATCGGCGCCAAGGCCGCCGCGATGATGCTCGCGGCCCAGACCAGGGGCCCGGAAGCGGGCGCGGCGGACTGATCAGTACTGCCGCAAGGCCTCGCTGAGACGCTCCCGGACAGCCGTTCGCAGGCCGACCGGAGCACACACCTCCACGTCCGGCCCGTAACGCAGGATATCGGCGATCAGTTCGGCGCTTTGCGCATAGGGCACGCGCAGCTTGTAACGGCCGTCATCGAGCAGTTCACCCACCTGTTCCGGATGCCAGCTTTCCTCGGCCACCCAACGCGCGGCGTGCGGTGAAAACACCAGTTCCGCCACCGCCTTTGGCGTTCCCGCAAAAATGCCGTAGCTGTGCGCAAGCGCCGCGTCCAGTTCGTGCTCGGCGATCTCCCGGGCCGGTTCCTTGCACACCCGCGCCTGCTCGATACGATCCAGCGAAAAGGTTCGCAAGCCCTCGCGCCGGTGACACCAGGCATCCAGATACCAGTTATTGCGGTAATTCACCAGGCGAGCGGGTGAAACGGTGCGCCTGGACTCTTCATCCGCACTGCGGCTGTGGTAGACGATATCCAGCTGCTTGCGACGCACGGTGGCGTCCGCCACAACATGAAAGTAGGCCCCTTGTGGCCGCGCATTGGCCGACAGGATTTTGACCCGCCGCAACAGTTCACCGGCACCCAGATGCTGGCGCTTGAGCATCTCCTCCAGCCTGACCCGGAACGGGCGCACCAGCTCGGAGAGCAGCCCCTGACCCGACTCGCCCAGAAACTTGATGCCCGCCATCAGTGCCACGATTTCGCGGGAACTCAGCCAGAAGCCGGGCAATTCCCAAGCCTGGCCGCCGCGGGCGTAAACATAGCCATTGTGTTCGCGGTCGTAGATCAAGGGCGCGTTCAGATGATCGCGCAGCAATTCCACCGTCCGCGTGACGGTTGCGCGCGAGCATTCCAGCTCCTGCTGCAGCGCCTCGTGAGAAATGGGCGTGCGCCGGGCGGACAGAATCCGGTGCATCGCATAGATACGGTCAAATTTATCCATCTTGTTGATACGATCGACTCGAGGCGCGCCCACCGCGCCACTCCAGGGTGGGGAATGACTTATGCTGCCCATTCTTCCACAGTTCGTGCTCAGGCACGCGCTCACCGTTCGAGAATCCATCGCCCTATGGAAGCCCTGTTTGTCTTGACCCTCACCCTGGCGGTCTTCACCGGGATGATTTTTACCCGCTATGCCTCTGATCGCATCCTGATGCTGGCGCTGGCGGTCCTGGCCGCTTCAGGGGTGATTGACCAGGCCAGCCTGCTCAGTGGCTTTGCCAATCCTGGCCTGGCCACCGTGGCCTTTCTCTATGTGATCGCCGCGGGCGTGCGCAATACCGGCGGGGTGGGCTGGCTGAGTTCACGCGTGCTGGGCCAACCCAGCAGCGAACTGAGCGCCCAGCTGCGCGTCATGCTGCCGGTCACCCTGCTCAGCGGCATCATGAACAACACGCCGATCGTCGCAACTCTGATTCCGGCCATTTCCAATTGGTCACGGCGCACCGGCATTGCGGTTTCCAAACTGCTGATCCCCCTGAGTTATGCGGCGATTCTGGGCGGGACGCTGACCATGATCGGCACCAGCACCAACCTGATCACCCTGGGCCTGTACGAGGGCATGACCGGTGACCAGAGCCTGGGCATGTTCAGCATCACGCCGATCGGCCTGGCCGTCGCCAGCTGCGGCATCGTCTACATGCTGCTGATCGGCCGCCACCTGCTGCCGACGCATCAGAATGTCGAAGACAGCTTCGGCGATCCGCGGGAATATTCCACCGAGATGGTGGTGATGCCCGATGGCGTGCTGGTCGGTAAAACCATCGCGGACACCGGCTTGCGTGACCTGGGCGGTATGGGGCTGTACCTGGTTGAAATTATTCGCGGCCCCGCGGTCATCAGCGCCGTTTCGCGCGAAGAGCGCCTGCAGGCCAGTGATCGACTGATTTTTGTCGGCGATACCCGCGGCGTCCTGCAGCTGCAGGAAATGCCGGGGCTGGCACCGTTCACCGCGGATGAACTCGCCCTGACCCAGGACAGCCCCGAGCGCAAGCTGGTCGAAGTGGTGCTCTCCCCGTCCTCGCCGATCATAGGGCAAACCATTGGCGATGCGGATTTTCGCAAGCGCTATGGCGCGGTGGTCATCGGGGTTGCCCGGGGCGGGAAACGCATCAGCGGGCATATCGGTAGAATCCGCCTCAAACCCGCCGACACGCTGCTGCTCGAGACCCGGCCGGCGTTTCTTTCCCGCCAGCAGTACAACCGGGATTTTCTGCTGGTCACGGACACACAGAGCCATCAGGTCAATCGGGCCAAAGCACGGCTTGCCGGCGTGATCGTGATCACGGTCATCGCTCTGGCGGCCTCCGGCCTGGCCAACATCCTGACCGCCTCGCTGTGTGGTGCGATGGCGATGGTCGTGACCCGCTGCCTGAGCTTCACCCAGGCCAAAGCAGCGCTCGATTCCCAGGTCCTGCTGACCATTGCCTGCGCCATGGCGCTGGGCCTGGCCGTGCGTGATTCCGGCGCGGCAGCACTGATTGCCAGCGCGATTTTCCGTCTGGCCGGCGATACCCCGCTGGCCTTGCTGATCGCCAGTTACCTGATGACCATGGTGATGACCGAACTGATCACCAACAATGCGGCGGCTGCACTGGCCCTGCCGATCGTGCTGGGCGCGGCCGAGAGCGCTGGCCTGCCGGCGCAACCCTTCGTGCTGGCCGTGATGGTCTCGGCGTCGGCCGCCTTCGCCACCCCGCTGGGTTATCAGACCAACCTGATGGTCTACGGCCCCGGCGGCTACCGGTTCGTGGATTTCGTCAAGGTTGGTCTGCCGCTGAATTTACTCTGCGCCGTGACCGCGATCACCACCATCTACACGTTCTGGCTGTAAACCACACCGGTTCACCAGCCGCAGGCCCGGCCCTGGTTCTGTTCATCCAGCCAGGCACTGAGCGGGGCGAAGTATTGCAGCAAGGCGCCGGCATCCATTTGCCTGGAGCCGGTCAGCGTCTGCAAGGCATCCGGCCAGGGCTGACTTTGGCCTGACTGCAGCATGGCCCAGAGCCGGTCACCCGCCTCTCGACTGCCGGCAAAACTGCAGGCGTGCAGATCACCTTCGTGGCCGGCGGCCGCGCACATCGCCTCGTAGAACTGGAACTGCAGGATGTGCGCAAGGAAGTAGCGCATATAGGGGGTGTTGCCCGGGATATGGTATTTGGCGCCTGGATCGAAGGCATCCGCGGGCCGTGGCACGGGTGGTGCGATGCCCTGGTACTGCCGCTTCAGCGCCCACCAGGCTGCGTTATAGTCCTGCGGGCTCACTGCGCCGGAAAAGACCTGCCAGCGCCACTTGTCGACCAGCAGGCCAAACGGCAGAAAGGCCACCTTGTCGAGCGCCATTTTCATCTGCTGATTGATCAGCGCCTGCCGCGTGCGGCTGGTTTTCCCGACCAGCCCCACCGACTGCAGATAACTCGGCGTCATCGCCAGCATCATGGTGTCCCCGACCGCTTCATGAAAACCATCATGAGCACCGCCCTGAAACAGCGTCGGCAAGGGGTTGTAGGCCAGATCGTAGTAAATGTGACCGAGCTCGTGATAGATCGTCAACAGATTGTCTTCGTTGGGTTCGATGCACATCTTGATCCGCACATCGCCAGCAAAATCGATGTCCCAGGCGGAGGCGTGACAGACGACTTCACGATCACGCGGCTGAACCAGCAGGGAGTTGCGATAAAAACTTTCCGGCAGGGCCGGGAAACCGATGCTCTGATAGAAACCTTCGGCCTGCTTGACCATGCCTTGCGCGTCATACCCCTGTTTAACCAGGGCGGCGCTCACGTCCAGGTCATCGGCACCGGGATAGGGGGTCAGGCGCGGATAGAGATTGCCCCATTGCTGGGCCCACATATTGCCGAGCAAGTGGGCCGGAATCGGCTGATCCGGCGCGACCAGGGCGCTGCCATACTGTTTGCCCAGCTCTGCGCGCACATGACAGTGCAGGGCCTGATACAGCGGCTGCACCTGCGACCAAAGCCGCTCGACTTCGGCGGCGAAGTCATCCGCGGGCATATCGTAGCCCGCCCGCCATAAGCCACCCGCATCGGCATAACCCAGTTCTCTGGCGCCGATGTTCTGCAATTCCGCAAAGCGCTGGTAGTCCGCCCGCATCGGCGGCGACACCTCACGCCAGCCCAACCAGGCCTCCAGCAACTGCGCGGGCTCCCGGCTGTCCTTGATGATTTCCTCGAGCTTTTCCAGACTCAGACAGTCGGCGGAACCGGCGACTGCCCCGGGTGGACAGTAACGCCCGCCGCCATACATGGCTTCAAGCTTGGCGCCCAACTGGGTGAATTCAGCCAGCAACGCAGGATCGCTTGGCACACCGGAGCTGAGTTGCAGCAACTTCAGCTGGCGCGCCGTGGCCGGCTCCACCGCGACGCCGATAAAGGCCCGGGCATCCCGCGCCGCCTGCGACACATAACCCAGAGTCCGCTCGCTGGCCTTGGCGGCCAGCCATTGCGTATCTGCGGTGATATGGGTTGACTGCACCCAACCCGCCTTGTTCGATTCGATCGCCTTTTGCCGGTATTCCAGGTCAAACCGGGCCAGAAAATCCTCTGCAGCCTGGCTCCCCGGAGCCCCCATGCCCAGCCAGCTGGCACAGCCCGCCACACCCAGACTCATCGTCAAGATCCATACACGCTGCATGCTCATTTCCTCACCGCTGTCGCGGGTTCAATAACGGCTGTTGCCGCCGGCGCTTCATCGGCGTGGCCCATCATCCGCTTGAGCAGGGGCGCCAGGATCAGCAGCAACACACCGGTCCCCAGCCCGACCCAGAGCAGTTGTTCGAACAAATAGGCATACGCGTCGCGGGCTACAACGACATCGACCAGACCGCTCGCTGGCGTTTCAACCGAAGCGATCTTGGAGATCTGCGCCGCGATGAATTCGGAATAGGCGGTGGCCAGGAACCAGGCGCCCATCATCACTCCCACCACGCTGGGCACGGCCAGTTTGGTCACAGCCGACAGACCGACGGGTGACAGGCACAACTCACCGGTGGTGTGCAGCAGATAGGCCAGCACAAACCAGACCAGCGCCACCTTGCCGGACTCATCCGGCACGCTGGCGCCAATGACCAAAGCTCCAAAACCCAGCCCGGCCTGCGCAATACCCAGGGCGAACTTTACCGGCGGACTGGGGTCCAGGCCGCGTCGACCCAGAGCCTGCCAGAGCACGGCAAAGATCGGCGCCAGCAGGAAGATGAACAGCGCATTCATCGAGCCCAGTTGCGAGGCCGTGAACTCCACACCAAAGGCCTGGCGATCCAGCACCCGATCGGCGAACAAGGTCATGCTGGCCGCGGATTGTTCAAACAGGGCCCAGAACACCACACTGAACAGGGTCAGGGTGGCCAGCACCAGCATCCGCCCGCGTTCCTCGGCATCGCAACGCACCGTCACGAACCACACCAGCCACACCAGCACCCCAATCGACAACACATTCAAGGTGCCGTGCACGATGCCTTCGAACTGGACCATTTGCCATACCGCAAACAGGGACGCGATCCCGCTCAGATAGATCAGCCCTTCGCGCGTTACCGGTCCCAGCACGCGTTCGCGCAACAGCTCCGGATCATGCGGTTCGGCGTGGCCCTGGAGATGCTTTTGCCCGAGCAGAAACGTCGCCAGCCCGAACAGCATGCCGATGCCCGCCGCGCCGAACCCGTAGGCCCAGCCGTAGGTTTCGCCCAGATAACCGCACAGCAGGGTTGCACTGAAGGCCCCCAGATTGATCCCCATGTAGAAAATCGTGAAGCCGGAATCCCGCCGCGCATCACCCGGGGGATACAGCCGCCCCACGATGGTGGAGATGTTCGGCTTGAGAAAACCAACCCCGATGATGATCAGCGCCAGAGAGAAGTAGAACACCTGCAAGGCACCGTCGTCCCGCACGATCACGCCGTCGATCAACCGGGCCTGCTCACCTTCAAACGCCATGCCCAGATGCCCCAGACACAACAGCAGAGCCCCGAAAGTGACGGCCTTGCGCATGCCCAGATACCGATCCGCCAGCATGCCACCCAGGACCGGCATGCCATACACCAGGGCGGCGTAGGAACCCAGCACCCCGAGCCCCAGATCGTCGCTGAAAAGATGGTATTTGGTCAGATACAGCAGCAGCAGATATTTCATTCCGTAGAACGAAAAGCGCTCCCACAACTCGGTAGCGAAACAGACAAACAAGCCTTTGGGATGGCCCAAAAACTCGGTATTGGCGATAGCGGTGGACATGCGTTCCTTGGTCGCGGCCGCAGGGATACGGCTGGCCAGCGCCAACCGTCATGCCGCGAATTCTAATGACAAAGTGCAGAGTATAGCCGCAGCATGGAACCCTCTTCATCCTCGCACCAGGACAAAAAAAAGCCGCGGTCCACACACGGCGGACTGCGGCCTTCACTTCGGAGGGATTGCCCCCGAACTCCCCCAAACATCTTGGCAGTGCTTTTTCAGTAAAACGTGTGCGGTTCTGCAAGCAGGCCCAGACTGACCGCGCCGGGCCCGAGGTTAACCCCACCGGTGACACTCATCACCGAAACCAGCAGTTCGACCTGGCTCTCCTGGCAGGCCTGCTGCAGCTCAGCATACAGTGGAAACTGCGCCAAGTCCTCCAGTTCTCCGGCATAGCTGACCACCAGATAAGGACTGAGCAATCCTTCAGTGACCTTGCGGATCGCATAGGCAAACAGCTTTTCAACGGCGGGCTCGAAACCACGGACCTTGTCTATGGGTTTGGTTTCGTCACCGTAACCGCACAGGATCGGCTTGATATCCAGCGCCGAGCCCAAGGCCGCACCCAGCAAGGACACGCTGCGATCCCCCTTTTTGCGACCGCGGGCCCGAACGTAATACAAGTCCGGCGGAATCGCGTAGGCACGAACGCAATTGAGCAGGGTCTCGACCCGCTGGCGGATGTCATTGGGACTCATGCCCTGCTTGATCATGCGCATGGTTTCCGCCGCAATCACACCCTGCCCCGCAAACAAAGTGCCGGTGTTGATCACCCGCAAGGCAAAGGGTCCCTCAACACCCGCCGCTTTTCGCGCGGCGTGGTAGTCCGACAGAATCGAAAATGAGGCCTTGGTCGCATTCTCAAAAATCGGACTGCGTGAGCGGGTCACCGTTTGACAGAATACGAAATCAAATTCGGTCACCAGGCGGCCCAGAAACAGCTCACAGATCTGTTCGGTGGAAAAAGCCACCGATTCCGCATCGTGACCTTTGTCGCCAATGTGGTGGCGATAAAACTCCAATGCTGCAAGCGGGTCGTGGCGATCCACCACCTCATCCTGATCAATCCGAATCGTGATCGGCAGGATTTCCACATGGTTGTCGCGCATGAACGTCGCGGGTAAATCGCAACCTGAATCCACAACCAAACCAATTCGCATGGGGCCGTCCTGTGTTGTTTTTCTTAATGAACCGCGTCGGGCGGACCCGAGGCGTCGATCAAGGCATTGACCTGATCCGCATCAAAGCGATAGTTGTGTCCGCAAAAGCCGCATTCGACACTCACCTGCCCTTGCTCGGCCAGCAGGGCGGCCAGGTCATCCCGACCCAGCTGCAACAGAATGCCCGAAACCGTGTTGATATTGCAGTTACAGCTGATATGGATATTCTGTGGCTCCTCGCTCATGCGCAGATCACAGGCCAACATGGTGGATAACCATTCGCCTGGCTGCTCAGGCAGGAAATCAAGATCCAGCGCATCCATGGCCGCCGTCCAGTTGATGCCCGCTTGCTGCCCCGGCATCGCCTGCAGCATGAAGCCGGCGGCCTGATCCTGATCCGCGCGCAGGATGAAGCGCGTTTCCACCTGTTCGGACTGGGCGAAATACCGTTCCAGCCAGCGGTCGGGACCATCCCCCTCCAAGGCGACAATGCCCTGATAGTGCTGCGTCGCACCGCTGGGCTCCAGGCTCACCAGCAGGTTGCCGGTCAGGCTCGCGGGATCGAGATCCTCCCCCTGAAGCTTGATCAAGCCCCGCACCGCGCCTTCGGTGCCACCTTGAGCGGCCAGCAGGGTCAAGGGACCTGACTGGCTGATCTGCAAACTCAGTTTGGCCTCGGTTTTCAGATGGACCAGCAGCAGCGGCAAAGCGGCCAGGGTCTGCCCCAGCAGGGACGCGGCGGCCGCGCCATAGCCGCGCTGTGCAACCAGCGCGGGCCAGTCGGCCCCGAGGCTGACATAGGCCCCGCGAATCGGCTGATCGGGCACCTGCAGGCGCCACAGACGACCGCTCACAGCTTGCCTTTCAACAAACGGTTCACCTCTTCGGGATTGGCCTTGCCCTTGGACAATTTCATGACCTGGCCGACAAAATAGCCAAACACCTTGTCCTTGCCGGCCCGGTACTGGCTCACCTGCGCGGGACTGTCGTTGATGACCTGATCGACCAGGGCCTCGATCGCCGAACTGTCGGTGATCTGCTTGAGTCCTTTAGCCGCGATGATGGCATCGGCATCCTCAGCTTCCGTCCACATGACGGAAAAAACGTCTTTGGCGATTTTCCCCGAGATCGTTTGATCGACAATCCGGCTGAGCAACAAGGCCAGGGCCGGTGCGGCCACGCGACTTTGCGTCACTTCCAGGCCGCTTTCATTCAGGGCCGCAGTCAGCTCACCCATGATCCAGTTGGCGGCCAACTTGGCGTGAGCGGAGCCCAGGGTCTGAACCAGGGCCTCGAAATAGGCCGCCAGATCACGGTCGGCGACCAGGCTATCCGCGTCATAACTCGACAGGGCATAGTCCTCGATAAAGCGCTGTCGACGGGCGTCCGGCAATTCCGGCAATTGCGCGCGAATGCCCGCGACGAACTCTTCCGAGCACACCACCGGCAGCAGATCGGGATCCGGGAAGTAGCGGTAATCATTCGCCTCCTCCTTGCTGCGCATGGTCCGGGTCTCATCCTTGTCCGGGTCATACAGACGGGTCTCCTGATGCACGCTGCCGCCCGACTCCAGCACATCGATCTGCCGTTCCACCTCGTGCTCGATGGCCTTTTCGACAAACCGGAATGAATTCAGATTCTTGGTTTCGGTACGCGTACCCAGTTCCTGCTGCCCCAGCGGACGGACCGACACGTTGGCATCACAGCGAAACGAGCCTTCCTGCATATTGCCGTCACAGATTTCCAGATAGCGGACCAGAGAATGCAGCTTCTTCAGGTAGGCCACGGCCTCACCGGCCGAGCGCAGGTCCGGCTCGGTCACCACTTCGATCAAGGGCGTGCCGGCGCGATTCAGATCAATGCCGGTGGCGTTTTCGAAGCCCTCATGCATCGACTTGCCCGCATCTTCTTCCAGATGTGCGCGCAGAATCCGGATCCGTCTCGATTCACCGCTCTCGCCAACCGGAATATCCAGGTGGCCATGACCGACGATCGGCAGCTCGAATTGCGAGATCTGGTAGCCCTTGGGCAGATCAGGATAAAAATAGTGCTTGCGGGCAAACACGCAACGCGGCGCAATCTGCGCGTCCACCGCCAGGCCGAACTTCACCGCCATGGCCACCGCGGCCTCATTGAGCACCGGCAAGACACCGGGCATCCCCAGATCGATGGCGCAGGCTTGCTGATTCGGCTGCGCACCGTAGGCGGTGGCCGCCCCGGAGAAAATCTTGCTCTGCGTGCGCAACTGGACATGGACCTCCAGTCCGATCACGACTTCCCAAGCTGGATGGTTCATTGCGCCACCTCCGGTCTGCGCAGATGCCAATCGGAGTGTTGCTGATAACCGTGCGCGGCCGCCAGCAGACGCCCCTCGGCGAATTGAGGACCAACCAGTTGCAAACCGACCGGCAGACCATCGACCAGGCCGCAGGGCAGCGACAGTCCCGGCAGCCCCGCCAGATTGGCCGCGATGGTGTAAATGTCATTCAGATACATGGCGACCGGATCTGCGGTCTTTTCCCCCAGGCGGAACGCCGGCGCCTGGGTCGTCGGGCCGACAATCAGATCCACGCTTTCGAATGCCCGGCTGAAATCCTGTGCGATCAACTGACGGACTTTCTGGGCCTGCAGGTAGTAGGCATCGTAGTAACCATGCGAGAGCACATAGGTCCCGATCATGATCCGGCGCTGGACCTCCCGACCGAAGCCCTCACCACGGGAACGCCTATACAGATCGGTCAGATTCTGCGGATCGTCGCAACGGTAGCCGTAACGCACCCCATCAAAACGCGCCAGATTGGATGAGGCTTCCGCTGGCGCAACCACGTAATAGGTCGGTACGGACAAGGTGGTGCTGGGCAGGGAAATCTCCACGACTTCGGCACCCAGACGCTGATACAAGGCGATCGCCTCTTCTACCGCCGCGCCGGTGGCCGGGTCCAGACCCGCGGCAAAATATTCCTTGGGTTTGCCGAGTTTGAGCCCGGCCAGGGGCTGCCCCAGCTCGGCCAGATAATCCGGCACGGCCACCTGCGCGGAGGTGGAATCGCGTTCATCAAAGCCCGCCATCGCCCCGAGCAAATAGGCCAGATCCTGCGCGCTGCGCGCGAAGCCACCGGCCTGGTCCAGGCTCGATGCAAACGCGATCATGCCCCAGCGCGAACAGCGCCCATAGGTCGGCTTAAGGCCGGTCAGACCGGTCAAGGCCGCCGGCTGGCGGATCGAGCCCCCGGTGTCGGTACCGGTCGACAACGGCGCCAGTCCAGCTGCGACCGCAGCGGCCGAACCACCGGAGGAACCACCCGGCACGCAATCGGTGCGCCACGGATTGCGGACCGGTCCGTAGTAACTGGTTTCATTGGAAGAGCCCATCGCAAACTCATCCATATTGGCCTTGCCCAGGCTGACCGCGCCGGCCTGCTCAAGCTTGTCGACAACCGTGGCATTGAACGGCGCGATGAAATTATCCAGCATGCGCGAGCCACAACTGGTCCGGACCCCCTGAGTCAGAAAGATGTCTTTATGAATCAGCGGAATTCCGGTCAGCGGACCCGCCTGGCCGGCGGCCAGTGCCGCGTCGGCCCGGGCGGCGGCGGCCAGCGCCAGCTCATCCGTGCGGGTAATCAGGCAATTGAGCTGAGGATCGAGCCGCGCAATACGCTCCAGAAAATGCGCGGTCAGCTCAACTGCGGAAAATTCCTTGCTCTGCAGTCCCGCGGACAGCTCGGCCACACTTTTGCTATGCATGTCGGTCACTCGATTACCCGCGGCACGAGATAATGCCCGGCTTCCGCTTGTGGCGCGATGGCCTGCAAACGGTCACGCTCGGGCTGCTCGCTGACCTCGTCGGCCCGCAATCGCTGGACCATATTAAAAGGATGCGCCATGGGCGCTACCGCGGCGGTGTCGGCCGCCTTGAGTTGATCCACCAAATCGAGAATACTGGACAATTCCCCAGCGTAGACGGGCAATTCGGCATCGGTCACAGCCAGGCGAGCCAATTCGGCTACCCGGCGCACCTGGTCGGCATCCAAGCTCATCGGTATCCTTCAGGAATAACAGGGGCGCGAAAACTACCATATTCTGCTTCTTGCCCAAAACTCTCGGCATTGCTACATTCCCAGCCTTTGGCGTTTAGCCTCCATTTCCGCTCACGCGGCAGATTCCCCCTATGATCAATCAGTTACGCGGCTTATTCGTCAATGACCTGTCAATCGACCTGGGTACGGCGAATACGCTGATCTATGTCCGGGGCGAAGGTATCGTCCTGAACGAACCTTCGGTCGTGGCGATTCGAACCGATTCGCGCGGCGGCAAGCGCATCGAAGCGGTAGGTCTGGACGCCAAGCGCATGCTGGGCCGGACCCCGAACAATATTTCCACCATCCGGCCACTGAAAGACGGCGTCATTGCTGATTTCACCGTGACCGAGAAAATGCTCCAGCATTTTATCCGCAAGGTGCATTCGCAGCGGTTGTTTCGCCCCCTGACGCGGGTCATCATCTGCGTGCCTTATGGCTCCACCCAGGTCGAACGCCGCGCGATTCGCGAATCCGCCACCAACGCCGGGGCCAAAAAAGTCCAACTGATCGACGAGCCGGTCGCAGCCGCCATTGGCGCAGGCATACCGGTGGGCGAAGCCCGTGGGTCGATGGTCCTGGACATCGGTGGCGGCACCTCAGAGGTCGCGGTCCTGTCCCTCAACGGCATCGTCTATGCCGAATCGGTGCGCATCGGTGGCGACCGTTTCGATGAGGCCATCGTGAGTTACGTGCGCCGTCAGTACAATATGCTGATTGGTGAAACCACCGCGGAACGCATCAAGCAGGAAATCGGCACCGCTTTTCCCGGACATGAAGTGCGCGAGATCGACGTGGTCGGACGCCATCTGTCCGCCGGGGTTCCCCGCAGCTTCACGCTGAACTCCAATGAAATTCTGGATGCCTTGCAGGAACCCTTGTCGCAGATCGTCGCGGCCTGCAAAGTCGCCCTGGAAAGCACCCCGCCGGAATTGGGCTCGGATGTCGCCGAGCGCGGCATCGTGCTGACCGGCGGCGGCGCCTTGCTGAGTAACCTGGACAAGCTGATTTCCGAAGAAACCGGACTGCCGGTCATCATCGCCGATGACCCGCTGACCTGCGTCGCGCGCGGTGGTGGCGCTCTGCTCGAAATGGAAAATGAAAAGGCCACCAGTTTCATTCTGGATTAGCGCATTTGGGCGCAATTGCGCGAATTGCGCCAGGCATTTTGACCGGCGCAAGCGATTAGGCCGCGCCAGGCAGCTGCAAACGCATACCGCGTTTATCTTTTGTTTTCAAGAGCTTGGGAACTCTGCACTGGAGGAACCCAGGACTTAAACCAGAAAATACTTGTGCAATGACGGCTAAACCGTTGCTGTCAAAGTAAATTTAACTCTATGCTGAAATCCAAAGCACGGGGAAGATGAGGGTAGCAGTGGGGGTCTTGAAGTGAGTGCTTATCAGTTCGATGACGATGCCAAGCCGATTTTTTCGCGCGGCCCGCTGCTCGTTCTCAAACTCGCCGCTCTGCTGATCCTGTCCGCAGGGTTGATGACCTACGACCGCAAATCCGATGTTCTGGCCCCGCTGCGTGACAGCATCGCGGTGGGCCTGACCCCAATCCACTGGCTCAGTGAAATCCCCTACCGGGTGCAATCACTCCAGACGCACCTGCGCAGCCGTGAAGACCTGATTGCCGAGCACAGTCGAATGCAGCATGAGCATTTGCGCTTGAATGCCCGCCTGCAACGGCTGCTGGTGCTGGAAAAAGAGAACGAGCGCATTCGGGCCCTGCTGGACTCGTCCAAGCAATTACACAATGCGGTCATGATCGGGGAAATCCAGTCCGCCAGCCTGGACCCCTATCAGCAGCGCATTCGGATTGGTCGCGGCAAGGTTGACGGGGCCTTTGCTGGCCAGGCTCTGATCGATGCCAATGGCATCATGGGGCAAATCGTCGAAGTCACCCCCTACACCTCGACCGCGGTGCTGATCACCGATGAAAGCCAGGGCATCCCGGTCGAAGTCAACCGTAACGGCCTGCGCACGGTGGCTCACGGCGATGGCTCCAGTTCCTTGAAGTTGCCATTCCTGCCGGCCAATTCCGATATTCAGGTGGGCGACCTGCTGGTCAGTTCCGGCCTGGGCGGGCGCTATCCAGCCGGCTACCCGGTGGCCTTGGTAGAACGTATCGAGCACCATCCCGGGGAACATTTTCTGGAAATCTCAGCCTTACCGGCCGCCCAGATTCAGCACGGACGCGAAGTGCTGCTGGTCCGCCAGGGCGAACCCGCTGCCAGTACCGCCCAATTGCTCGATCCCGCGGCACAGCCGGGACGTGTCGCGACCGCGGACTGAGTCGGCATGAACCGGGTCGGCTGGCTCAGCGCCATCACCGCGATACTGATTGCCCTGTTGTTCACCACGCTGCCATTGCCGGACACGCTGGCGATCGCGCGGCCCGCGCTGGTGCCCCTGGTGGTGGTGTATTTATGCCTGAGTACTCCGACCCGGTTTGGCATCGCCTGGGCCTGGGCGCTGGGCCTGGTCCTGGACGTGACGCATTCCGCCACCCTGGGCCAGCATGCCCTCGCACTGGGCCTGCTGGCCTACGTCGCCCTGAAGCTGCGCGGCACGATACAGCTGTTCCCTGCCTGGCAACAGGCTTTCGTGCTGGCCCCTGTGTGGCTGGCCTATCAGGCCCTGCTGCTGTGGCTGGACGGCTTTGTCGGTCAATCGATTGACCCGCTGTGGCGCTGGCTGCCGGCCATCAGCACCAGCGTGTTCTGGATTCCTCTGAGTGCCTGCTTTGCACTTCTGGACCGGCCCCAGCATCATAGCGCCTGATCAAGCCAGGGCCTGACCCCGGTCCGGAGCCCACACCTCGCGTTTCAGGATAATCACCGCGACACATGCCAGGCGCAGCGTTCAAGAATACCTATCAAGAAAAGCGTTCGTTTCTGACACGGGTTTTTCTGGCTGCCGGCATCTGCCTGATTCTGGTCGGCATCCTGATCAGCCGCCTGATCCAGTTGCAAGCCTTTCAGCATGAGTATTTTGTGACGCGTTCGGATGAAAATCGCATGCGCGTCCAACTGATCCCCAGCGTTCGGGGCCTGATTTACGACCGCAACGGCGTCGTGCTGGCGGAGAATCTGCCGGCCTATCGCCTGGAATTGATACCCGAGCAGATTCCCGACCTGAAACAGACGGTCGAACGACTGGCCCTGCTGATCGACATCTCCGAGCAGGAGCAAGAACGCTTCTTTGCCCGGGTCCAGGCCTCCGCGAGCTTCGACCAGATCCCGCTGAAGCTGAACCTGGCCTCCACCGAAGTGGCCAAATTCGAAGTCAACCGGCAAAGCTTTCCCGGGGTCAATGTGCGCGCTGGCCTGACCCGCAATTACCCGCTGGGCGCCACCACGGCGCATATTGTTGGCTATGTCGGCGGCATCACCGCCGCCGATCTTCAGCGCGTCGATCGCGAACGCTACCGCGGCGCATCCTACATCGGCAAGAACGGTATCGAATACCAGTACGAGGAGCTGCTGCACGGCTTGCCCGGCAGTCAATTGGTCGAAGCCAATGCGGTCGGCCGACGACTCCGGGAACTGGAGTACACCCGACCGAAGCCTGGCAAGACGCTCTATCTCACCATTGACGCCAAACTTCAGCAGGTCGCCGAAGCGGCATTCGAAGGCCGTAATGGCGCTGCCGTGGCACTGGATATCCACAGCGGCGAAATCCTGGCCATGGTCTCCGTACCCAGTTACGACCCGGGCCTGTTTGTGGATGGCATCAGCCATACCCAGTATCGCCTGCTGACTTCCAATCAGAACCAGCCCCTGTTTCATCGGGCCATACAGGGGCAATACCCTCCCGGCTCAACCATCAAGCCGCTGATGGCGCTGGCCGGCCTGAGCCACGCGCTGACCGATCGGCACAGCAAGGTGAACTGCCCTGGCTTCTACCAGTTGCCGGAGAACAGCCGCAAGCACCGCGACTGGAAGCGCCGTGGACATGGTCTGGTCAATCTTCACGAAGCAATTGCCCAGTCTTGCGATGTGTATTTTTATGATCTG
>JBFJVB010000029.1:0-28508 GCA_041624435.1 Oceanococcus sp. | reverse complement strand
TCCGCCCATGGCCTGCAGCCATTGCACCGGCTCGCCCAGCGGATCTTTGGGGCCGCGACGAAACAGCAGATCGACGGGGACATCCGGATTCAGGCGACGCAGTTCTTCGCTCAGGCTCACTTGTTCGGGCGAGTCGCCAATATCCGCCAGCAGCAGGATATGATCGGCCTGACGCAAGGCCCGACGAATCCACGGGCCGCTCACCTCGGCGCAGGTATAAATCAGAAAATCCGTTTCGGTTTCGCAGCGGTTCAACCACTGCACCAGCTCCCAGTTACGTTCATCCTGGGAATACGCCATCTGGGCAGCCCCCGGACCCAAAGCAGCGTCGACCGCCGCTTCGTCAATCACCCGGACGCTGCCGAAACGGGAAAACGCCGCGGTAATCCGCCGCACCGCTTCCCGCGCGCCGCGGCCCGGCCGGGTTTCCACGATGGTCAGATTGGAAATCTGCCCCACTTCATTGACCGCGTCGTTCCTGATCTGCAAACGCTCGATGACGACCCGACTCAGCGCCAGCAGCGCCTGGGGATGATGCATCAGGGAACTCAACAGCGTTTCACGCCGCAGGCACAGCAGGCGACTGTCGCGCATCGCCACCACGCGCGCCATCCGCGGGCGATTGGCCAGCACCCCCATCTCGCCGACCGATTCACCCACGCCGATCTCGGCGGTGCGCCCTCCGGTGAACTCGGAACGCAAACGCCCGGTCACCACCAGATACATCATGGTGGGCGGATCGCCGGCGGCAAACAGCTGGTGCGCACCGCGCAAATCCAGAAACTCCGCCTCCGCCGCCAATTCCTTGAGCAAGCCGGCGTCCATACCCTTGAACAAGGGATTGCGTAACAGGACGTCCTCGGTGGTTAGGGGCATAGGCGCAGCTTGATGTTCCGCAAAGGGAGGGTTCCGAAGTCTATAATGTACCGCTCCCCGATGTCGCCAAACCATGCCCAGCACCACCGTTGCCGCCCTGTATAAATTCGTCGCGCTGCCTGATTACCAGACCTGGCGCGACACCTTGCACGCCCACTGTGAGCGCCTACAGATCAAAGGCACCCTGCTGCTGGCCGCCGAAGGCATCAATGGCACGATCGCCGGTTCGGCCCAGGCCATCGCCGAATTCCGCGCGGTGCTTCTGGCCGACCCCCGCTTCGCCGGGCTGGAATACAAGGAAGCGCAACACCCCGAAGCGCCGTTCCTGCGCCTGAAGGTCAAACTGCGCGAGGAGATTGTCACCATGGGCGTGCCCAACACCGATCCGACACAGCAGGTCGGCACCTATGTGGACGCGGCGGACTGGAATGCGCTGATTGATGATCCCGACACCCTGGTCATCGACACCCGCAATGCCTACGAAACCGCGATCGGTCGTTTTCGCGGGGCCACGGTGCCGAACACTCGATATTTCCGGGAGTTCCCCGCCTATGTCGATCAGCAATTGAATCCTGCGCAGCACAAGAAAATCGCGATGTACTGCACGGGCGGGATTCGCTGCGAAAAAGCCAGCCATTATCTGCTGCGTCAGGGGTTTGACGAGGTCTACCACCTGCGTGGCGGCATCCTGAAATATCTGGAAGACGTGCCGGCGCAGGACAACCGCTGGGAAGGCGAGTGCTTTGTCTTCGACGAGCGTGTGGCGGTGGGTCACGCGCTCAAACAGGGTGACTACGTCCTGTGCCGGGCTTGCCGTCATCCGGTGTCGCCGGCGCAACGGCAACAGCCCGAATTCGAAGACGGGGTCAGCTGCCCGCATTGCCACGCCCAACAGACACCGCAAAATCGCGCGCGCGCCCGGGAACGCAACGAGCAGATGAAGCTGGCGGAGCGGCGGGGGCAGGTGCACCTGGGCCCCAAGACCTAGCGCGCTTGCACCCGCACGATGCAATCCGCACTTGTGCGGTGCACCAAGTGAATGCGCCCCGCACAAGCAGGCGCAAGCCATTGATAAACCGTAGATAATTTTTGGCACGCAGTTTGCTTAAGTGTCTCTGACGCATCAAGCGGAAAGAGAAACATGAGCACAAAAATCGTCGTAATCGGCAATGGCATGGTCGGCCACAAGTACCTGGAGCAGCTCTGTGCCGAGCTGACGGCAAGCGGAACCCGGGCGGCCTATGACATCGTCACCTTCTGCGAGGAGCCCCGTGCGGCCTACGACCGCGTACAGCTCTCCGCCTATTTCAGCGGCAGCAGTGCCGAAGACCTGTCTCTGGTCGAGGCTGATTTTTTCGCCGACCAGGGCATCACGCTGCACCTTAATGATGCAGCGGTCGCAATCGACCGCAGCGCCAAGACGGTTACTTCCCGCCAGGGCCGCACCGTACCCTACGACAAACTGGTGCTGGCGACCGGCTCCTATCCGTTTGTGCCCCCGGTTCCCGGCGCGAATCGCGAGAACTGTTTCGTGTATCGCACCATCGAGGATCTTGAAGCCATTAGCGCCGCAGGCCAGACCGCCCGTGTCGGGGCGGTCGTTGGCGGCGGGCTGCTCGGTCTGGAAGCAGCCAAGGCGCTGCGCGACATGGGCCTGCAAACCCATGTGGTGGAGTTTGCTCCACGCCTGATGGCGGTGCAGGTGGATGAAGGCGGCGGCCGCGTGCTGCGGCAGAAAATTGAAGAACTGGGCGTGCGGGTCCACACCGACAAGAACACCCAGTCCATCGAGGCGGGTGAGACTCACCGTCATGTGATGCGCTTCGCCGACGGCGAGAACCTGGAAACCGACATCGTGCTGTTTTCCGCCGGAATCCGCCCGCAAGATGCGCTGGCCCGCGCCGCAGAGCTGCGCGTAGGACCGCGCGGCGGCATCTGCGTCGACAATGCCTGCCTGACGTCCGATCCGGACATCTACGCCATCGGCGAGTGTGCGCTGTGGAACGAACAGATTTTCGGCCTGGTCGCGCCCGGCTACGACATGGCGCGGGTGGCGGTGGATCATCTGCTCGATGGCGAGCTGCGCTTCACCGGGGCGGACATGAGCACCAAGCTCAAGCTGATGGGCGTGGATGTGGCCTCCATCGGCGATGCACACGCGCGCTCGCAAGGCGCCAAGACCTGCGTCTTTGTCGATGAGCATGCGGGCGTCTACAAGAAACTGGTCACCGACAGCGCCGGCCAGAAGGTCCTGGGCGCAGTGCTGGTGGGTGATGCCAGCGCCTATGGCAATCTGCAGCAGCTGATGCTCAACGGCATCGCCATCCCGGGCAAGCCCGAGCAGCTGATCCTGCCCGCCAGTGACGGCGCCGCGCCCAGCCTGGGCGTGGATGCCCTGCCCGACAGTGCGACGATCTGTTCCTGCAACAATGTCACCAAAGGCGCCTTGAGTGCGGCCGTGGCTGGCGGGTGCTGCGCGCTGGGTGAGCTTAAATCCAGCACCAAGGCCGGAACCTCCTGCGGCGGCTGCAACGCCCTGGTGAAGAATGTGCTGGATGGGGAGCTGAGCAAGCTGGGCGTCGAAGTCAATAATCACCTGTGCGAGCACTTCGCGCATTCGCGCCAGGAGCTGGAGCACCTGATCCGGGTCGAAGGGCACAAGAGCTTTCAGTCGGTCCGCGACGCCCATGGTCGCGGCCTGGGTTGCGATATCTGCAAGCCGACGGTGGCCTCGATTCTGGCCACGACCTGGAACGAGCATGTGTTGCAGCCGCATCTGGCGCCGTTGCAGGACACCAACGACTATTTCATGGCCAATATGCAGAAGGACGGCACCTATTCGGTCGTTCCCCGTGTGCCTGGCGGTGAAATCACCCCGGATAAACTCATCGTCCTGGGCGAAGTGGCCAAGAAGTACGGCCTGTACACCAAGATCACCGGGGGCCAGCGCATCGATCTGTTTGGCGCTCAGGTGCATGAATTGCCGCCAATCTGGCAGGAACTGATCGACGCCGGATTTGAATCCGGTCACGCCTATGGCAAGGCCGTGCGCACGGTGAAATCCTGCGTGGGCTCAACCTGGTGCCGCTATGGCCAGCAGGACTCCGTCAGCATGTCGATCCTGCTCGAAGAGCGCTACCGCGGTATCCGCGCCCCGCACAAACTGAAATTCGCCGTGTCCGGCTGCACCCGGGAATGCGCCGAAGCCCAGTGCAAGGACATCGGGGTGATCGCGACCGAGAAAGGCTGGAATCTGTATGTGGCCGGCAATGGCGGCATGAAGCCCCGTCATGCCGACCTGTTCGCCACCGATCTGGATGACGCGACCCTGATTCGCTACATCGACCGCTTCCTGATGCTGTACATCCGCACCGCGGATCGCCTGCAGCGCACCGCGCGCTGGCTGGAGGAACTGGACGGCGGCCTCGACTATGTCAGCCAGGTGGTGATCGAAGACGGACTGGGCATCGGCGCCGAGCTGGAAGCCCAGATGCAGTCGCTGGTCGATACCTACGAATGCGAATGGAAGAAAACCCTTGAGGACGAACAGAAACTCAAGCGTTTCCGTCACTTCATCAACGCTGATGAGGGCGACAATAAAGTGGTTTTCGTCCAGGAGCGGGGCCAGATCCGGCCCGCGACCGCGGACGAGCAAAAAGAGCGGGAAGCCGCCTGAGCTGCATCCTGCCCGAATCGAGGCCGCCGCCAGCGGCCCGCATCCGGGCGGGACCTGGATGAAATCTGCAACCAAGGAGTACACCATGAGCTGGACCACCATCTGCCATCTGAATGACATCGTGCCGCACACCGGCGTTGGCGCGCTGGTCGCCGGCCGGCAACTCGCGGTATTTCGGCTCGACGATGAAGCCGTATTCGCGATCGACAATTTCGACCCGAACAGCGGCGCCAATGTCCTGTCACGCGGCATCGTCGGCTGCCTGGATGGGCAGATCTGCGTGGCCTCACCAATCTACAAGCAGCACTTTCGCCTCAGCGACGGCCTGTGCCTGGAGGATGCGGGCAAATCGGTACAGGCCCATGCGGTGCGCATTCAGGACGGCATGATCGAAATCCAGCTGAATCGCACGGCGCTCAACCGCGCCGCCTGAGCGCCCTCCTCTCCTGCCACTCCCTGGCATCGCATGGGCGCGCCGCAGGCTGGCGGTGCCGCCCCTTCCGACCGCGCAGGACGAACGCGGCCGGCATCACGCAAGGCATCTGAGTCCGGAATATGACTGAAAAAATGAAACTCGTGGTCATCGGTAATGGCATGGCCGGCATGCGCACGGTCGAAGAGTTGCTCAAGCTGGCGCCCGATCTGTATGAGATCACGGTGTTTGGCGCTGAACCGCACGGCAACTACAACCGCATCATGCTGTCGCCGGTGCTCGCCGGGGAAAAGACCCTGGACGAGATCATGCTCAATACCCCGCAATGGTATGCGCAGCACGGCATCACCCTGCATGCCGGCGACCCGGTGATCAAGATCAATCGCAAGCAGCGGCTGGTGGTGGCCGATTCCGGCCTGAAGGTGCCCTATGACCGGCTGTTGCTGGCCACCGGCTCGAATCCGTTCATCATCCCGGTGCCCGGGCATGACAAGCCCGGCGTGATCAGTTTCCGCGACATCGGCGATGTGCACGCCATGCTCGATGCCTCGCGTACTTACAAAAAAGCCGTGGTCATCGGCGGTGGCCTGCTCGGTCTGGAAGCCGCCAATGGCCTGCTGGCCCAGGGCATGGAAGTGACCGTGGTGCATGTGCTGGACAGCCTGATGGAACGCCAGCTCGACAAGCCCGCGGCCGCGCTGTTGCGCCAAGCCCTGGAAACCAAGGGCATCCATTTCGCCATGGCCGCCCAGACCGATGCGATCCTGGGCGAGGACCGGGTGACCGGCATACGCTTCAAGGACGGCACTGAACTGGCGACCGATCTGGTGGTCATGGCGGTGGGCATCCGGCCCAACATCGACCTGGCCCAGGCCGCCGGCCTGCATTGCGAACGCGGCATCGTGGCCAACGATACCCTGCAGACCTATGATCCGAAGATCTATGCGGTGGGCGAGTGCGTGCAGCATCGTCAGGCCACTTACGGCCTGGTAGCGCCGCTTTGGGACCAGGCCAAGGTTTGCGCCAATCATCTGGCGCAGCGGGGCAATGACGCCTATCTGGGCTCACAGGTGTCGACCAAACTCAAAGTCACTGGCATCGATCTGTTTTCCGCTGGCGACTTCAACGGCGCCGAAGGTGATGAAGAGATCGTGTTCCGCGATCTGCGTCGCGGCGTGTACAAGAAGATCATCGTGCGTGACGGCAAGATCGCCGGCGCGGTGCTCTACGGCGATGTCGCCGATGGCTCCTGGTATTACGAGCTGATGATCGAAGGCGCCGATGTGCGCGAACTGCGTGACGTGCTGATTTTCGGCAAAGCGTTTGCCCAGGTCGGTCCGGCCGCCGCCTGAGGCCATCATTTCCCACCGGGCCGATCCAGGAGAATCAGACGCCCGCCACTGGGCTCAATACGTCATGCCCTCATTCAAACACCGGAACTGCTGATCATCACTCGATGAACGAAACCAAGACAACTTGTCCCTATTGCGGCGTCGGCTGTGGCGTGATCGCCAGCGTCAACGGCGCCCAGGTGGAGATACGCGGCGACGAGCAGCATCCGGCCAATTATGGGCGACTGTGCTCCAAGGGCTCGGCGCTGGCCGAGACCGTCGGCCTGGAGGACCGCCTGCTCGAGCCTGAAGTCGATGGCCAGGCCACGGACTGGAACCAGGCCCTGGACACCGCAGCCGCACGCCTGGAAGCGATCATCCGGCAGCACGGCGCCGAGGCGGTCGCCTTGTACGTGTCGGGGCAGCTGCTGACCGAGGATTACTACGTCGCCAACAAACTGGTGAAAGGCTATCTGGGCACCGCCAATATCGACACCAACTCCCGCTTGTGCATGTCGTCGGCGGTGGTGGGCCACAAACGCGCATTCGGCGCCGATACCGTGCCCGGCTGCTACGAGGACATCGAGCTGGCTGATCTGGTGGTCATCACCGGCTCCAATCTGGCCTGGTGCCACCCGATCGTGTATCAGCGCCTGGTCGCGGCCAAGCAGCAGCGCCCTGAACTGCGCGTGATCGTCATCGACCCGCGCGGCACCGCGACCTGCGACATCGCAGATCAGCACATCGCCCTGAAGCCGGGAACGGATGTCGCCCTGTTCAATGGCCTGTTGAACCAGCTGGCGCAGTCCGGTGCGGCCAACCCGGATTTCGTCGCGCAGCATACCAGCCAGGCCGCCCAGGCCCTGGCGGCAGCCACTGACTACCCGGTGGACGCCGTCGCGCAGATTTGCGGCCTGAGCATTCTGGAAGTGCAGGGCTTCTACCAGGCCTTTGCGGCGACGGAAAAAGTCGTGACGATCTTTTCCCAGGGGGTCAATCAGTCCAGTTCCGGATCGGACAAGGTCAACAGCATCATCAATTGCCACCTGCTCAGCGGTCGCATCGGCCGCCCCGGCATGGGCCCGTTTTCAATCACCGGCCAGCCCAATGCCATGGGCGGCCGCGAAGTCGGCGGCCTGGCCAATATGCTGGCCGCGCACATGAACCTGGAGGACGCCGGGCATCGCCGTCTGGTTCAGGGCTTCTGGGATTCGCCGCTGATCGCGGAACAGGCCGGGCTCAAGGCCGTGGAACTGTTCGATGCCATCCACACCGGCCAGATCAAGGCGGTCTGGATCATCGCCACCAACCCGGTCGTCAGCCTGCCCAATGCCGAGCATGTGCGCGAAGCGCTGGAAAAATGCGAGCTGGTCATCGTTTCCGATATCCTCGCTGGCACCGATACCGTGCAGCTAGGCCATATCAAGTTCCCCGCGACCGGCTGGGCCGAAAAAGATGGCACGGTCACCAATTCCGAACGCCGCATTTCCCGCCAGCGCGGATTCCTGCCCGCGCCAGGGTCTGCCAGGCCCGACTGGTGGATCATCTGCGAGATGGCCAAACGACTCGGCTTCAAAGGCTTTGACTATGCCGGGCCCGCGGACATTTTCGACGAGCATGCCCGCCTGTCCATGCTGGAAAATGACGGAATCCGAGATTTTGATATCGGCGGCCTCAGTGGCCTGTCCGCCTCCGAGTACGCCGCCATCGAGCCGATCCAGTGGCCGGTCCGCCGCCTTGCGGGACAGCTTGCGCCGCCGGCCGCGAATTGCGGTACCGCCCGGCTGTGCGCGACCGACTTCTATACCGCGGACCGCAAGGCCCGGTTCGTTCCGGTCAGCTACCGCCCGCCCGTCCATGCACCGGACGGCGAATACCCCTTCGTCCTGAACACCGGTCGCATCCGCGATCAGTGGCATACGATGACCCGGACCGGCAAATCCGCCCGGCTTGGCGGTCACCTGCCCGAGCCCTTCGTGGAAATCCATCCGCGTGACGCCCTGCTCTGCGGCATCAAGGACCAGGGCCTGGCCCGGCTGAGTACGGCCTGGGGCGCGATCGTGCTGCGGGTCAGGTTTTCAGTGGAAACACCACGCGGCAGCGTTTTCGTTCCCATCCACTGGAATGATCAGACCGCCTCGGATGCACGCGTGGGCAAGCTGGTCAATCCGGTCGTGGACCCCCATTCCGGCGAACCCGAGTTCAAGCACACCCCGGTTCGGGTCGAGCCGTTCCTGATCGAATGGCATGCTTTTGTGCTGTCACGCCGCCCCATCAGCACGGCGGATTTCAGCTACTGGGCCCGTGCCACCGGCGATCAATTCCTGCGCTATGAACTGGCCGGTCGCCAGTATCCGGCGGATTGGTCCGCCTGGGGACGCGATCTGCTCGGCGGGCGGGACAGCAATGACGACTGGCTGGATTATGTCGATGCCACGGCAACGCTCTACCGTGGCGCGCTGGTGCGCGAGGAAAGAATCGAAGCCTGCGTGTTCGTCTCACCGCGGCTGGACCTGCCCTCAAGACAGTGGCTGGCAGGCCTGTTTGCGCAAGAGCAACTGAGCGAACTGGACCGCATCAGCCTGCTGGTCGGCCGGCCCGCCGACCCCAGCGCCGATGCCGGCCCGACGGTCTGCTCCTGCTTCGGTGTGGGTCGGAACGTGATTCTGCGCGCGATCGGCGATCAGCAATTGCACACACCAGAAGCCATTGGCCGCTGTCTGAAGGCAGGGACGAATTGCGGCTCCTGCGTGCCGGAACTGCGCAAATTGATCGCCGAAGCCAAGACCGCGGCTTGAGCCAAGCCCTGGGCAGAACGCGCTAAGGGCTGGACCAGTGATCCACCAGGGCCTGAACCAGCGGCTTCATGAACCAGCTTTCACGCGGCATGATATCCACGCGGACTCCGGCTTCGCTCAAGGTGCTGGCCACGACCGGACCGACCGCCGCCACTACCAGCTTGGCCAGACTTGCGCGCAGCGCCGCCTCCTGGCCCGATTTACGCGCACAGGACAGCAGGCGTTGCCATTGGGGACTGCTGGTGAAGCAGATCGCATCCACCCGAGCATCGATGATGGCCTCAATCAGGCCGACCACTTCACCGGCTTCGGCTTCATCGGCGTAACAGTAGGGCGCGACAAAAAAATCGTGGGCGCCGGCCTGGTCCAGAAACCGGCGCAACGGCTCGTTGGGTTCCTGGCCATAGAGCTGTACGCCGATGCGGCGGTCATATAAATCTTCCTGCGCCAGAGTATCGATAATGCCCTGGGTGGTTGGCATGGCAACCGATATGGCCGCTTTCAAACCGATATCGCGCAGGGCTTTGGCCGGCTTGGGGCCACGCACGATACAGCGGCTTTGTCCCAGGGACGCGACAAACGCATCCCTGACCCCATAACGCTCGGCAAAGCCCAGCAAGCGGCGCAGACCCTCGCCGGTGAGCAGGATCACATCATCGAAGGGCAGCCGGATACAGGTGTCGAGCCAGGCATGGACCTGCTCCACGTTGGCGGTATCGTGAATACCCACCAGCGGGCAGCGGATGACCTGGGCACCACGCCGCTCCAGTAATCCAGCCAGAACATCCAGCTGGCGGGTTTCCGGGATGGCAATGCGGCGTCCACTCAGAGCTTCCTGCGCGGCCATGATCGGCGCACCAGCTACCTTGCCGCGCCTGAGCGCGGCACCATGGCACTCATTTCTCGACCGGGTTCAGCTGAAATTCGACCCGCCGGTTCTTGCGCCGCCCCGCTTCGGTGTCATTGCTCTCGATCGGTTGCTCTTCCCCGAATCCCGCCACATCCAGGCGACTCGGCGCGATGCCCTGGCTGGTCAAATACTGTTTGACTGACTTGGCTCGTGCCAGGGACAGGTTCTTGTTGTAGGTAGCCGAACCGATGCTGTCGGTGTGCCCGGCGATCAGCACGCGCATGCCGGACTGGCCGCGCAGGGCGAGCACCGCCCGATCCAGCACTTTCAACGAGTCCGGGGTCAGCTGACTGGAACCCGTTTCGAAGCCGACGCCCTGCATGGCCACGCTTTGCGCGGCCAGGGCGCAGCCACTGCGATCCACCTTGGTGCCCGGCAAGGTGCCCGGACACACGTCGAAGGGATCCAGCACACCGTCGTTATCGGAGTCGACCGGCCGGCTCGGATACACCTCAGGCCCCGGACTGGCCTCGACGGCGCGCTCGACCGGCACCTCACGGATCACCAGTTCGGCAGCATCAATCGGAATTTCCAGCCCCATACCGAGCCGGAAATCCGTGACGCCCGCCAGGAAATCCTCGTACACGGCGCGGGCTTCCAGGCGCAGGCGAATCTTGGCGCTGGTCAGGCCACGGCTCAGCAGGCCGACACCGGCATTGGCCTGCAAGGCGCCGCCGTCATTCGAATTCGGCTGCACATCGTTGTAGGCAAATCCCAAGCCGGCCAGGGCGAACGCCGCCAGCCGGCCGCGCTTGCCCAACAGCACATGCAAATCCAGGCTGGCACCACCGTTGTAATGATCCGCGCCGCCGTTACGGCCAGTTTCCAGGATGGCGCCGAACGCCCGGGCCTCGGCATACAGCGGACCGGTCAGTTGCAGGCCGAACAGCACATCCGCGCCCAGGCCGTCCTGCCCGGTACCCCGCGCTGTATCCGGATCCACATAGAAGCCATTAATGCCGAAGTATTTCTGCGCTGAGGCCTCGGTCGCGAAAGCGTTTCCGACAAGGCCAAATGCAGCCAGGCTGGTCAAGGCCGCGAGTAGCACCGTTTTCATCTTCATCCCCTGTTGAAGATCTATCTGAGCAGCCCGCAAGCTGCAATTATCGCCAAGAATACCGCATATCGCGCCGCAAAGCGCGCCTGATGTGCTTGCTTTCGCAAACACAAACAGCAACTTGCAAGCGAATTCTCAGGTGATATGGCCGGATGAGCAAAATTATCCCGTATTCATTGCCATGAATCTCGCAATTGTAAGCACTCGGTCAGAGCTGGGCATCCAGGCTCCGGCGGTCACGGTGGAAGTGCACGTGGCCGGCGGATTGCCCGGCCTGACCATTGTCGGCCTGCCGACGGCCGCGGTTCGGGAAGCCAAGGATCGGGTTCGAGCCGCCTTGCAGAACAGTGGTTTTTCCCTGCCAGCCCGGCGCATCACGGTGAATCTGGCGCCCGCCGATCTACCCAAGGACGGGGGCCGTTTCGATCTGGCGATCGCCCTGGGCATTCTGGTGGCATCAGGCCAGCTCCTTGCCGAGCTTGCCGGGTACGAGTTTCTCGGGGAATTGTCCTTGTCGGGCGCATTGCGCCCGGTCCAGGCCGTGCTCCCAGCCGTCATGGCCGCAGCCCTGGTCGGCAACCGGTTGGTGATTCCCAGCGATAACGCCGCGGAAGCCGCGATTACCGCGCCAAAGACGGTCTTTCAGGCGAGCCATCTGCTGCAAGTCTGCGCGGCGCTGCAAGGCCGGGATGACTGGCTGCCGGTGGACCGCGCCGTCGAGCCCGGACCCCGGCCGCGTCGCGCCCTGGATTGCGCCGATGTACAAGGCCAGGGGCGGGCCAAGCGGGCCCTGGAAATTGCCGCAACCGGGCGCCACAACCTGCTGTTGATCGGCCCGCCGGGCAGCGGTAAAAGCATGCTCGCGCAACGCCTGCCCGGGCTCTGCCCCGAATTGAGCGCCAGCGAAGCCCTGGAACTGGCCAGCATTCAGTCGACCAGCCGCAACGGCTTCGACCCGCAGCAGTGGCGCCAGGTACCGTTCCGCAGCCCGCATCATTCCGCCTCGGCCGCCGCACTGGTCGGTGGCGGCAGCACGCCGCGACCCGGCGAGATCAGCCTGGCCCACGGCGGGACGTTGTTTCTGGACGAATTGCCGGAGTTCAGTCGCGTGGTGCTGGAAGTTCTGCGCGAACCCCTGGAGTCGGGCTGGATTCAGATCTCCCGAGTCCGCGAGCAGGTCCGGTTCCCGGCAAGATTTCAGCTGATCGCCGCGATGAACCCCTGCCCCTGCGGCTACCTGGGTGACCCCCAGGCCAGCTGTCACTGTACCCAGGAGCAGGTGCAGCGGTATCGGTCACGCATCTCAGGCCCCTTGCTGGACCGGATCGATCTGCATGTCACGGTGCCGCGCCTGCCCGCGGCTGAACTGTTGCGCAGCCCCGCCCAGGCGGCCGAGCCCAGTGCGCGAATTCGCGCGCGGGTCGATCAGGCCAGAGCGCGCCAGTTGCGCCGGGCCGGCAAGTGCAACGCGGATCTGGATGCGACGGAGCTGGAGCAGCATTGCGCCTTGCAACCCACCGAGCGCGCCCTGTTGCAACGGGCAGCGGAGCAGCTGTGTCTGAGCGGGCGCGGCGTGCACCGGGTTCTCAAGGTGGCCCGCAGTATCGCGGATCTGGCGGGCAGCACCAGCGTGGACAGTCCACACCTGGCCGAAGCGCTGAGTTTTCGCCCGGCCTCGACGCGCTGAGCCGCGGGCTCAAACAACAACGCCGGCAGAAGCCGGCGTTGTCATTAACTCAGGTAAGACTTAGAACGCAGCGCCAAAGCTCCGGCTCCAGCCCACGGTGAACTGCGGACGGTCGCTTTCACCAAACACACCGGCCAGGCCGTGATTGGCATCAATCGTGGTGGCGCTCACCGCCAGTGCAACCTGACCGGCATCGCCATAATCCTTGACGAAGCTCACGCCGTAATCGAGGTAGTTGTCGTCAGCCAGGGCATCGTAGGAATCGCCCAAGCCCAGGAAATAACCCAGGTGCATTTGCAGCTTCGCATCAGCCAGAACCGGCAGGCCGAAATTCGTCTCGACGTAGGTGAACTCGTCTTCATCGGCAGAAGTGGAGCCGAAGTTGTAATAAGCGTAGACATTCAATGCCTGCCAATTCACGCCCAGATAGGCTTCGCTGCTATTGCTGCCAACCGCACTTGAGGCCGCGCTGGGATCGAAGTAGCCAATCGCGCCGACATCCACGGACAGGTCTTTACCCAGGGACAGCGCATAGCCGACATAGGCGTCGACTTCTTCGTTGCCCGCCAAACCGGAGTTGGAGACCCACAGACCCGTATACACGCCCAGTGACTCGAAGGAATAATCGATCGAGCCCCAGACTTGCGCGCCATTGGACTGGGTTATGCCGCGGAACACATATTCCGAAGACATCCCCAAATTGATTTCTGAACCCGCCGCGGAAACACCACTGAACGCGGCCAAGGCAAGCCCTGCCAACATTTTGTTTTTCATTCTGAAACTCCCTGAAGTAAATAGAATTTTGTTGCTAACTTTAAATCAGATGGCGCCACTGGCGCCACTACTGGGCAAAATGACAGGCTACCAAACCGGTGCCATCATGCTGTGGTCGCAGTTTCGGCACTTCCTCAGCGCAGCGCGGGGCCGCGATGGGGCAGCGAGTACGAAACGTGCAACCGGAAGGTGGGTTGAGCGGTGACGGTAAATCTCCGCTCAGCGGTGCCGCAACCTTGGCTCGCTCCACTGCGGGATCGGGCACCGGAACGGACTGGATCAAGGCCTGTGTATAGGGGTGGGACGGTGCATTGTACAGATTGTCCCGATCGGCCTGCTCGGCCACCTTGCCCAGGTACATCACCATGACCCGATCGCTGATATGTCGCACCACCGACAGGTCATGCGCAATGAACACCATGGTCAGACCCATTTCCTGTTTCAGATCCATCAGCAGATTGACGATCTGGGCCTGAATGGACACATCCAGGGCGCTGACCGGCTCATCACACAGCAGCAGGTCGGGCTCGACAACCAGTGCGCGCGCAATGCCTACCCGCTGGCACTGTCCGCCGGAAAATTCATGGGGATAGCGGTTGATCTGGTTCTTCAGCAGACCCACCAGATCCAGGGCGGATTGCACTTTGCGTTTGCGATCCGCCTGGGAAAGCTCGGGGAAAAATACCCGCAACGGCTCAGCGATGGCCTCGCCGATGGTCATCCGCGGATTCAACGACGCCAGGGGATCCTGAAACACGATCTGCATGCGTTTGCGCAGCGCGCGCATGGCCGGCTTGTCCAGTTCACCCAGGGCCTGACCGTCCAGATAGACTTCACCGTGGGTGGGCGGATGGATACCCAGAATAGCCCTGGCCAGAGTCGACTTGCCGCAGCCGGATTCGCCCACGACGCCCAGAGTGGTCCCGGCTTCAACCTCCAGACTGACGCCATCCACCGCCTTGAGCATGGCCGGCGGCTTGAACAGCCCCTGGGGAATCGGGAAATGCACATGCACGTCCTGCAATTTCAGCAAAGCCTTCGTCATGCCAGCTCCTCCGGCAACACGTGGCAGGCACGGGCCACGCCATCATGGCCGAACTGCAAGAGCGGTCGCTCCTTTCCACAACGCTCGATACGATCGGAACAACGCGGCTCAAACGGACAACCGGGTGGCAAATGAACCAGGTCCGGCGGATTGCCGGGAATGGTCTGTAAGGCACTGGCGCCGGCATCATCCAGCCGCGGCACCGAACGCAGCAGGCCCCGGGTATACGGATGCGAGGCCTGGCTGAAAATCTGATCCAGGGTGGCGTATTCCATCACCTGCCCGCCATACATGACCATCACATGGTCGCACAGCCCTGCCACCACCCCCAGATCATGGGTGATCAGCACGATGCCGACGCCGAAATCATCACGCAACTCCTTGAGCAGGTTCAATATCTGAGCCTGGACCGTGACATCCAGGGCGGTGGTCGGCTCATCGGCGATGATCAGCTCCGGTCGACACAGCAGCGCCATCGCAATCATCACCCGCTGGCGCATGCCGCCGGAAAACTCATGCGGATAGTAATGCACCCGGCTCCGGGCATCGGGAATATGCACCGCGTCCAGCACTTCGATGGCGCGCGCCAGGGCATCGCGTTTCGACATGCCGCGGTGCAGTATCAGCGACTCGGTCAACTGCTCGCTGATGCGCATGTACGGATTCAGGGAGGTCATCGGGTCCTGAAAGATCATCCCGATCGATGCGCCCCGAACCTGGTTCAGCTGCTTGGCCGGCATGCTCAGCAAATCGCGGCCTTGAAACACCACTTTGCCGCTGGCCTGACCGTTACCGGCCAGCAAACCCATGATCGCCAACACCGTCTGACTCTTGCCCGAACCGGACTCGCCGACGATGCCCAGGGTCTCGCCCTTGGCCAGGCTGAAATTGACTCCGCTGACCGCTTCGACCTCGCCATCCTGGGTCTTGAAGCGAACGGACAGATTGTGCACTTGAAGTATGTTTTCCATCGGCGCTCTCCTAGCGATCCTTGGGATCGAGTGCATCGCGCAAACCATCGCCGATGAAATTGAAACAAAACAGCGTCATGGCCAGAAAACTCGCAGGAAACACCAGCATCCACAAGGCCGATTCCATTTCCTGTGCCCCTTCATTGACCAAGGCGCCCCAGCTGGTGAAAGGCTCCTGAACCCCCAGGCCGAGGAAGCTGAGGAAGGATTCAACCAGGATCACCTGCGGAATGGTCAAGGTCACGTAGACGATCACCACGCCCAGTAAATTGGGCACGATATGCTTGAAAATGATGCGCGGGGTCGACACCCCGCAGGCCACCGCGGCCTCGATGAATTCCCGCTGTTTCAGGGAAATCGTCTGGCCGCGCACGATACGTGCCATGTCCAGCCAGTTGATCGCGCCGATGGCGATAAAGATCAGCAGGATATTGCGGCCGAAAAACACCATCAGCAAGATCACGAAGAACATGAAAGGCATGGCATACAGAATATCCACGATCCGCATCATCAGATTGTCGACCCGCCCCCCCAGATAACCGGCGGTCGCGCCATAGGAGATACCGATGATCAGGCTCACCAGGGTGGCCACGATGCCGATCAACAAGGAAATCCGCCCGCCGTGCAGCGTCCGCACAAACAGGTCGCGCCCCACCCCATCGGTGCCGAAATAATGCTGATTCTCCAGATTCGGGCCTTCCGAGACATGGTCCCAGTCGGTGTAATCGAAATCATAGGGTGACAGCAGGGGACCAAACAGCACGGTCAGGGTCATCAGCAGCAGGATGGCGCCGGCCGTGAGCGCCGCCTTGTTCTTGCCGAGCCGACGCCAGGCGTCGTACCACAGGCTGCGCCCGGCGACTTCCGGCAGAGTTTGGCTCACGGAGCTGGCCTCAGTCATAACGCACCTTGGGATCGAGCGCACCGTAGAGGAGATCGACGATGAAATTGAACAGGATGATCAGAATGCCGTAGAACACCACGACCCCCATGACCAGGGTGTAGTCGCGGTTCAGGGCGCCCTGCACGAAGAAACGGCCCAGGCCGGGGATGCCAAAGATTTTCTCGATCACGACGGATCCGGTAATCACCGCGGCGCTGGCTGGCCCCAGATAGGACAGCACCGGCAAGAATGCGGGACGCAAGGCATGGCGCCAGATGATCCGATATTCCGGCAAGCCCTTGGCCCGGGCGGTACGAATGAAATTGCTTTGCAGAACCTCGATCATGCTACCGCGCATCAGGCGCGAGATATAGGCGATCTGCGGCAGGGCCAGGGCGATCACGGGCAGCACCAGTTTGGCGAATCCGTCCCCGTCCCAGCCGCCTGCCGGCAGCCAGCCCAGGACGACGCCGAACAACAGAATCAACAACGGCGCGACGACGAAATTGGGGATCGAGATGCCGGTCATCGCCACCGTCATCACGGCGTAATCCGTCGCCTGATTCTGGCGCAGGGCGGCGATAATGCCGAACAGGCTGCCGATCAGCACCGCGAGCAACATCGAATATCCGCCGATCTGCAGGGACACCGGGAATCCGGCACCGATCAGCTCGTTGACGGTAAAATCCTTGTACTGAAAGGACGGTCCGAAATCACCCTGGATGATCTGCAGCAGATAGCGACCGTACTGCTGGATCAGGGGTTCGTCGAGGTGGTAGGCCGCATTCAGATTGGCTTCGATTTCCGGCGGCAAGGCTTTTTCGGTATCGAATGGCCCGCCAGGAGCGATTCGAATCATAAAAAATGCGAGCGTGATCAGCACCAATAAGGTTGGAATCGCGCTGAGCAGTCGCTTGATGGCGTATTGAATCATGGTGTGGGCAAAAGTCGTCTGACAACGAGTTTCGTCGGTCTCCTTAGTGCGCCAGCAGGCGCATGTTCTTGC
Organism: Oceanococcus sp.; assembly: GCA_041624435.1. GTDB lineage: Bacteria > Pseudomonadota > Gammaproteobacteria > Nevskiales > Oceanococcaceae > Oceanococcus. Next base: position 11,061 of record JBFJVB010000029.1, on the reverse strand, counting down.
TGTAGTGATGATCCATGATGTTGGGCTTATAACCCGCCAGGTAAGGCTTCACCATGCGTTTGCTCACATAGTAGTAGATCGGCATAACCGGTTGATCGTCGATCAATAGGCGTTCGGCCTCTTCAAGGATTTCCCTGCGCCGGTCAAAATCGCCCTCAACCGCCGCTTCCTGCAGCAGGCGATCATAGGCCGGGTTGTTATACCCCGGATCATTGATGCCGTGCTTGGAATACATCAGCTCGGCGAAGGTATAGGCATCGTTGTAGTCGCCAATCCAGCCGGCGCGGAACAGCTGGGTGATGCGTTTTTGCTTGCGGGTTTCGAGGAAGACCTTCCATTCCTCATTGATCAGATTGACCCGCACCCCCAGCGCCTGCTTGAGCATCGCGGCCAGCGCCACGGCCACCTTCTTGTGATTCTCGCTGGTGTTGTAGCGCAGCTCGATGTGCAGGGGCTTGTCCGGGCCATAACCCGCCTGCGCATACAGGCGTCGCGCCTCGGCCAGCTGCTTGTCACGGGGCCAGTCCGCCCAGGCGGGGCGCTGCGCGGTGTAATTATAGATGCCGGGGGGCACCCAGCCATAGGCCGGCTGTTCGCCCAGACGGGTCACCTTGTTCACCAGGATCTCGCGATCAATCGCCATCGTCAGCGCGCGACGCAGGGCCTTGTTGTCCTTGAACGGGGGCTTGGTCAGATTGAACCCGTAGTAATAGGTCCCCAGATAGGTATTGATCTGGAACTCATCGGGGAGGTTTTCCCGAATCCAGCTCACCTGATTCAGGGGCACCTCGTTGGTCCAGTGCAGTTCACCCGCCCGATAACGCTTCAACTCGGAGGACTGATCTTCGGTCGCATGATAGTAGACGGCGTCGATCACGTTTCTGGCATTGTCCCAGTAGAGCGGATTGCGGTCCAGCCGGATATGCGACTGGACCACCCAGTCCGTGAGCTGGAAAGCGCCGTTGGAGACCAGATTGCCCAGCCGGGTGAACCGCGCGCCGTGCTCGGCGAAAGACCGGCGGTTGATCGGGAAGGTGGAGGAATGATTCAGCAGGCCGAGGAAATAGGGCGTGGGCGCCTTCAGACGAATCTCCAGGGTGTGCTCATCCAGGGCCGTCACGCCCAGCTCTTCCGGCGGCACGCGGCCGGCCGTAACCGCTTCAGCGTTGACGATGGAGGACAGAATCTGCGAGTAGTGCGACAGGGTCTTGGGATCAACGCTGCGGCGCAGTCCCGCGACAAAATCCGCCGCCACCACCGGATCACCATTCGACCAGCGGGCGTTGCGACGCAAATAGAAGGTATACACCTTGCCGTCCTTGCTGATCTCCCAGCGCTCGGCCGCCCCCGGGATCAGAGAGCCGTCGGGCGCCTCGGACGTGAGGCCCTCATACAGGTCCCGCATGATATTCGACGAGGGCACGCCTTCGGCCTTGTGCGGGTCCAGGGTTTGCGGCTCGGCGCCATTACCCAGATGCAGTATCTGTTCGGCGGCCAGCTTTTCTTCGCTTTGCGCCGCGAATGCGCTGGTCGTCAGCGTCAGCACCGCAGCCCAGGCCGCTCTAGTGAGTGTTTTCATCGAGTTTCAGCCCGTTGTTGAGCAAGCCACAGATCTATCTGCTGCTCCAGAATCTGTAATGGCAAAGCGCCATTGCGCAATACGGCGCCATGGAATTCCCGCAGCTCGAAGCGCTCGCCAAGTTGCTGTTTGGCGTTTTCGCGCAAGCCCTGAATTTTCAACTGGCCCATCTTGTACGCCAGAGCCTGGCCAGGGATCACCAGATAGCGGTCCACCTCGGTCTCAATGCGCGGCAGAGGCTGCCCCGTGTGCCGCCGGAAATAATCAATCGCCTGCTGACGCGACCAGCCCATGGCGTGCATCCCGGTATCCACGACCAGACGCACCGCACGCCACATCTCGAAACTCAGGGCGCCGAAACGGCTTTGCGGAGTCTGGTAAAAACCCAGCTGCGGACCGAGACTCTCGGCATACAGGCCCCAGCCCTCGATAAACGCGGTGAAGCGGGCATGGCGCCGGAACTCCGGCAATCCCGACTGCTCCTGGGCCAGGGCCAGCTGGAAATGATGCCCCGGCACGGCTTCGTGCAGCAGCAGGGCCTGCATTTCATACTTGGGCGCGTCGGACAAACGCAGGGTATTGACGAAGAACGTGCCGGGCCGGCCATTGTCGGCGGAGCCGGGCAGATAATAGGCCACCGGGCTGCCGGCGGCCGCATACTCCGGAATCGGTTCAACCGCGTACGGCAGGGATGGGTACTGCTTGAACAATTTGACCAGACCACCATCCGCCTGCTTGGCCAGGGCCCGATAATCGCGCAGCAGTTCCTCTGCGCGGGTGTAGAACTGGCTGCGATCGCTCTTCAGCCTGGCGACAAAGGCGGGGACATCGGTGCCGCGATAATCCAGCTCGCGCATCACCTGACGCATTTCCCGATTCAGCCGGACCACCTCGGCCAGGCCGATGGCGTGAATTTCTTTCGGGCTCAGCTCCGTTGTGGTCATCGCCTGCACCAACCAGGCATACCAGGGTCTGCCGTTCGGCAAGGCACTCAAGGCGGTGCTGGATCGGGCTCCGGGCAGATACTGCCGCTCCAGGTAGTCCACCAGGCGCTGCAGCGCAGGGCGAATCTGCTCCGTATACACGGTGCTGGCCCGGTCGCGGGCCTGGCTCGCCTGCGCCAGATCGGTCTCGATTCGCCACAGGGGCTGGAGCAATGGACTGTCCGCCGGCTTGGCCGGCGCCAGACCACGCACCTGATCCGGCACCTTGGCCAGGGTGATTCGTGGTGGCGTGATGCCCTGGTCCAAGCCGGCCTCCAGGGCCTCAATAACCTGCTCGATCAGCGTGGGGATGCCTGCCAGACGAGCCAGATAATCCTCGACCTGCGGGCGGCTGAACAGCGGCATCGCGCCCAGGACCTGCGGCAGGCTCAAATGGGCCCCATACATCTGATTCAGCGGCAGGAGCTCCTGCGGGAAGGCATGGCCGTCGACCCGGGAGTTCAGCCCATGGATGAACAGCTCCAGATTCAAACGTTCCCCCCGGCTCAGCCGCTCGGGCGCAATGTCCTGCGCAACGCGCAGGCTGAGCTTCTCCAGTTTCCGAACCGGCTCCTGCGCGGCCAGAGAATAATCCGACCAGCGTTGGTTCTGGCCGGGGAATCCGGTGAAGGTCGCGGATTCCGGCGTTATCTGCATCGACCAGGCCCAGTGGGCATTGAGCAAGGCCGCGAGACGTTCGCCCGCGCTCAAGCCGCGCAACGACGTGCTGGAGCGACCCGTCAAACGCGCCAGAGTTCCAGAGTCGCCTGCGGTGGATGGCCCAAGGCGCTGCAGTTCCTGCGCGTAACGCGCATGGGCCTCCTGGGCATCGGCCTGGGCCGTCATGGCCACACCCAGAGCCAATAGACCTGCCAGGATCAATCTCATGTTTTCACGCCCCATTTCCGACCATTCCCAGGGCTGATAGCCCGGTGATTACAAATTGAACCGCCAAAGCGGACAGGATCACGCCCAGGACCCGGCTGATCACATTGGCACCAATCTCCCCCAGCAGACGGGTCAGAGTGCCTGCCGCCAGCAGGGCCACCAGGGCCAGGCCCACCACGCTCAACATCAGCGAGATACCCACACCGATCTGCACCCAGTCTCCTTTCGCTTCACTGACCAGTAACAGCACCGTGGTGATGGCGCCGGGACCGGCCAGCAGAGGAATCGCCAGCGGGAATACCGAAATATCGTGGCGAAAATGGGCTTCTTCCGTTTCACTTTCGGTGGTGGAACGTAAACCGGATTGCCGTGCAAACAACATGTCAATGGCGATCAGAAACAGCAGGATACCGCCAGCGATCCGCAGCGCGGGCAGGGAAATGCCCATGGCGTCCAGCAGCACCTGACCCAGGGCCGCAAACCCGACCAGAATACCGGCGCCGATCAGGGTGCCGTGCAAGGCCATGCGGCGCCGGTATTCGGGGCTGGCGCCGGTGGTCAAGCCCAGAAACACCGGGGCCAAACCGATTGGATCGATCACCACGAAAAACGTTATGAAAATGTCGAGCGCGTATTCCCACATGATCACTGCCCGGCCGGGTCCATCCGGCGGGCTCTCAGGATTTGCCTGCCTCTGCTTGCTGACTCAATGCATGCTGACGCCATGCGGCGGCCTGCTTGCGCGTATCTTCGTACTTCATCGCCACGCCAAAAGCCTTGATGGCTTCCTCATGGGAGCCGAGTTCGGTCGCGGCGATACCCTGAAGCAAGGCCGTATCGCCGGGCTTTTTCACACCGAGGGCACGGGCCTTTTCCAGGGTCGGAATGACCTTCTGCCAGGCTTCCTTTTCCACATACAGATAGGCCAGGCGGAGCACCACTTCACCGTCCTTGGTGCGCTTGCTCGCCTGCTCCAGAGCCTCGATCGCACGATCAGCCTCTTTCGCCCCAAGCCAGGCATTGGCCAGCAGCTCGTAGTTGTCCGCCGTTTTTTCGATCCTGGCCTGGCGCAAACCCTGATCCAGAATCTTGCCGGCCTTGTACGGGATGTCGGTGTACAGGAACAGGTTGGTCAGATTCAGCAGTTCCTTGCCCTCCTCCAGCAGCCCTTTGCGCTCGGCCAGAGCCAGGATCGCAACCGCATCAGCGTCCTTGCGCAGCTGGATGAAAATACCCGACAACTGTTTCCAGTATTCCTTGTTCAGCGGGAAACGCCCGACCATTTCCAGCAGAGTGCGGGCGCTGTTGGGGTAATCCTTCAGCTCATAGTGCATCGCCAGCTTGAGCTGAAACCAGGACTCCTGCGGATCGCTGGACTCCTTGATCGCCTGACTCAGGGGCGGCAGGGCTTTGCGAAACTGATTGGTTTGCGCGTAAGCCGTGGCCAGCAGCACGCGGGCCTGCGGCGGCACCGGGTTTTTCGCCGTGCGCATATAGTCGGTGAGAACCTGGATTCCTTCCCGATACTCTTCCACGGCCACATGAAACTGGCCGAGGTTGTACTTCATGTTCTCGACCTGGGCGTCCGGCAGGGCGCCCAGATCGATGGCCTGCTGAAAGTAACCGGCCGCCTTGCCGTAATCGCCTTTCTGGGCCCAGACAAAGCCATAGGTTTGCAGCACCATGGCGTATTCATAGGCGTTGCGCTTGACCGAAGGCACCAGTTTGTCGAGCCGGTTCAGGCTTTCGACATAGTTCTCTTCACCAATCAACTCGTGAATCTTGGTCAGCCGCTTATAGGTGATTTCCGACAGGGTCTGGGCGCTGGCCCCCAGGCTCACCAGGCAGGCGAGCGCAGCCAACGCGGTAATGAGCAATCGCTTCATCATTCGGCCCCCATCTTGAACTCAATGGTCTGGACGCCGTTGTGCGCCACCGGCTTGCCATCGACCACTCGCGGCTTGAATTTCCATTTCATGATGGCCCGGCGGGCGGCGGAGTCGAATACGCGGCGTGGCTGGGATTCCAGCACTTTGGGATCGCTGACCGTACCGTCCTTGTTGATGGTGAATTCCAGTTTCACCCAACCTTCGATCCCGTCTCGCGCCGCATTACGCGGATACTGCGGCGCGATGCGAACCAGGGGAATGAGTTCCCCGTCGCCGGTGAAATCCGAGGCTTTCGAATAACTGCCCATGAACGGCCCGCTGCCTGTACTGACCGGCAGTTTGACGTTGGGAATGTTCATCCGCTGGGGCTGTGGATTCGGTTTGTTCACCTGCGCCGTCTGCAACTTGGGCGGCGGTGGCGGCTTCTTCGGTGGCGGTGGTTTCTTCGGCACCTCACGGCTGCGGGTGTCCAGGCTTTCATCGCGCTTGAGGCGGACAAAATCGATACCGCCCAGATCGTCGGTCTTGTCGACGGTCTTGCCAGTTCCGGTAATCAGCACGTGCATGAACCAGAACAGAGACAGGCCGATGGCAACCGCCATGACGAAGGATGTGAAATAACGGCGCATCGGCGCTATGGGGTTTGGGCGGCTATGGAGACGCTGTATACGCCGGCCAGGCGTACCTGATCCATCACTTCTACCAGGGTGCCCGTCTGCGCTTCCTTATCGGCGACGATCACCACCGTCCCTTCCGGGTTTTCGGCATGCAGGCGCTCGACATTGGCGCGTACCGCGCGCAACTCGATCTTGCGCTTGGCAATCCACACATCGCCGTTGGGCTTGATCGCGATCAGGATATTGCCGCGCTCCTTGCGCTCCGCCGTGCTGGCATTGGGTCGACTGACGTCGATGCCGGTTTCCTTGACGAAGCTGGTGGTGACAATGAAAAAGATCAACATGATGAAGACGATGTCGAGCATCGGCGTCATATCAATATCGGCTTCTTCCGTGGTGCCGTGATGTTTGCGTCGCATATTAGCTGCTCTCGTGCACACCCAGCTCGTCGTTGAGATAGTCGGTTTCTCGACGCACGATCTGAGGGAAATGAGTACCAAAATAGATTCCGGACAGCGCTACGACCATGCCCGCCATGGTAGGAATCGTGGCCTTGAAAATGCCGGAAGCCATGGCCCGGGCATTGCCGGTGCCCAGTGCCGCCATGACATCGAACACCTGAATCATGCCGGTCACCGTGCCCAGCAGGCCCAACAGCGGGCACAGCGCAACGATGGTCTTGATGGCCGCGATATTCCGGTTTGCCGCCCGGGAGACTTCAGACACCTTGGCGCGCCGGATCTGCCGGGCATGTCAGGAGCTGTAATCCTTACGGGCTCGCCAGCTGGTGATGACTTCCTGGGCGGATGCCGGTAGATCCCGACGAAAGTACGCCAGCCGCTCCAGGATCAAGAACCACAGCAAGATCGCCGCGCCCAGGATGATCCACAGCACGCCACCACCGGCTTCCAGAAAATCGCGGATTGCCGCGAAAAACTCCATCAGGCCGTACCGGCTTTCTCAGAACGCTGGGCAACCAGCCCGGCACTCTCTTCTTCCAGGATCTGCACCAGCGATTTGCTGCGCGCCGCCAGCACGCTGTGCAGGAATACCATCGGAATGGCCACGACCAGGCCCAGCACCGTGGTCACCAGCGCTTGGGAAATCCCGCCCGCCATCAGCTTCGGATCGCCCGTGCCAAACAGGGTAATGGCCTGGAAGGTCACGATCATACCGGTCACGGTACCCAGCAGACCCATCAGCGGCGCTACGGCAGCCAGAATCTTGATGATGCTGAGGCGCTTCTCCAGCTGCGGCGTTTCTCTGATGATTGCCTCATCCAGGCGCGACTCGATGGTCTCCAGGTCAGCATGAGGATCCTTGTCATAGGCCAGCAGAACCCGGCCCAGAGGATTGTCGGCACTCGGTGCGGCGCCACGCTGTGCCTGCATCTTGCGCCCCACGGAGAACAGGGTCACGAAACGCTCGATCGCCAGCAGCAGACCCAGCAGCCCCAGCACGATGATCAGATAGCCGATCTCGGCGCCCTGGCTGATCCGCTCGGCCAGGCTGGGCGCCTGAACGATGACGGACAGCAATGCGCCGCGGGTTGGATCCAGAGCCATGCGCACCGGACCGGCGCTGGCGCCTTCCAGATCTTGCGCCATGCTCAGATAGCGGCCCTGAGGCTGACGCTTGAGCTCGGTCAGCTTGTCGGTGTCCGGCGGATAGATCAGAAACTTGCCATCGCTGACGGCGGTAAACGTGCCCACCCGGACCACTTTGCGCTGGCTTTGAGTGCCATCGGGATTGATCGTCGGCGCGCTATAGCTCACCACGCGACCACCTTCGGTCATTTCCCGCTGCAGTTCGAACCACAGCCGTTCCAGCTTTTCGATCGACGGCAGCTCCTTGCTACGGCCCAGTTCCTCCAGAAACACGTCGCGGCCTTCCATGTCCGGCTGTGACGACACATAGGAGCCGCCGATGATGCCGCGTAGATCGCCCGCCACCTGCCGCACCACCCCGAACATCTCGCCCAGCTGGCCGATCTTCAAGTTCAGTGAGGTTTCCAGCTCCGACAGCTGCTTTTCGTTGCTTTCAAAGCTCGCAATCAGCGATTCGGAATGCCGTTCAGCCGCCGCCTTCTCGGCCTTGGCCTGGCGCAGCAGGCTGGCCTGCTGGTCGCGATTCTGCTTGAACCGGCGCTCGCGCTCGGCATTTTCAGCCTGCTCTTTGGCCCGGGCATTGCGCGTATCCTGCAGCAACTGCATCAGCGGATCAGCCGAAGACTGGGCGAAGGTTTGCAGCGCGAACAGGCTGAGCAACGCAGCCATCAAAATACGGGTATTCATCAATTGCACCCTACAGATCTTTGGGGGCCGCTACGGGCACAATCAGGATATTCGGCGCTGCCTGCTTCTTGGCAATACGCAGGCCGTTGCGCACCGGCGCTTCATAGGCCCCGCCGAGCACTTCCCACTTGCCGGTCTCGGTATTGAAAAAGCCGGTCTCCTCACCATCCAGAGTCTGGTACATCAAGGCCACACGGCCGACACGCAGGAAATCCACCGTGCGCTCTTTCGAACCGGCCAGCACGGCCTGATAAGCCTCGATCGTACGCGCGTATTCCATCTCGATCTGATAAGCCTCGACGATACGCCGATACTTCTCCGAGGTCGTGACGTCCGCGCGGTCCATGATTTCCTTGAGAGCCTCGACCCGCATCGAGCGCTCTTCCTGCAGGAAGGGCAGATCCAGCTCGATGAAACGGGACAGGGTGTCGACCATCCGCAGCATCATCGGGACCACTTCGCGGCTCACATCATTGATCTGGTCGAGCTGGAACCGGATGGAACGCATCTCCTCCAGCTGCGAATTGATCTGGCGCTCCAGCTGGGCGTTGTAACGCTTCAGGCCATCGGTTTCACGAGTCGTGTAACGGTACTCAGCCTGCAAGCGCTCCGCATCGTCGTCCAGCTGGTTAATCAGCTTTTGCGAGCTTTTCGCCGCGACGTCCATGCGTTTTTGCTGCTGCATGGCCGAATTCAAGGTGTCTGCCAGCGCCGGTGCTGCCAGCGTCAGCGCTATTGCCACGGCCCCGAGGCTGCGAAATCTGAACATTGAAGTCCCCATCAGAACTAACTAAAAGGCTCGCCCGGAGAACCCCGAGCGAACCGGCACAAAATCCTTTTCAAAATCACCTGCAAACCAGGCCATCGGCCGGGTAAAGCAGCCTACCCTTAAACAACAAAGGCCCGCCGAGGCGGGCCTTTCGGGGTATTATACACTATTTCATAGAACGGAAATTCAGATCCACGACGTCGTCGAAACTCCAGGAATAACCGAGGTTGATCCGGGGACGCTTGTTGGCTCCATTGTTCGTGTCGTTATCCAGAATGCTGGTCACACCGACCCAGAAATCGCCCATGCTCAGCGTTATACCGAGGTCGGTCTGATCGTCGGTTGCGCCCGGGCTGTTGTTGCCGTAGTCATCACCGTGGAAGATCGTGTAGCCCAGATGAAATGACAGTTCAGCCTTGTCGCTGACCGGCGCGCTGACATTACCTTCGACATAGATGTAATCATCGGCCGTATCGGAATAGGCGCCAGCGCCGTACCAGACGTAACCACTGAATGGGCCATGGCTGTAGCCACCGTAGATTTCCAGCAGCTTGGAATTACGCAGATTGGCGTCTGCCGGGAAAAGATAGGCAATGGCACCGATGTCAAAATCGCCAAACGTGGCGCCGGCATAAAAGTCCACTTCGTTGCCCAGCGCGTCATTGCCGACATTGGAAATCCAGGTACCGGCGTAGTAGTTGTCTTTGGACCAGTCCAGGCCGCCCGACACCTGCGCGCCGTTGCCGCTGCTCGGCAAACCCCGGAACACATATTCGGAAGCAATGCCGATGTTACCGGAAATTTCCCCGAACTTATCTGCGTGCGCAAAGGTTGACACGAGCCCCAAAGTGGCCATGGTCAAACCACTTACAAGTGTCTGCATGGTTTTCATCAGTTACATTCCCTCTTGAATTTCTTGTGTGATTTAAGTAGCCGCACACCACCCGCACGGCGACAGCTGTCTCCAGTGTACACTCGGAACGGGCAAAAAATCACTGAATACTCCTGCCCGCCTTCGCCCGGACCGCCTTTGACGGGTCAGTCCCGGCAGGCCGCGGTTATTTCAACATCAATTCAACCGCAGCCCTGACTTGCTCGTCGGTCAATCCGGCATCACCGCCACGCGCCGGCATCGCCCCCTTTCCTTCAATCGCGGCGCTGACCAGACCCTTCAGGCCACCCGCCGCCTTTTGCCGCTGCCGCCAGGTGGCCTGATCGCCGATTATCGGCGCCTCCAGCACACCGGAGATGTGACAGGCACCGCATACCGTCTGCACGATCTGCTGCGTGCTGCGCGCCGCCACCACGGCCGGCTTGGCCGGAACAGGCACCTGCGAAGCGTCGGTGTAAACCTCACCCACAGGCGCCAGACGCTCGGAAATCTTCTCCAGCGTCACCGGACTCACCTCGTAGTCATCTACCAGCCCATTGGCAATGAAACCAATCACCACGGCGATTCCCACCAGTACCGCCAATACTCCCATGAAGGTCGCGACAAAAACCTTGTCATGACTGTGATCATCGACTGCTGCTGTTTGTTTTTCAGACATCTTCACTACCACTGAGCCGCTCCCCATGGCGGCAGAAGGGGTTTGTCCCGCCGAGAGTACTGCGCAAAGCCTCTCCCGGCAGAATGGTCACTCGCTCGGCGCGCAACACAGCGCACCCAAATTTCATGAACCGCAAAGCCCGCAGTGTATACCCCGGCACCTATCGCATCCATGCCAACCGGACACCTCGACACCAACCCACAGACTTTGAATTACAAATGGTGCGCCCGGCAGGAATCGAACCTGCGACCTTCGGTTTCGGAAACCGACACTCTATCCAACTGAGCTACGAGCGCGTGGCGCGCATTTTAGCGCCTAGACTTTGGCTTGTCGCGTTCTTTTGCATCGATGCCGCGATTCGCACACCGCTATAAATAGAGACTGGGGCCCATCTGGGGCCCGTATGGGGCCCAATGGCATTGTCAAAATAATCAGTTGCATCGGCAAACATCACCAGCCGCCCGATTTCAGGCACAAATTGCCTGCAACTCC
>JBFJVB010000028.1:0-29220 GCA_041624435.1 Oceanococcus sp. | reverse complement strand
GGTGCCGGTCCACAGCGCATAGGACAGCGCCGCCTGCTCGATCAGCATGCCGCTGCCATCGTGGCAGGCGCTTGCACCCTGGTTGCGAGCCCAATCCAGGAACGGCTGGGCGGCCTTGCCGTAGCTCAAATCGTAGGCCGTACCGCCAGCGGCAATCAGACCGTGTGGCAATAGCGGCGCCAGGCCCTGGTGGCCGGCCGCGGTGGCGTTGATGAGCAGATCAAACTCGAAGCCCTTCAGCGCCAGATTGGCCCGGCAGTGCAGGGGGCCGTGGGCCTGAAATGCGGCTTCCCGGCCTTCCAGTTTGAGCGGGTTGCGGTTGCTCCAGATCAGTTCGGCGGGTTGTTCATCCAGCAAGGGTTTCAAGATGCCGCGTGCGGCGCCACCCGCGCCGATCACCGCGATGCGCCGGTCGCGCAGTTCGATGCCCAGCCGCTTGAGGTCACGAACCAGGCCAGGGCCGTCGGTGTTTTCGCCGTTCAGGCCGTCCGCCCCGGGAATCAGGGTATTGACCGCGCCGGCGAGTTGAGCGTCGGCGGAAACCTGCTGGCAGCAGTCCAGTGCCGCCGCCTTGTGCGGCAGGGTGACATTCATACCCTGCCCGCCCGCGGCAAAAAAAGCGCCGATGGTCGCGGCCAGTTCGGCGGGAGCGCATTCAATCAGTTCAAACCCGATGTCGTGGCCACATTGCTGGGCAAACTGCTGGTGGATGGCCGGCGAGCGGCTGTGAGCGACGGGTTGGCCGATCAGGGCAAAGCGGTAAGTCATCGATACTCCGGAAAATAGCGGTCGCGCATGCGCTCGGCATACTGGACCAGGACAGCATGTTGTTCGGCCAGGTCGGTCAACGGCGTGCGAATGCTGGCTTGCAGCACATTGCCCAATAAGCCGTAGACGGTCGCATCGATATTGGCGGGCTGATAACCACCAAAATAGGGCTTGTCTCCCAGGCAGGCGGCCAGGGTATTCATGTCGTCGTTGAAGCGCCGCAGGATTTCATCGTGACTGTGGCGGCTCAAACCCTGGCCATCGGCTTGCGCACGCGTATGCCGACGGACCACGCGGCTGATTACAGCCTTGCTCAAACCGCCCAAGTGACCGAAAAACGCCTCCCGGGTTTCCGGCCAGCCGGCCTCATCCAGCCAGCGAAAATAGATCAGCGCCCAGTAGCTGTGTTCTTCAAGCATGCGCATCAGCGCATGGCTGATACCGCGCTCTGCGGAATTCAGCTGGGCGTTCAGTTTCACATCGCAGGCGTTTTCCAGGTAGCTGATCGCGCAACCGCTGTCGGCGATACGCTGGCCCTCATGTTCGATCATCGGCAGCTTGCCCAGGGGCGCCTTGCGGGGATCGGGGGTCACTTCCACCGCGTATTCCAGATCGGCCATGCGCAACCAGGTTTCCAGCTTCAGACAGAACGGGCTGGGATTGGGCAGGCCCAGATTGGGTGCGAATTGGAAGAGTGTGATCATGGGTTCGTCAGCCATTGGGCTACCTGTGGAGCGAAGTAGGTCAGTATGCCGTCCGCGCCGGCACGTTTCATCGCCAGCAAACATTCCAGCACGGCTTTGCGTTCGTCCAGCTGACCCGCGGCTGCGGCCATTTTCAGCATGCTGTACTCGCCGCTGACCTGATAGACAAAGGTGGGGGCGCCGAATTGCTGTTTGATGCGGTAGACAATATCCAGATACGGCAAGCCGGGCTTGATCATGACCCCGTCGGCACCTTCGGCCAGATCCAGTTCGACTTCGCGCAGGGCTTCGTCAGCGTTGGCGGGGTCCATCTGATAATTGTACTTGTTGCCGCCGGCCAGATTGGCCGCGGAGCCCACGGCATCGCGGAACGGACCGTACAGATCGGAAGCATACTTGGCGGCGTAGGACAGGATCGCGGTATTGACCTGTCGGTCCCGCTCCAGCACCTGCCGGATCTGGCCGATTCGACCGTCCATCATGTCGGACGGCGCGACCACATCGGCGCCCGCGCGGGCATGGACCAGCGCCTGACGCGCCAGCAAGCCCACGGTCGGATCATTCAGCACATAGCCCGTGTCGTCGATCAGGCCATCCTGGCCGTGGCTGGTATAGGGATCCAGGGCCACATCGGTGATCACCAGCAGTTGGGGGAAAGCCTGCTTCAGGGCACGAATGCTGCGGGGCACCAGGCCGGCGGGATTCAGCGCCTCCTCGGCGTCGGGCGTTTTCAGTTTCGCGTCGATGACCGGAAACAGGACGACCGCCGGAATGCCCAGGCTCACGGCCGTTTGCGCGGCGTCCAGCAGGGCATCCGGGCCCAGCCGGTCAACGCCGGGCATGGCGGCAATGGCTTCTCGACCCGCCTGCTCGCGAATGAACAGCGGCCAGATCAAATCATCGCAGCTCAGGCGGTTTTCCCTGACCAGGGCTCGTCCAGCGCCGGTGGCGCGCCAGCGGCGCAGGCGGGTTGCGGGAAATCCCATAGATCTCAATTCGGCAGATAAAGGCGCCATTCTATCGTGTGAGTCCGGCATGCAGGTATATTGCGTGTTCGATCATGCCGTCCGGTCTGCTTTGCCATGCGTGAAACACTGAAGCACTTGCTTCCTACCGACTTTCCGCCCATCCGCCGCCGCAAGCTGACAACGCTGCAGGCGAACCTGGGCTATCTGTGCAATCAGACCTGCCTGCATTGCCATGTCAACGCAGGTCCGACCCGCAAGGAATTGATGGACGCGTCCACCATCGGCCTGCTGCTGGAATTTCTTGAGCAGCAAGCCATCCAGACCCTGGATGTGACCGGCGGGGCGCCCGAGATGAATCCGCATTTCCGCCATCTGCTGGGTGAGGCGCGCAAGCTCGGCGTGCAGTGTATCGATCGCTGCAATCTGACCATCATCGAGCAGCCGGGCTACGCCTGGGTCGTGCCTTTCCTGGCCGAGCACGAGGTCGAAGTCGTCGCTTCGCTGCCCTGTTATCTGGAAGACAATGTCGACGCACAACGTGGCAGCGGGGTGTTCGCGCAGTCGATCAGCGCGCTGCAAAAGCTCAACGCGGCCGGTTACGGACAGCCGGATTCCGGTCTGACCATCAATCTGGTCTACAACCCCCAGGGGCCAAGTTTGCCGCCAGCGCAACTGGCTCTGGAGGCGGACTACAAGGCGCATCTGGCCGACGAGTTCGGGGTGGTGTTCAACCAGCTGTTCACGCTGGCGAACATGCCGATCAAGCGCTTTGGCAGCACCTTGCTGTCGCGTGGAGAATTTGCGGATTACATGCAGCTGCTGAAAACCAGCTCCCGAGCAGAAAATCTGGATGCGGTGATGTGCCGGGATCTGATCAGCGTCGATTATCGCGGCTACGTCTACGACTGCGATTTCAACCAGATGTTGCAACTGCCCCTGGGCCACGGTTCGGAGCAGAGGCAGCATCTTGCGGATCTGCTCACGGTTGACCTGGAACAGGCGCCGATTACCATTGCCGATCATTGTTACGGCTGCACCGCCGGTCAGGGCTCGAGCTGCGGTGGTGCGCTGAGCGACTGATTGCCAAGCGTTACGCCGGTCGTCAGTCGGCGTGGATTCGACCATCAACAGGACAGCAGAATGACAGTAGCAAGTGTGTTGGAGCGTTACTCCGAAGGGGCGAAGGAGCGCGAGGCTGCGCTGTGCTGCCCGGTCAGTTACGATTCGAAATTGCTGGCCCTCCTGCCCCAGGAGATCATCGAGCGCGATTACGGTTGCGGCGATCCATCCCGGTATGTCCGTGCCGGGGATACGGTGCTGGATCTGGGCTCCGGAGGCGGCAAGATCTGCTACATGGCGGCGCAACTGGTCGGACCCCAGGGTCGGGTCATCGGCGTCGACATGAACGACGACATGCTGAGTCTGGCGCGGCGCCACCAGGACGCGATGGCTCAGGCGATCGGCGGGCAACGGGTCGAATTTCGTAAAGGCAAGATTCAGGACCTGGCGCTGGACATGGACCGGGCGGCGGCCTGGTTGGCGCAGCACCCGGTCAGCGATAGCCAGGATCTGCTTGAGTTCGAAGCCTGGGCGCGCACGGCGCGTCGCAGCGAGCCGATGATCGCGGATGATTCGGTGGATCTGGTGGTCTCCAACTGCGTGCTGAATCTGGTCGATCAGAATGAGCGAGCGCAAATGATTCGGGAAATTCACCGGGTGCTCAAACCAGGCGGGCGGGTCGCGATCTCCGATATCGTCAGTGACGAATATGTGCCCGAACATCTGCAGCAGGACCCGGAATTATGGAGCGGCTGCATCAGCGGGGCGTTTCAGGAGGCCGAATTCCTGCAGGCCTTTGTTGCGGCCGGCTTTCAGGCGGTCGCCTATGACAAGTGGGATGCCACACCCTGGCAGGTCGTTGAAGGCATCGAATTCCGTTCGGTCACGCTGACCGCCAGCAAGGGCTTCGGCACGGAATGCATCGATCGCGGCCACGCCCTGATTTACAAAGGCCCGTTTCGTTCCGTCTGGGACGACGAAGGACACGAATTCAAACGTGGCGAGCGGATGGCGGTCTGCGAACGGACCTTCCGGTATTTCACCACCGGCCCCATGCAGGAGCAGTTCATCGGCATCGAACCGGCTGAATTATGGTCGCCGCGGGCATGGTGTGCGCCGGCCGGTACGCTGCGGCCTGCCCAGGAGACCAAGGGGGCGAATCACGCGGCCGCTGACAGCGCGGGTTGCTGTTGACGGGCATACTGGGCCAGACCGCCAGGCAGCCATCAAGAGTGAGGTGCCAGGCGCCGGGGGCGGTACGCCGGTTGTAAGACGTCTGGGGGGAGACCATGCAAGCAGCGCAGGATTCAGCGATTGCCATCGAGGCCTATGTCCAGGGCCTGACCGAATGGCGCGATATGGTGAAGTGGGTGGGCTTCCTCGGCATCGCGATGCTCAGTGCCGGGTATGGGCTGGCCGCGTACACCCCTTTGCTGAACGGTGTGGATCAGATCATCTTCGGTCTGGGCAATGTGGTGTACCTGGTTTGCACCGTCCTGATTTATTTCATCGCCGAGCGGTTCCTGTACCGGGTTTTGCTGGGCTGGGTCGGGACCGCGATGCTGGTGGTCATCGCGCTCTGGCTGAATGGGCTGTTCGGCGAAAATGCCGCCTTGCTCGCGGCTGATCAGGTGCCGATCTACCTGGCGGTGGTGCCGTCGGTGATCGTGTTTGCGCATTCCTATCTGGCGCCGCGGCATGCCCAGCAGTTGTCGGTGATGTATTGCGTGGTGCTGGGCGTGGCTGCGGTGGTCTATCTATGGCTGCATTGGCCCACGATGGCCACCGGCGGCGGGCCGCTCTACGTCGCGCTGTCCGTGCTGGTGCTCAATCCGGTGATCATGGGACTGATGAACATTCACCATGCCAATTACCGGAATTTTGCGGCGAAGTTTGGCGAGCTCAAAGCGCAGACCGTGCGGGCCCAGCGACTGCAGCAGCGGCGTCAGCATTCCGACCCGATCACCCAGCTGCTCAACCAGCAGGGTCTGTGGCAGATCATTGAGGAATATACGCTGACCAGCGAGGATTCCAGTTGGCATACCCTGGCTATCGAGCCGCTCAATGCACCGCAATTGCAGGCGATGAATCAGGCCGACCGGGAAAGTTTGCAGCTGCAGATCGCCAATGCCCTGCGCGCCGCCCTGTTGCCAGTTGCGGAACTGGCGCACAACGCCTCCTGGAGTTTTTTTGCTCTGGCCACGGAACCGGGGAAGGCCTGGGACCCGGCGCTGTTGCGGGATTTGCGCGAGACGCTGAATCAACTGCAGGACAACAAGGGGCGGCAACTGGTGTTCCATTTCGGTATTGCCGCGGCACGTTCCGGTGATGAACCCGCCTTTGTGGTCGAGGAAGCCGACTTTCAGCGTTATCTGGCCGAAAGCCGGGATTTGCCGTGGGTCTACTCACCGCTGCTGCCCAGTGAGCCGAGCTAGAAGCTCAGACGGCAGTTGCCCTGGCCGGAAGCAGGCCAGTCCCGGACGATGGTGGTCGGCTTACCCGGCAGAAAAGCCGAGCTGGATCCGGTGTCGAGGGAGACGTCCCGGTGTTAACGCGGGGGCGGCACGATGCCGTCATCGATCATTTGCTGGAAGTGTTCGACCAGGGTTTGCTCGGCGGGACGAAATTTCAGACCCAGTGCCTGTTCGGTGTGACTGGAGTCGAATTTCAGGGGAAAACCCACGTTGCGGGCGATAAAACGCCGGGAGTAACCCTGCAGGGGCGCGATCAGCCAGACCAGCCATTTCGGTGCGACCATGAGCGGAAACCGGTAGCCGTTGCCGAACTCGCGGCGCAAAATCGCCACCATGCCCATCAGGTTCAGTGATTCGCTACAGGTGATGTGTCGGCCCGTCGCCTCCGGAGTGAAGCCGGCCTGAATATGCGCCAGCGCCACGTCGCGCACATCGACGACGCCGAAATACATATCGGGTACACCGCTGCGCAGCGTGCCATCGGCCAGTTCCTTGATCGTACTCAAGCTGGTCGAATCGCTGCCCTGGGTCAGGGAAGGCCCCATGACCAGGGCGGGATTGATCGTGACCAGGTCCCAGCGATCCTGGGCTTCGGCCATTTTCCAGGCCGCCCGCTCGGCCGAGACCTTGGAAAAGCTGTACGGCTGGTGAGTCAGGCTGCTGGTGGTGTTCCAGTGGGCTTCGGTAAAACACGGGCCGTCGATCAGTTCCGCATCGGCCGCGTCACCGTAAATTGACGCGACGCTGGATGTCAGCACCACCCGCTTGACGCTGCTGACCCGATTGGCTGCGGCGAGCACATTGCGGGTACCTTCCACCGCGGGCTTGACCAGCTGTTCCGCCGGGTCGGTGATGCCTTTGATCACGAAGGGCGAAGCCGTATGCATGACCAGCTCACAGCCCTGCATTGCTTCATCGAAGGCGCCCTCATCCAGCAGGTCGGCCTGAAACAGGCTCAGACTACCCCGCGTTCCCTCCCCCAGTGACTTGAGGTGACGGACCTTGTCGGCGTTGTTCGGGTCGCGCACCGTGGCATGCACATCCAGGCCATCGTCGAGCAGGTATTTAACCAGCCAGGAAGCGATATAACCATTGCCACCGGTAACCAGCACAGGCTTGGAGCGATCGATTGTCATGGTGCAGAAAAAGCTGAGACGGGGCCGTCACAATGCCTGATCGTGGCAGGGAAGAAAAGCTGGCCCGCGGTTCAAGCCAGGCTTAATGCCGGTAGCTGCGCAGGGCCGTCATCCTTGCGCTGGCGATGAGGCCCAGCACCGCGATCAACAGGCCGCTGCCGATCAGCCCTGCGGATACGCCCAGCGTATCCGCCAGCAAACCGCTGCCCAGTCCGGCCAGGGCCGGCCCGACCTGGCTGGTGATCGTGTAGAAACTCATCACCCGACCGCGCATCTGTGGCTGGGTATTGGTCTGCAAAGCGGCGACGATAAAGCTCACGCTAAGTCCTGCGACGGTGCCGGAGGTCAGGATCAGCAGCAACGCGGCCGGCCGGCTGGTCCCGCCGGGCATCAGTGCCAGGGCGATGCCCACCGCGACCACGCCGACAAAAATCACCCGACCGTTCGGTACGCGCGAACGTAGCAGGCTGGCCAGAACGCCGCCACCGATCAGGGCGATGGCCAGGGAGCCCAGATACAGGCCGCGGCTGGCATCATCCAGGTTCAAGACCTGGGAGCCAAAGCGTGGCCAGACCACCTGGATCGGGCCCATGCTGAGAAACACCACCAGGGCGGTGGTGAGCAACTGTCCCAGTAACGGCGTCTGGCGGAGATAGTCCCAGCCGGCCTTCAGTTCGTGGGCGACGGTGCGGCGCTGCGGCGCCGGGGACCACCACATCTGCACCAGGGGCAGGCTGAGCTGAGCCAGGACAAACAGCCCCAGGCCCATCCAGAAAGTCGCGGTCCAGCCGGATGCCTGGGTCGTGAGACCGATGCACACCGGGGCGGCGCCGAACCCGACCATGATCACCAGGTTGAACAGCACCGAGGTCTGGGCCAGACGCTGCGCTGGAACCAGCCGGCCCAGGCTGGCGAGGCGGGCGGGGGCGACAAAAGACCAGGCGATGCCGTTACACAGCCCGGCAAGAAGGATGCAGGCGCTCGCGGCATCGCCCTGAAGTCCGAGTCCACGCATCACCAGCAGGAGTATGGCCGCGAGCATGAACATGCCCTGGGCGCCGCCAATGATCAGCTTGGTGGAATGGCGGTCGCAAAGCACGCCGGCATACAGGCCGAGCAGCAACGGCGGGGAAAAACACAGGAAGAAAGCCAGGCCAGCCAGGGCGGTGGAGCCGAGCACATCCTGGGAATACAGGATCACCGAGTAATTCATCACATGTCCGCCGACGAAGGCGAACAAGGACGAAACGAAAAACCCCACCGTATTGGCACGCTGGCCCTGAGCAGGGGGGGAGCTCAACGCATCAGCGCCGACTGGGCTTCAATCCGGATCAGGGTCGGCTGGCCGCCTTCGATATGCCAGCTGGGAAAACTGGAATTCGAGGTCCAGGCGCTGCCATCCGGGGTGATTTCGAAATCCCGGGTAAAGGAGACGGTTCGCGGCAGCGGGATGAACAGCCACTGTTCGCTGGCGATGTCGAAAGCCAGACCGCTGTCGGACTGATTCCCGTCCACCCAAACGATGCCACGCGCTCGGTCCACATTCAGCGAGTAAGGGGTGTCGCTACCTGCGGGTTTGACCGGCAGGGGATAGCTGGTGAAGCGTTCGCTGCCCGGCTCGAATTTGAGAATGGCCGATTCGGAGAATGCGGCGATCCACAAATTGCCCTGCGCATCGGCGCGCAACCGCCGGGGGGCGGCCAGCGGCGTTGGGTACATGGTTACTTCCAGACTTTCGGCGTCGATCCGGCCGATGTCATCGGCGTACAGCCGGGCAAACCAGATGTTGCCATCCGGAGTGACTTCAATCCCATAGGGCAAAGGCAGGCCGCTGGACTGAAAATCGATGGGCAGGCGGTTCAAAGGCACGCCCCAGTCCGCCAGCTTCAGGATGGGTCTCACCAGCGCGATCGTGAGCCGTTCTTTCAGGCTGCGGCTGGGCAGGTCGATGAATGCAAACTTGCCCGTCTGCCGATCCAGCACTCCGATCTGGTTCGACAAGGCCAGGGTGAACCAGACCCGGTCCTGCCGGTCGATTCTCAGCGTATGCGGGTACAGACCCTGAGCAAATTTATGCACGGTGAACTGCTTGGTTTCCGGGGCGAATTCGATCAGCCGACGTTGCACCGAGCAGGTCATGAAAATATGCCCGTCGTGTTCGGACTCGGCGAACGAATGCAGTCCCACGTAGGTTTCATGCTTGGGGAAAGCTTTCAGGCGCGCGCCCAGCAAGCCGCCCAGTTCGTCATCCGGACCGTGCGGCAGCTTGTAGATGCGGTAGGCGCCGGTGGTCGGATCGATTTCGTACAGATCGTCCTTGAGGTTGTCGCCGACGTAGACCAGGCCATTGGAATGGGTCAGCAGGTCGTGCATCTGTGACAGCGAGTCGCCGATCGGCCACTCGGTGATCCGCACCTGGGCCAGTTCCGCCGGCCAGGGCGTGGCGGCTTGGATCTGCCCGGGGTTCTCGCGCAGTCGCCGAAATTCGCTGCTGAGCTGTTGCGGCAGAGTTTTCTGCGCGGTGCTGGACAGGCGTGAGCCGTAGGTGATCATTCGGGCGATCACTTCTTCCCACTCGGCGCTGCTGCGTTCACGGCGGGTGAAGGCGTTGCCCTGCTGGTGGCAGAACGCGCATTGCAGGGCAAAATGTTTCTTCAGGTCCGGATCGCCCAGATCCAATTCGGCAAACCAGGCGTTGGCCGGGCGGCTGGCCGCCAGCGCGGCCGGGTCAGTTTCCTTGGCCAGGGTCAGGCGCTGCACCGCCGCTGCGGGGAGCGACGTGAGTACCGCTTCCTGGTAGCCGGGATAGCGCACCTGAAGCTGTAGCGGGTCGAACGGCAGCGGCCCCGTCGACAGCCGACCGTGCGCATCGGTAAACCAGGTGAACTGCGGCAGCACCCGACCGCTGGCCGGATTGCTCGGTGCAGCCGACCAGTTGGCGGGGCTGGGCGGTGCCGTGGACTGCACCCTGACCATGGCGCCGGCGATGGGTTCGCCCCGGTCGTCGCTGACCTGGAGTTCCAGGGCCTGGGCGTGATGCAGGCCGCTCAGCAGGCCGCCAAAGATCAGGGCGTTAAGCCAGCGTGGATAGTTCATGTCGTCCCTTGGTTCATGCTAATTCTTCAACAGGCCCCGCGCGCGGGTGTAGGCGAGGAAACACTCCAGGCTGGTCTTTTGCGGCGTGTAGCCGAACTCCTGCTTCAAGCGGGCATTGCTCAGGACCGGTCGGTAACGCAGAAAATTCACCTGTTCGGGGGCATACTGGCTCAAGCCCAGGGGGTGCAGAACGCGCAGCAGGGCACGCATCAGTCCAGGCGGGATTCGCAGCAGCGGTTTGCCCAGCAGCTGTGCCATCTGCGCCAGGCTGACACTGCCATCGCCGGCCAGATTGTAGATGCCGGTCTGGCGTTTGACGACACCCGCAAGGATGCAGCGCGCCACATCCTCATCCCAGATGATCACGAACGGGGTGTCCGAGCCGGCCACGCCGAGCATGACGCGTTTTTCGAACATGGCCGTGATCTGGTTGTCGCAGGCTTCGCCCAGCACCGTGCCGGGGCGGAAGATCAGCTGAGCCAGTTGCGGATGCGACTGACGATAGTCCGCCAGCAGTTCTTCCACCTGGCGCTTGTGGTCGGAATAGGCAAAGCTGACATTGCCCCGTAAGGCGTCGCCTTCCTGCAGCGGGACCGGATTATCGGCGTGATAGCCGTAGGCGGCGCCGCTGGTGGTGGTAATGATCTGCTCGACGCCTGCCGCCAGCGCCGCGTCGAGTACGCGGCGGGTACCGGTCACATCGATATCGTGCATCGTGGCCCGACTCATGCCCGGTGGCGGGGTCACGATCGAGGCCAGGTGCACCACGGTCGTGATCCGCTGCTCGCGCAGCCGCATCGCCAGGGCCTCACTGCGAATATCCAGCAGTTCGAACTGCTGACAGGGGCCCAGATCGGCCGGCATCAGGGCGCGGATATCCGTACCCAGCACAAACATCTGCGGGTGTTCCTGGGCCAGCAACTGCATGACCCGGCGACCGATAAAACCGGCGGCCCCGGTGATCAGCACGCGGCGCGGTGTGTCTGCCATCTGCCCCCCTCAGGCGGTTCGCGCCGGTCGCCTGACCGGTCGCGCTATGGCGAGGTTACGACACTTGGTAGGATGCGCGTCAATCCGCGTCATGCGGACGGCCGATGCCAGCAAGGGGGGTGCATGAGTCCAGTCGATCAGATTCAGCTGAATTTCAATCCGGCCTCGCTGCAGGCTTTGAACCTGGTCCTGGCCATCATCATGTTCGGCGTGGCCCTGGATTTGCGCGTGGATGATTTTCGCCGGGTACTGCGCGCACCCTGGGCGCCGGGAATCGGTCTGCTCTGCCAGTTCCTGTTGATGCCGGCCTTTGCCTGGCTGGTGCTGCTGTGGCTGGAACCTCTGCCCAGCATTGCGCTGGGGATCATGCTGGTCGCGGCTTGTCCGGGCGGTAATGTGTCCAATTTTTTCACCAGCCTGGGTCAGGGCAATGCCGCGCTCTCGGTGAGCATGTCCGCCATTTCCACGCTGTTTTCCATCGTGATGACGCCGCTCAACTTCATGTTCTGGGCGCGCTTGAATCCGGCGACCGCCGAACTGATGCGCAGCATCGAGATCGCTCCGGCGCAGATTTTTTCCACCGTGCTGACCATTCTGATCATTCCCACCCTGGCCGGGATGCTGACGGCGCATTTTCGCCCCGCCTGGGCCCGGACCCTGATCACGCCCATGCGTCGCCTGTCGGTGGTGTTCATGCTGGTGTTCATGGGCGGCGCCTTGATCAGCAATTTCGACAATTTTCTCGACTATGTCGGCGTCGCGTTCTGGATCGTGCTGGTGATCAATGCCGCGGCCCTGAGTCTGGGCTACGGTGTATCCAGGCTTGCCCGGCTCGACCCGCGCGATGCGCGCGCCGTCGCTTTCGAAACCGGCATCCAGAATTCCTCATTTGGTCTGCTGCTGGTGTTCAATTTTTTCGATGGCCTGGGAGGCAT
Source organism: Oceanococcus sp. (assembly GCA_041624435.1). GTDB lineage: Bacteria > Pseudomonadota > Gammaproteobacteria > Nevskiales > Oceanococcaceae > Oceanococcus. The sequence goes on along the minus strand of JBFJVB010000028.1, from coordinate 17,090 downwards.
GGCGCTGATCTGCGCCTGGTGGGGCGTCTGGCACCTGATCAGCGGTCTGAGTCTGGCCCTGTTCTGGTCGCGTCGCGTCCCGGCTCTGGCGGCAGCGCCCACATGAGTCAGGGCGAAACCGTGTTCATCACCGGCATTGCATCGGGTCTGGGGCTGGAACTGGCGCGCCGCTTCCATGCGGCGGGGGCGACAGTGGGGGGCTGCGGTCTGCTGCCCCTGGAGGAGGCGCGCGAGCTGCTGCCTCCGGACACGCATTATCTGAGCGCCGATGTGGCCGATTCGCAAGCCATGCACGGCGCGATCAGCGAGTTCGCGGCGGCCGTAGGCACCCTGGATATTGTCGTGGCCAATGCCGGTATTTCCATGCCCAAGGCCAGCTTTCCCGACTTTGCCGCAGGCCGTCGGGTGCTGGAGGTGAACTTGCTCGGGACGGTGAACACCTTCGGGCCGGCACTGGACATCATGCGCATCCAGGCACACGGTCAACTGGTCGCCCTGGGTTCGTTTGCCGGGATCGTCGGTCTGCCCGGCATGGCGTTTTACGGCGCCTCGAAGGCCGGCGTGCTGCATTTTTGCGAATCCCTGGCCGCAGACCTCAAGCCGCATGGGATCACGGTAACGGCCATCGCACCGGGGTTTGTCGCCACCGCACTGACCCGGAACAATGCCCATGCCATGCCGTTTCTGCTGTCACCGGAGCGGGCCGTGGATCAGATCTACCGGGCGATTCGGCGGCGCCGGGCGCGAATTGTCATCCCCTGGCAGATGGCCATAGTGGCCGCGCTGCTCTACCACCTGCCACGGCGGTTGTATCTGGCCCTGATGCAGGCCGATCTGCTGGGTTTGCGCAAGCCCTGAAACGGGACGCCGCAGCGCCTAATAGCGCGGTTTGCGTGGGACGGTCGGTGCGTCACGCACCGTTTCCAGCTGGACTTCGTCGATTTCCAGCTCCCGGGCCGTAGAGGCCGTGGGCTTTTCAGCCTCGCAATGCCCGGGCCGGTAGCGCATCGATGCGCTGGGCAGCAGGACATCGCAATTCCAGTTCAGCTTCAAACCCGGTTGTTGCGGCGCCTCATTGGGCAGGCGGATGATCTCGAGATCATCGAAGGGCTGGTCGCCGGCCTGAGCCCAGCACGCGCTGCTGGCGCAGGCCGCGCCAAGCATAAGGATCAGTGTTTTTACAGACATAGGCAGATTACCGCAGGTCGTTGAGCGCCCAGTCGTAGCGGTAGGCGCTGATGGTTTTTACACGGCCCAGCTGGGCTTTTAGTTCCCCTTGGGCGTAGTGGCGAAGATGCTCCAGCACCCCGGCCTGGGTGCCGCCAAAATCGTCCTGGAACCAGTCGTAAATGCTCGATACCACCAGGCCGGATGAGCGGGCATCCACCCCGCGCGGGTGATTGACATAGGCCCGGGCGCCTTGTTCCAGTAGCGTTTCCAGATTGGCCGCGGTGTACGCGACGGGCGCCAGATTGGGGCAGCCGATCGAGGCGCAATTCACCGCATAGTGCACCCGGGCGTCGCCAAATATGGGGCGCAGAATCCGATGCTCGATGTCGTTGAGGCTCAGCGACCGCGCGTCGATTTCCAGCAGTTTCTTGTCCCAGGGGCCAAAGCTGAAAAATCCGGATTTGATCTTGGTGATGCTCTTGACCGGATAGTGGTCGAGCACCAGCAATACCGTGCTGGCGTTGTACAGGTTGATCCAGTAGGCCATCTGCTCCGCGCGGGCATAGCGCTGCGGCTTGATCTGCTGCAAATCCCGGACATACGCCGCCAGCGCGCTGCGGTCCGCCGCCGGGACGGCGCCATAGGCCAGCCGGTGCGGATCTTGATCGGTGCGCAGATGCGCGCTCAGGAAGGCGCTCCAGGGGCTGTGATCAAGCGTGTCAGGGTTGGTCTCATCGTGGGCCTGCCAGTGTGCCCACAAGTCTGCCTTGGGCGCTGCCAGGCTGGCCATTGAGGCTGCAAGCAAGCACAGACTGAGCAGGAATTTCATCGCCATAGTGATTTTCGAGGAAGCTTTGAGGGCGGATCTTTCGGGCCGGATTGCCAGGACTGATTTGCATCCGCTGAGCGCTTTGGCATGCTTGACGCTTCGGCGGCACTGATATGGGGGAGCTGATGGGTGATTATTTACTGGCCATAGACCAGGGTACAACCAGTACACGGGCCATTATATTCAACCGCGATGCACAGCGTTGTGGATTGGGACAAAAGGAATTTGCTCAGCATTACCCGCACCCAGGCTGGGTCGAGCACGATGCCCTGGGGATTTGGCAGGATACGCTGGAGGTGTGTCGGCTGGCCTTGGCGGATGCCGGGATCGATGCGGCGGATGTGGCCGCGTGTGGCATTACCAACCAACGCGAGACCACGGTCATCTGGGATCGGGTCAGCGGCGAGCCCATCGCCAATGCCATCGTCTGGCAGGACCGGCGCACCAGCAAGGTCTGTCAGCAGTTACGCCGTCAGGATCGTGATACCTGGCTGGCCGAGCGCACCGGCCTGCTGCTGGATCCGTATTTCTCCGCCACCAAGATTGCCTGGCTGCTGGATCATGTGCCGGGTGCCCGTGAGCGGGCTGAAGCGGGCGAACTGGCGTTTGGCACCATCGATTCCTGGCTGACCTGGAATCTGACCGGGGGTCGCAGTCATGTCACCGACGCGACCAATGCCGCGCGGACCCTGTTGTTCAATATTCGCACCCAGCGCTGGGATGACGAGTTGCTGGCCTTTTTCGGCGTGCCCAAGGCGCTGCTGCCCGAAGTGCTGGATTCGGCGGCAGATTTTGGCACCATCGAGGCCAGTCATCTCGGCGCCCCGATTCCGATTGGGGCGATCCTGGGTGACCAGCATGCGGCCACGGTGGGGCAGGCCTGTTTTGCACCGGGCATGGTCAAAAGCACCTACGGCACCGGTTGTTTCATGATGTTGAATGTGGGCGAGCAGTTTGTCCGCTCGCATAACCGCCTGCTGACCACCGTGGCTTACCGGCTCAATGGCAAACCCACCTATGCGTTGGAAGGGAGCATTTTTGTCGCCGGTGCGGCGGTACAGTGGTTACGCGACAGCCTCAAGCTGATCGGCCACGCGGCGGATACCGAAAAACTCGCAAAAAGCGTTGAATCGACCGGCGGCGTGTATCTGGTGCCGGCTTTCACTGGCCTGGGGGCGCCATACTGGGATCCTGACGCCCGCGGGGCGCTGATCGGGCTGACCCGCGCCAGCGGTTTCGCCGAAATCGCCCGCGCGGCGCTGGAGGCTGTGTGCTACCAGACCAAGGATTTGCTCAATGCGATGGCCGAGGATGCCGCGCCGCCACAAACGCTGCGGGTCGATGGTGGCATGGTGTCGAACGACTGGCTGGTCCAGTATCTGGCCGACACCTTGCGCATTCCTATCGAGCGTCCGGTCGTGCTGGAAACCACCGCGCTGGGCGTTGCGTTCTTCGCCGGCCTGCAAGTCGGCCTGTATCGCGACCTCGATGAGATCGCGGCCTGCTGGCAACGCCAGGCACGTTTTGAGCCGGGTCGTGAGGAATCCAAGATGAGCGCGCGTTATGCTGGGTGGCGCGAGGCGGTCAAACGGGTATTGACCACCTGAAACCGGCCGGTCGAGCGGCCTTGGATGTGATTACGGGCCCTGAACAGCGATGGAACTGAATTTCCCCCAAATCCTGCAGATTGCTGCCGGAGTTAATGTCTGCGCCGCCGTCTTGCTGAGTTTCCGGACCTTGCAGTCACGGACCGGACTGTGGGCGGTCCTGCTCGGTCTGGGCCTGGGCGTCAGCGGTGCCAGCCTGGGCCTGTTTGCGCAGTACGGAGCCACGCATTGGGCCTTGCTATGGTGGCTTGGCTGGTTGCTGCTGCCAGCGCTGCTGTTACCCTTGAGTGTCGCGGTCGCCAACATCGGCTTGCTGCGCCAGATGCTGCTGCTGGTCAATGGCGTGCTGGCGCTTGCGGCCCTCGGTTTCGGGGTGTGGTTGCGCGGCCAGTGGCAGTCGGTTGATGCGCCCTGGGGCTACGATCTGCGCCTGCCTGCGGCAGCCACCTTGCTGCTGGCCTGGGCGGGAACGCTGTGGCTTGCGGCGGTGCTCGACACGCTGTTGCAATGGGTGCGGCGCAACAAGCCGCAAGACCGTCAGCGCATGGGCATCCTGTTGTTCGTGTTGCTGGCACTGGGGCTGGCCTGGGCCGTTGACGCGGCCTGGTTCTTCGGTCGGGGCTTGCAGCCCTGGGGGCTGTTTATCAGCACGCCGGCCTATCTGGTCCTGTTTGTCCTGCTGTGGCTGAAACCCGGGCCACGGCGGATTTCCGGCACGATCACCCCGGACATCATTCACGCCAGCAAGCAGCCGCTGATCATCGCCGATGGCGAGGGGCGAATCCAGGCCACCAACCCCGCGGCGATCCGCCTGCTGGAGCGGCGCCGTTATCAGGTTCTGGGTCAGGATCTTGTGCAGGTCCTGGGGCTGGATGTGGACTATCTGGATACCGCCACCCGGCTGCACGGCGCGGGCTACGTCGAGCGCGTGAGCATCGCGGTCAAGTCGGTCAAGGCGGTGCGCGAAGTGGCGGTACAGCCCGTGATCCTGCGGGCCGCCGACGGTGAGGTCCTGGCGGTGATCTGCACCCTGAATCCGGGCAGTGAAGATCCCGCCCTGGCCGCGACCAGCCTGCAGGATCCGGTCACCGGCCTGGCCGGTGCCGCCCTGGGCGAAGCCCTGATCGCTCAGGAACTGCGCCGTCACGCCGGCGGCAGTGGCGCGCTGGTGGCAGCCATTTTTGTGCGTCTGGACGATGCCGGAGTGATCGCCTCCAGGCATGGTCAGGCGCTGCATGATCGTCTGCAGAATGCGGTGGCCGAGCGTCTGGCTGCCGTCTGTGACTGGCCTTTGGATCTGGCCCGCACCTCCGGAGGCGGCTACCTGTTACTGCTGACTCAGGTCAATGATCGGGAAGAGGTGCTGGCCATAGCGCGGCGAGCCCAGGATCTGCTTGGCCGCCCCTACAAGCTGGATCAGCAGGAGCTGCACCCGCCGGTACTGGTGACGGTGCTGCCGGATCTGCGGATTTACCATGAACTGATTGATGTGCTGGTCGACGCGCGGCATGGTCAGGAGCAGGCCCGCCACCAGCCTGGCGAACCGTTCGTCACCGAGCAACGCGCCAAGGACCGGGTCAATCTGGCATTGGCGCTGGAGACGGCGATTGCCACCGATGCGCTGGATCTGCGCCTTGAACCGGTGGTGGATTTGCGCACCGAGACCACGGTAGGGGTGCAGGCGCGAATGCAATGGATGCCTGATGGCATGCCTGTTCTGCATGACGATGAGCTGCGTCGGCTCGCCCGTCGGGTCCATCTGGAAGGGCCGCTCAACCAGTGGCGCCTGCAGCGTCTGGCCCAGTTGCAGGGCCCCAAGGCCTGGGCCGTCTGGATTCAGGTGGATCCCCAGGAGTTGCAGTCGCGCAGTTTCGTCAAAGCCTTTCCCAAAGCGGTCACCCGCCTGCCATTCAAGTTGATGCTGGAGATGTCGGATGCGATCTGGCAACTGCCGGCCTGTCGCAAGATTGCCCGGGCGCTGAGCGAGGCCGGCATGGGCCTGCATGCCAGCGACTTCTCCAGCGGCAGCCAGGTCGTGACCCATGGTGCCGACCTGGCTGCCAGGACCGCAGCCCTGGACGCGCGTCTGGTTCAATTGCACACACCGGCGAGCGATGCCGTGGTGCGCGGCCTGGCCGGTACCGCTGAAATTCTGAGTTGCACCCTGCGCGCCGCGGGCGTGCGCAAGAAAGCCGATGTCGAGCGTTTGCGCGCGCTCGGCGTCGGGCTGGCGATGGGCGAGTACTTCTCGCCCGAATTTGGCGCCCAGGATCTGTCCACCTGGCTCCGGAATGAGGCCGCCCTCAAGCGCAAGTTCGAAGGCACGGCGCCGGCGCTGGTCGCGGCGCGTGGCGAACGGCGCCGTCCCACTCTGGGATAGATCACCGTAGGCCAGGCCTGCGCTACACTGGCGGCGACCTACCCCCGCCGGAATCACTGATGAAATACCTTTACGTCGCCCTGCTCCTGGTCAGTGCGCCCGTGTTTGCCGCGCCGCTGTACAGCGTGCCCGTACCCAGTGCGCAGCAGCTGGCCGCCGCGGGAGAGTCCGTGCGCGGCGGTTATCGATTTGCGGTGGCGGTGCCGGTCAGCCTGGACAGCGCGGTGGACGGGGTCTGGTCGCAAACAGGTAGCCGGCGTCTGTGGAGCGCGGACCTGCATGCCGCCGGCGCCACATCGCTCAGCCTGCATTTTTCCGAGATCAGCTTGCCGGAGGGGGCAGAGCTGACCCTGAGCGGCGAAGATGGTTCGATGCAAGGCCCCTACACCCACGCGCAACTGCGTTCGGGGCGGTTGTGGACGGCTTTGCTGCACGGTGAGCGCATCAGTTTGCGGCTGAGTCTGCCGGCCGAGGCGTCGGCGCGGCTGCGCCTGGCCAAGGCCTATTACGGGTTTCGCGATGCCCGCGGGGTGCAGGCCAAATCGGGCAGCTGTAATATCGATGTCGCCTGCGCCGCAGGCAATGCGCATCAGCAGCAGATTCGCAGCACGGTGCTGCTGCAGTTCTCGGACCAGGGATTTACCATCGCCTGCTCGGGTTTTCTGGCCAACAATGCCCGCCAGGATCTGACGCCGTACATCCTGACCGCAAAACATTGCGGTATTGATGCGAGTAATCAGGATTCGGTGCAGGCCTACTGGAAATACCAGCGCAATAGCTGCACCCAACCGGGCGCGCATGCGCATTCCAGTCCGAGCCCGACATTCAGTATCAGCGGGGCGCAATTTCTGGCCGATGCCTCAGCGTCGGATTTCACCTTGCTGGTGCTGGGGACCGCGGCCAATCCACTCGTGCCCCCGGCGAGTTTCGAACCCTATTGGTCGGGCTGGAATGTCGGCGCGAGCCCGGCCAGCAGTGGGGTCAGCGTGCATCATCCCCAGGGCGGTGAAAAAGCAATCAGCGTGTTTGATACCGCGGCTCAGGCCGTGCGGGAGCAGGTCGATCAGCAGTTGGTCGATGCCTGGCGCGTGTTCTGGGCGCAGGGCACCACGGAACAGGGCTCATCCGGCTCGGCCTTGTGGGATCAGGCCGGCCGGGCGGTCGGCGTGCTGTCCGGTGGTGGTGCGTCCTGCACCAGCCCCAACGAGCCGGATTTTTACGGCCGCCTGAATGTCGCCTGGACAGGCGGCAGCACCTGCGATACTCAGCTGCGTTACTGGCTCGATCCGAACGGTAGCGGCCTGCAGCAACTGGCCGGGGTGGACCAGAACAGCGCCAGCGCGGTGCCCAGGGTGCCCGGTTGCGTCAGTGGTATGCCGGCAAACCCGACGCCCAGCCCGACGCCGAGCCCGACGCCCACACCAACTCCGACCCCCACACCAACTCCGACCCCCACTCCGGCCCCGACCGCGACGCCCAGCCCCACCCCGGCAAGTGGTGGTGGTTCGGGGGCGCCGGATGGGTTGGGCTTGTTGTTGCTGGCGGGGCTGTGCTGGCGCGTGAAGCGCTCCGGTCTCAGGAGCGGTCCGCGTAGCGCCCTTTCACACAGTCGCCCAGCGGAACGGGGCTGTCGAGGTCAAACCATTCTTCCAGCAGCCGGTAAGACAGGGTGAACGGTGGCGGTACCAGCAGGCTGCCCGCAGCGATGCCGTTGCGGATGTCCTCGCGACTGAACCAGGCTGCGGCTTCCAGTTCATCCTGATCAACCTGCGGCGGGTCCGCAATGCCCAGGGCGTGAAAACCCAGCAGCACGGAGGCCGGGAAGGGCCAGGCCTGGGAGGCGATGTAGCGCATTCCGGTCACCCGGATGCGGGCTTCTTCCCAGACTTCACGCACCACCGCATCCTCGATGCCTTCGCCGGGTTCCACGAATCCGGCCAGAACGGACCAGAAGCCCTTGCCCCAGCTGGCTTGACGGCCCAGCAGGCAGCGCCCGGATCCGTCGCTGACCAGGACCAGCATCGACGGGTCGGTACGCGGATAGTGTTCGACCTCGCACTGCGGACAGCGCCGCACGTGACCGGCCAGGCCGGCGCTGGTCGCGGTGCCGCACCGGCCGCAGTAGCGGTGCTGACGCTGCCAGTAGATCATCGCCCGCGCATAGGCCAGCACCGAGGCGTCATCGGCCTGCAAACGCATCGCCGCGCCGCGCAGGTCGGAAAAATCCAGCTCCGGCCACTGCGCTGGCTCCTGGGCGGAAATATCCAGGGCGTAGATCGAGCGCTCCTGCCACATGCCCAGCCAGATTGCCGCGTCCAGCTGATCGGTAAAATCACGCGCGGGCAGCAGATGGATGTGGCGGCCTTGAATCGGCATCTTGTAGCGGTGCACCAGGATGATGCCTGCCGTTTCCAGCTGTTTTGCAAGCTGCTCCGGTTCCTGTCGCCAATGTCCCTGCCGGTCCAGGCTGGCGGCGGTGAAGCCGGGAGGTTGGTCGGCAGGATAGGGGGGGATATGCATAGTCACGGCGCTGGCTGAGAAAGGGCGGGCTGGATTGCGAATCCGCATCGCGACCGCAAGTCGAGCCAGCTTATTGGGGTACACTTTTCCTCCGTCGTCAAGGTATCTGCGCATGCGTCATCTGTTGATCTGGGCCGGGTTGCTGGTCACTTCGCCCGTGTTGGCCTCGCCGCTGTACAGCGTCCCCGCGCCCAGTGCCCAGCAGATCGCCGCGGCGCTGGCGCCCAGTTCAGGCCCGTACCGGGTCGGTATCGGTTTGCCGCTGGAGCTGGACAGCGCCGTCGATGGAGTCTGGTTCGAGCAGGATGGTCGCCGAGTCTGGGAGGCGGAAGTGTTCGCCGACGGCGCAGACGCGCTGAGCCTGCGTTTTTCCCATGCTCAGTTACCGGCCGACAGCACCCTGCTGCTGCGTGGTTCGGACGGATCCCGGCAGGGACCGTACAGCGCAAAGCACGTGCGCGGCGGGCAGTTGTGGACCGGCAGCCTGAAGGGCGAGTCGGTGACCCTGCGGATGGATGCGCCATTGAATGCCCCCGCACGGCTCGGTCTGGGGACGGTGTACTACGGCTTTCGCGAGGCCCTGGGGGCGCCGAGCAAATCCGGTGACTGCAATATCGGGGTCGCTTGCGGGGCCGCCAATCCCTATCAGAACCAGGTGCGCAGCACGGTGTTGCTGCAATTTGTCGAGGGCAACAGCCTGTTTTCCTGTTCCGGTCTGCTGGTCAACAACACCCGCAATGATCGCACCCCGTACATCCTGACCGCCGACCATTGCGGCATCGATTCAAGCAACCAGGATTCGGTCCAGGTGTACTGGAAATACCAGTACTCGACCTGCGTCCAGCCCGGCGATCACGTGCACCGCGCGCCCAGCGCCAGTACCAGCGTGAGCGGCGTGGAATTCCTGGCGGATGGCCCCAGCTCTGATTTCACCTTGCTGGTGGCCGGTTCCGCGGCCAATCCGGCGGTCTTGCCCAGCAGTTTCGAGCCGTACTGGTCGGGCTGGGACGTGGGCTTGCTGGGCGCGCAAAGTGGTGTGGGCGTGCATCATCCCAGCGGTAATGAAAAATCCCTGAGCATTTTCGATACACCCGTACAGCCGGCCCTGGCGGATATTGACCAGAACCGGACCCTGACCTGGGCAGTGATCTGGGCGCAGGGAACGACCGAGCCGGGTTCTTCAGGCTCCGGGCTGTGGAATCAGGATGGGCGGCTCGTCGGCGTGCTGTCGGGGGGCGGAGCGTCCTGCGCCTCGCTCAACGAGGCCGATTTCTATGGCCGCTTGCATATTGCCTGGACCGAGGGCCTGGCCTGTGATCAGCAGCTGCGCTACTGGCTGGATCCGGATTTTTCCGGGGCCCTGACCCACGACGGTACGGATGGGAGTTCGCCCGCACGTGCGCCCAGCGTGCCGGCCTGTAACGGGCAGGTGGCTCTTGGTCCGAGCGCGACGCCGGCGCCCACCCCGGCGCCAACGCCCAGGCCCACCGCGCCACCTGGCGGCAGCGGCGGAGGTGGCGGCGTGCCCGGTATCTGCTTGCTGGGTCTGGCCCTGGCCGGGTTGCGGCGACGCCGCGGGCTGGTGGGTTAGACTCCCAGGCGCATGGACACCAGTACTACCACGGATCTCAGCGTCGAAGCCGCCAGCCGGCCGGAGAATTATTTCAACCGCGAACTCAGCCTGCTGGAATTCAACCGGCGGGTGCTGGCCCAGGCCCGCGATGGCCGCGTGCCGCTGCTGGAGCGGCTCAAGTACCTGTGCATCTCCTGTTCGAATCTGGATGAGTTCTTCGAAGTGCGGGTCTCCGGCCTGCACCAGAAGCTCAAGGCCGGCGCGGGTACCGGGGGGCCGGACAACAAGTCCCCGGCGGAATTGCTCAGCGAGATCTCCCAGCGTGCGCACAAGATCGTCGATGAGCAGTACCGGGTGCTCAATGAGGTCCTGATTCCGCGCCTGGCCCAGGAACAGATTCGCTTCGTTCGTCGGCGCGAATTCGCCGCCGATGCGCGAATGGACGCCTGGCTGCGCGAGTATTTCGAAACCGAGCTGCTGCCCATCCTGTCACCGATTGGCCTGGATCCGGCGCATCCGTTTCCGCGGGTGCTGAACAAGAGCCTGAATTTCATCGTCTCGCTGGAAGGCAAGGATGCATTCGGCCGCAGCGCCAACATGGCGGTCGTGCAGGCGCCGCGTGCCCTGCCCCGACTGATCCAGATTCCGCCGGAGTTTTGCGGTGGCCGCCCATCGGATTACGTGTTTCTCAGTTCGGTGATTCACGCCTATGTCGCGGAGCTGTTCCCCGGCATGAAAGTCACCGGCTGTTATCAGTTCCGGGTCACGCGCAATTCCGACCTGTTTGTGGATGAGGAAGAGGTCGATGATCTGCTGCTGGCCCTGGAAGGCGAATTGATTGGCCGGCAATTCGGTGACGCGGTGCGTATCGAGGTTGCGCACAATTGTCCCGAGCTGATGTGCAATTACCTGTTGCAAGTGCATGGGCTGCGCGCCGAACAGTTGTATCAGGTCAATGGGCCGGTGAATCTGAACCGCCTGATGAAGCTGTCGGACATGATTGATCGGCCGGATCTGAGTTTCGAACCGTTTAACCCGCGGGTGCCCGCCAGCCTGGCCAGTGGCTCGGACCTGTTCGCGGCGATTCGCAAGGCCGACATCCTGTTGCACCACCCGTTCGAATCCTTTGCGCCGGTGATCGACTTTCTCCGCCAGGCGGCCAAGGATCCGAAGGTCCTGGCGATCAAGCAGACCCTGTATCGGACCGGCGCCAATTCGGCCATTGTCGATGCCCTGGTGCAGGCCGCGCGGGCCGGCAAGGAAGTGACCGTGGTGATCGAGTTGCGCGCCCGGTTTGATGAAGCCGAGAACATCGATCTGGCGGAAACCTTGCAGGAAGCCGGCGCGCACGTGGTCTACGGCGTGGTCGGACACAAGACCCACGCCAAGATGATTCTGGTGGTGCGCCGCGAAGACGCCGGATTGCGCAATTACGTGCACATGGGCACCGGCAATTACCATGCCCGGACCAGTCGTCTGTACACCGACTATGGCCTGCTGACCGCGAACATGGCGATCGGTCGGGACATTCATCGGGTGTTCCTGCAGCTCACCAGTCTGGGCAAGTTGGCCAAGCTGGAATCCCTGCTGCACTCGCCTTTTACCCTGCACAAGGGACTGCTGGAGCGGGTCGAGCGCGAGATTGAAAATGCCCGCCTGGGCGCGCCGGCGCGGATCATCTTGAAACTGAACCAACTGGTGGAGAAGGACAGCATCGCCAGCCTGTACCGGGCGTCGCAGGCCGGGGTCAAGGTCGATCTGGTGGTCCGCGGCATGACCTGCGTGCGCCCTGGCGTCCCAGGCCTGTCGGAGAACATCCGCCTGGTCTCGGTAGTCGGACGTTTTCTGGAGCATACGCGGGTGTTTTATTTCGAGAATGCCGGCCAGCCCGAAGTCTGGTGTTCCAGTGCCGACTGGATGGAGCGGAATTTTTTCCGGCGCGTCGAGATCGCCTTTCCCCTGCTGGAGCGCAAGCTGCGCGAGCGGGTTGTTCGCGAGCTCAAATGCTATGTGGCCGATGAAACCCAGGCCTGGGAGGGGCAGCCGGATGGCAGTTACGTTCGGGTCAAGGCCCGGCCAGGGCGACGCAAGAGCCGCGCCACGCAGCTGCGATTGCTGGCGGCGAAACGCTAGGCGGGGCAGGGCGTGCCGGCTGCTTGCGTTTCCTTCACGCGGCGCCGGGATGATAAGCCTTTTCAACGGTCGTGCCGCGGGAGCCATCCCTCGCACGCGAACTTCACTGAAGAGGCTCTGCGATGTTTCTGGACATGCTGCTCCACCCCTTTACCTGGGGCCTGATTCCTGGTCTGGTCCTGGCCGGACTGGCCGCGCTGAAAGTCCGCCGCGGACAGATGAAGTTGCGCCGTTTCCAGCGTCATCTGAGCGAGCGGATGGAGCTGGAAGCTGATTCCATTCATCAGCTCCGCGCCAGCAAGGCCCAGCTGGAAAGGGACAACGAGCAGCTGCGGATGAAGATTGCCCATCTGAATCAGGAGCCGGGCCGACATGCCCAGCGCGAGGTGGAAATCCTGCTGCGTGCCGAGCGTCGGGTGCTGGTGGCCGTGCCCGGTTTCGCCGCCGCCTGGGAAGACGCCAAGCATGCGGCGCAGGCCGAACTGGAGGCCGAGGAAGCCGGGCGCAGCATGCCGCGCCGCGTGATCTCGCGGCTATTCGGCGGATCACCTCAGGGCGAGCACATGGCGCTGTCAGCCGATGAATCCAGGGCGTCGCACTAGACCGCGACCCACCCCTGCTTCAGCGGAATTCCCGGTCGAAACTGCGGCGTACCGCCAAAGCCTCGATAAAGCTGCCGTTCCAGCGTCCCAGCACGCTGGTAAAGTCGCCCACGCGGGCCTGGGCGAAGAATGCCTGCTCGCTGGAGTCGCCGAAATCCGTGTCATCGGAAATCTGCACGCGGGTGCGCAGCAGCCGAAAACGACGGGCCAGCGGGTTCAGCTCCTGGAGCTGGCCTGCCGCGAGGCTGAAGTCGCCAAACTGGGCCGGGACATCCTGGAATTCGGGCGCCCTTTGCAGCAAGGCGGCTTGGATGCGTTCAGCACCGGTTTCTTCAACAAATTCGCCCACCACCAGCACCGCATCGCCCAGTTGCGCATCCGCACAGCCGTAACTGCGGCCATCGGTTTCGCGCGGGCCTTGACGCGTCTGGCGCACAACCTCAATCGGCAGATCGCCCAGAATCCGCAGCGTACACAGCGGGCCATTCTCGGCGGGTGACGAACTTACGGTCAGGCCTTGGAGTTGGGCGATCGCGATGGCCGTGAGTGCGGGGGCCAGAATCAGTTCATCGGCAACCAGGCTGCCGTCCACGTCCAGGCGCCCACGGGCCTGGAGGCGACCCTCGACCTCGATGTCGGTGCACCGTCCGTTTTCATACCGCGAGTCCGGTGTGGTTCTGATCGCCTGATCATTGACCACCAGGCGCAGGTTCGGGCAGCTGCTGGAGGGATCGATGGAGCGCACCACGCCCTGTACGCCACTGCGCAGCCGCCGGGCCGCGCTGGCGTCGGCGAGCTGGGTCAGGCGCTCGGCCATGAAGCGCGCTCCCTGGCTGTCGGTCTGGCCGATGACTTCCACCAGAGCATTGTTTTCGAGCTGGCCCGAGTCGGGCATCACGCTGGCCGACGCGTAGTCCACCGTCACCTCGTTGAGTCTGAAGCGCAGCTGCGCTTCATCCAGCTCGGAAATCCGCCCGCGGAGTACGAAGGCCTCGCTGCGCGGTGCCCGTTGACGGATGAAGCTGGCCAGAAAACCACCGCTGGCGCGGCGAAACCCGCCAGCCTGGATGATATCCCCGATGGCCAGATCCGCCAGTCGGGCGGCGCGGTTGTCGGCGGAGAAAATCCGCGTCAACTGATCGGCTTGCACGGTTACGCCCAGGACGGTGAACTGATTGCGAGTGCGGTCGATCGCTTCGATCGGTCCTTCCACCGGCGTCCGGGTGATGATGGCCCGGGCCAGCGCCGCGTCCTTGCCCAGCTCGCTGCTGGCAAGTTCGACGCTAACCACCATGCCCAGGGCCAGCTCGGATTCGCTGGCCGGCGCACCGTCGATCTCGATCCGGGTGGCCGCGTCGGTTCGGTAATGCGTGCCATTGACGATGAGGCTGCCGTAGCCTTGCACTTCACCTTCTTCGCTGGCGGGCTGGGCATCGGGATTATCCCCGGTGCCGGTAATATCCGCGCTGCGCCCACCGCAGGCGCTGAATACCACTGCGATCGCACAGCACAGCGCCAGCCAGTGCAGGTGGCGGCTGTTCACTAACAGAATCCCTTTCATGACGACTGCCCCTCCTTGGGGGGTTGAACAAAAACATACATGCCCAGGCCGGCGAAATGGCCATCCGCGCGGTCCGGCCGATCGAACTGAGCCAATTCCTCATCCAGTTCCAGCAGCAGGCGCTGGCCGTGTTCATGTACGCGCTTTTGCAGGACCGCGACACCGGCCGGGCTCAGCTGCGGAAAACTCACTTTGCGCTGGAACAGCGCCTGGCCTGGGTTGGCCAGGTTGTTGTCAATCGTCGCCAGCAGCGCGGCGACATCGGTACCCAGCAGTTCCAGCTTGTCGATTTCGCTGGCGCTGGGAATGTAGCCGGCGCGCAGCAGGCGCAGCCGACCATCGCTGGTTTCTTCCACGGCGCCGGCATTCTTCAACTCGCGCAGGACCGTCATCACCGGAATGTCCGTGCCATGGCTCTGCACCAGCATGGCCAGGCTGGGTTCGGCGGCATCGATGGGTAATACAGCGGGGGCGCCGCTTGCATCCTGAAAGCGTGGGTCGCGCACCCAGCTGGCGACGATGCGGGCACTGCGGTTGAAGGATTCGGCACTGCGCGGTTGCGGATCTGCCTGCATGGCCAGAATGCGCGCGACCTCACGTCGATTCAGGCCCGTGAGCAGGGCAATTCGAGACTTGCTCGACGGACGTGTGGTGAGACTGAATTCACGCGCAGCCACATCCACATAGGCGCGCTTGGCAATGAGTTCGAATTCATCGAAGCTGACACCGTAGCGCAATAGAATCCGGGCCAGCGGATAGGCCAGCCGACGCAATGCCCGGCGCGCCTGTTGGACCAGCTGCTCGTTCATGAGGGCGGTCCTCTGTGGGTGGAGTGACGCTGGCGCATGCAGCTCAGGACCAGCGCGGGCAGACCCGGATGCTTCGACCGAGCTTCATATTTGATGAATTATGCGCAAATATGATTTCGCGTCAAGCCTGATGCGAGCGGGGCGGATCAGTTCAGGGTCGCGGTGCATCGATTGGTGGCGATGCCGTCGCGCCGGTCTAACGATTGAAGCGATTGAATTGCACCATGAAGTGATACGCATTCTGCGCATCTTCGGCGAAAGACCTCAGGGTCAGATTGTCACGGATGTAGTCTTCAAACTGAGCATCGACAATCTTGTCCATGTTCTGGAATCCCATGGTCCAGTCGGGGAAATTACGCTGAGCAATCCTGGCTTGCTGGACCGTGATCACCCCTTTGTGTCGCACATCAGCGCAAATGGTCGCGTACAGCTCGAGTACGGTTTGTTGCCTGCCTTCGAGCATCTGCATGAAATTGCCGCCCTTGTAGAGCAGCATGCCAGTGATCTCCAGGCGCTGATTCTTGGCCCGGGATTGCCGGAGCAATTCGATCAGCTCATCGTCATCCATGAGCTTGACCGCGGAACTCACGTAGATCAGATAGAACATGGCCGATTCCCGGATTTCACCTTGCCCATTCTACCTGTCCGTGCGCCGTTCGGAGCCGTTGCCGGCCCGGCTGCGAGCGGATGGGCTTAGCTGTGGTTCATACGGGTTCTGGTCGCGGGCACAAAGCTATTTTTTCAGCAGATCGCGGATCTCGGTGAGCAGCACCTGTTCCGCGGAAGGGGGCGCGGGTTTTTTCTCGACCGGCGGCTGGGCCTGCTTGAGCGAGTTGATGAGCCGCACGACCAGGAAAATGACCGCGGCAATGATTGCGAAATCAATCACCGTCTGGGCGAATCTTCCGTAGCCGATGACCACCGCCGCGGACTCGGCGCTGGCCGGTTTGACGACCAGGGCAAGATCGGAAAAATTCACCCCACCCAGTAACACGCCAATCGGTGGCATCACCACATCGGCGACGAAGGACGAGACGATCTTGCCGAAAGCGGTGCCGATGATCACCCCGACCGCCATATCGACCACATTGCCCTTGATCGCGAAATCCTTGAATTCCTGCAGCACGCTCATGATTGATCTCCTGCCAGCGACGAGTTGAGGAACCAGGAGTGTAGCGTTTCGGTCTGGCCTGCTGGCTTTTTGCGTCTCTCCCAACTGACGGATGATTAGCCCGGCAGGGCGGGGTGTTGGTCACACTCCGCAGCCCGGACGCGCACGCATTCCCACAGATGAAGAATGCTGTAGTCACTCAAATCGGCGGGGTTGGTGGCGCCAACCACGAGCACGGCCCGCAGATCTTCGGCCAGAGCCGGGTCTGCGGCATAGATGTCCCGGGCCAGGGCCTGGAAATCGATCTGCCGGCGGGTCAGATTCATCAGGGCCTCGCAATCGGATTTGATTGCGGCATGGCCGGAGCGGTCCCGCCATCTGACCAGCAGCGCCAGACCGGCACCCAGCAGCAAAGCCAGGTAAGGATGGGAGCCAGCTCCAGCCAGGGACAGGATCACATAGGCGCCGGCTGCGAGCAGGCCGGCCAGAATGATGTCCCGGCGCGGGTCCGGATTGACCCGGGCGCGCTGGCTCAGCGCCACCGTCGCCGCGTTTGACAGCGCGGGCGTCACGCCGTAGCGGCGCAGCAACTGGGTAAGCGGGGATTCACGGCTGACGCGGCTGGTGGGGGTGTGAGACATAGGCAGGAGGGCTGAGCAAGTTGGACGGAACGCATACAGCGTGGCTGCGCGCCGGGCCGTGATTATGCGCGTATTGACGATGGCCCACACCCGCAGCTGAAACCTTCCCAAGTCCGGTCCAGGGTGGGTCGCCATGGTCGAGCTTGAAGCGGCG
>JBFJVB010000027.1:0-29743 GCA_041624435.1 Oceanococcus sp. | reverse complement strand
GCGCGTACGCCCGGATTGGCCAGAATGGCCTGGGTCACCTGGTTGCGCGAATACAAGCTGGGCCCCAGGGTGGCATTGCGCTGGCGACGAAAGTGGAAGCGGAACAGCCGCACCAACTTCTGCGCAATGCGATCATAATTCTCCGCATCACCGACAAACTCCCGAAACCGGATCGGTTTGCCGAAGTTCATCACGATGTTCCGCCCATTGGCGAGAATGATCAGGAACTTGTGCAGGTAACCGGGGTTTTCAGCGTCCGAGAACAAGATCCGCAACAGCGAGGTTTCCTTGCCTGGGTCCCGACCCCAGAACAGTGAAACCGGCACCAGTTGCAGGTCGAAATTCTTCTCGGCGCAAGCCTGCTGGTACAGCTGCGCCAGCGGCCCTTTCTGATCCAGCAAAGCGGGCAGGTACAGGCACACGGCCTTACCCTGCTCTGGCAGGGTATTGCGGCTTTTGCGGACCGGCACCAGATCCTCCGCCCGTACCACGCTCTCAAGTATCCAGCGGTCCACATAGCTGCGCGTCGAGAGCACGTAACAGACCGGAATGTTTGGATCCAGTTCCAGCGCCGCGTGTAGTTTCTTGGGAGAAATTTGCGCTTTGATGCCAGCCAACAGAGGTTTGCGCAGCCACCAGGTCAGCAACCACACGATTTTCCCCAACATGACCATTCCCCCTGAATCTACGAGTTGACGTAGTCTAACGGAATGACCCTGTCGACTCTCATTCGCAACGAGCCCGCGGATCCCGCCGTGGTGCGCGAGCGCCTCACGCGCATGGCCACCGTGCTGGACTCGGCCATTGCCATTCCGGGCACCCGACTGCGGCTGGGACTTGACCCGGTCATCGGCCTGATTCCCGGTATTGGCGATGCCATTGGCCTGTTGCTCGGCTTGTGGATGCTGTGGCAGGCCCGCAGCGTCAAGGCGCCAGCGGACGTACAGCTCAAAATGCTGGGCAATCTGGGAATAGAGGCGGTTCTCGGCGCGGTTCCCCTGCTGGGCGACGCCTTCGATCTGGTCTGGCAGGCCAATCAGCGCAATCGCCACTTGCTACTGCGCTGGCTCGACGAACATACGCGGCCAGCTGAACCGCCGACTCCACGGCTGGCCCTCTGGCACAAGCTGCTCATTCTGGGGCTGCTGCTTGCCCTGGTGGTGCTCCTGCTGGTTTAAGACTTGCCCCGCGCTCACGCGTAGGAAAAAGCGCACACCATTGACCGCGATTCGCCTATATCCGGAGAACCATGCTGTCGCTATGCTCAAAGTCAGTCACAGCCCCCCCCCAAATGACTGTGACCGCAGTTCCTGCGCCGGCGTAGAGGCCCTCCCGCTACTATCCGGGGCAGGCGAGCCGCGCCAATCTCTGGTGCGGCTCTTTTTTATCCGCCTCGGGGCAACTGCCGGGGCTTGATATATTGGCTGCCCCTGCCTATCCGGGTCGTATCTGGTGTCCTCCAAGCCATCGCTGGCCTTATCCGTTGTTATTCCCGCTTTGAATGAGCAGGCCGCCCTAACCACCCTGCTCGCGGACCTGGGCAAACAGCGCGGCCTGGATCTGGACACCATCGTTGCCGACGGCGGCAGTCGTGACCGAACCCTGGCGCTGGCCCGGTCATGTGGCGCTCGAGTGGTTCAAGGCAAACCGGGCCGCGGCGCACAGATGAATCAGGGCCGAGCGCAGGCGCGGCACCCCTGGCTGCTTTTCCTGCACGCCGACTCGCGGCTGCCTCGCGCCGATCTGCTGGCCACCGCCTTGGCCCGGTTGCAAACTGAGGCACCAGGGTGCGCCGGTCATTTTGCCCTGCGATTTGATCGGCAAGATAATCGGGCGAGTTGGCTGTATCGCCACCTGGAACGCAAAAGCCAGCTGAATCGAGCCGAAACCATCCATGGCGATCAAGGCCTGATGCTGGCAGCCGGCTTCCTCGATAAACTCGGCGGATTCGACGCAAGCTTGCCCTTCCTCGAAGACCAGGCCATCAGCGAGAAAATCTTTTCCCAGGGGCGCTGGATCCTGCTGCCAGGGCAGCTCCATACCTCGGCGCGACGCTTCGAGGCCGAGGGGCCTGCGCGGCGCTATTTTCTGATGATGCTGATCATGTGCGCACGACGCGCCGACATGCAGGCGTTCTTCAGGCGAGCACAGGCCCTGTATCCCGAACAGGCCCAAGCCGGCGCCCTGCAACTCGGGCCCTTCGTCGATCTGATTCTGGAACTGGCCGAGCACCGCGCCGAATTCTGGGAGCAGATGGCGCAATACACCCTGGACAATGCCTGGCAACCCGTTTTTGTGCTCGATCAGGCCCTGGGCCAGCCCGGCCTGCTGCGCCAGTTTGACCGCTTGCGGCTGCCGCTGCCCCGGCGACTGATCACAACGGCCCTGGCGCCGCTGCTGCGCAGTCTGTTCCGGGGACCGGTGCGGGAGTGGATTCATCGGCAGGACGCTGCCCCGATCGCGCGCGCCGGCACCACAAGCTGACCCAGCGAGACCTCTTGGAGAAGGCTGAACGAGGATATTTTTGCGCACTGCACCAATTTCGCAGCCGGTGCGAACGGCTCTCACGAAGCCGGCTCAAGCAGCGCAAACGCGCCCGAACGCATTGAAAAACAAGCATTTTGAAAACACCTGTACACCTTTGTGCCTGGCCGGCAGGCCGCCTGACCATACGGTAAGGTATTGTGTGGTGCTAGGATACGGCGTCTGTGTGACCCGACGGTCACATGCTCGCTCTACTATTGAATGAGTCGTCGCAGCATGGCGTTCGCGACGCCGTCGTAACCGATATCAGGAGAATTGGAATGCCCGAGTTCAAAGCGCCACTACGCGATATGAAGTTTCTGATGCACGAAGTCTTTGATTACGCGGAACACTATAAGACCCTCCCCGGCGGCGAAGAAGCCACGCCGGACGTGGTCGACGCCATCCTGGACGAATGCGCCCGGTTTGCCGAAAGCGAAATCGCCCCGATCAACCAGTCCGGCGATGAAGAAGGCTGTCATCTGGTTGACGGACAGGTGACCACACCCAAAGGCTTCAAGGAAGCCTATGACACTTTTCGGGATGCCGGCTGGCCGAGCCTGTCCCATCCCGAAGAACACGGCGGTCAGGGCCTGCCGATGTCCCTGGGCCTGATAAAACATGAAATCCTGGCCACTGCCAACTGGTCATGGAGCATGTATCCCGGCCTTTCGATCGGGGCCATGAACACCATTTTCCTGCACGGCACCGACGAGCAGAAGAAAAAATTCCTCGACCCGCTGGTCAGCGGCGAGTGGATGGGCACGATGTGTCTTACCGAACCGCAATGCGGCACCGATCTGGGGCAGGTCAAAACCCGCGCCGAACCCAATGGTGACGGCACCTTCAGCATCACCGGAACGAAAATCTTCATTTCTTCCGGCGATCACGACATGACCGACAACATCATCCATGTGGTGCTGGCCCGTCTGCCGGGCGCGCCGGAAGGTACGCGCGGTATTTCCCTGTTCATCGTGCCGAAAATGCAGATCAACGCCGACGGTTCGGTCGGGGAGTCCAACAACGTGAGCTGCGGCTCGCTTGAACACAAGATGGGGATCAAGGCCTCAGCCACCTGCGTGATCAATTTCGACGGCGCCCAGGCGGTGATGTTGGGGCCGGAGAACAAGGGCATGGAGTGCATGTTCACGTTCATGAACACCGCCCGTATCGGCACCGCGATCCAGGGTATTGCGCATTCTGAACTGAGCTACCAGGGCGCCCTGCGTTACGCCAAGGAACGCCGCTCCATGCGTTCGCTGTCGGGCAAGAAAGAGCCCGACAAGCCCGCCGACGCCCTGATCTATCATGGCGACGTGCGGCGCATGCTGATGACCCAGAAAGCCATCACCGAGGGCGGTCGGGCAATGCTGTACTTCGGCGCCAAATACGCCGACCTGATGGTGTCGGGCGATGAAGCGGCCTACAAGGCCTTTGATGACAAACTGGGCTTTCTGACCCCGATTCTTAAAGGTTTCCTGACCGAATTGGGCTTCGAATCCGCCAACCACGGCGTGCAGGTTTTCGGCGGTCATGGCTACATCAGGGAATGGGGCATGGAGCAGATCGTGCGCGATGCCCGGATCGCCACCCTGTACGAAGGCACGACCGGAATCCAGGCGCTGGATTTCCTTGGCCGCAAGGTCATCATCATGTCTCGCGGCAAGGCGGTTCCGGAATTCACCGCCGAAATCCTCAAGTTCTGCGCCCTGCACAATCCGGTGACCGGCTCGCGCCGCCGCCGCGTGCTGCGCCGCTACGTGACCGAGCTGTCCCAGCTGGCGGTGAAATGGAATTATCTGACCGGTCGAATCCTGCTCGCGGCCCGGACTGATCGTGATGCGGTTGGCGCGGCAGCCGTCGACTTCCTGATGTTTTCCGGCTACATCACCATGGCGTATTTCTGGGCGCAAATCGTCGCGGTGGCGTATGACAAGCTGGAGCACGGAGGCATTGAAACGCCGGAGTTCTACAAGGCCAAACTGCGCACGGCGGAGTTTTATCTGGATCGCATCCTGCCGCGTCAAGGCGCGCATGCGGATGCCATCAGTGCCGGGCCTCGCAGCACCATGGCCCTGAACAACGATCATTTCGTGTTCGAATAAGCCAGACTGGGTCCTCTCAGAAACCCGCGCATTGCGCGGGTTTTTTTTCGCCTGGCCTGGGCGACGGGATCAGGCCTGAGCCTCGGCAGCCGAGCTCAAGGTATGCCAGTACAGCAGCGGGCCACCTGTGGCGTCGGATCCAGCTGCATCGCGCACGGCGGCGAAGGTTTTGGCCGTGTAGGTCAGATCCAGCGGCACGCCGAGTTCTGACTCGAAAGCCCCTACCGCGGCTTCGGCTTCAACCGTGGGATGACCGTAACCGGCGCCGATCCAGCGTTCATCCAGACGCGGTTGCGGCACGCCCGCCGGCCAGTCGATGTGACGCCGCCCCAGCCAGCGCACCGTCCGCGCCATCAGCTGGGCAATCGAACCCACGGTGCAGGCCGGTATCGGACCGACATGCGAATCGGCGACCCGCACGCCAATCACCTCGGTTGGCAGTTCGGCCAGGGCCATGCCCAGGGTCAATCCGGCAATCGTGCTGCCCGAGCCGACCGGACAGTAGATCCGGGCCGGAACCGGGCATTCGCCGGCGTCGATCTGTGCTTTCAGCTCCAGGGCCGCGTTGATAAAAGCCAGTACCCCCAGTTCGTTGGAACCACCCGCGAACAGAAACTGGCTGCCCCGGCGCAGCCGGGCCGGGTGCAGATAATAGCGACGCAGGGTATTGGCCAGGCTGCCACAGAAAACGCGGCGGGCGCCTTCCTGTTCCAGACGGCTCAGATTGTGCTGCACATGCGGTGAGTCCGGCTGATCGAACAGCAGCACCTCGCAGCCCAGGCCCAGTTGCCTGCAGAAAATGGCCGTGGCCAGCCCATGGTGAGTCCCCGTCGCGCCAAAGGTAATAAGCTGATCCTTCCCGTCAGCCTGAGCCGCGGCCAGAATCAGCTCCAGCTTGCGCACCTTGTTACCCCCGTAAATCGGGTGGCTGAGATCATCGCGTTTTACCCAGACACGCTGACCGTCAAATCGATGTGCTTCCACCGGTGTCGGCAGCTGCGCGAACCCGGCGCAGGGCAGATGGGCTTCAAGACCAGGCAGAGCCTGATAAATCGGGCGAATTGTGCTCGGCATAAGCTGTGTAAATGGCAGATAGGCCACGTACTATCCCACACGCAGGCGGATTTGCGACCGCAAAAATCAAATCCCCACGAGGTGAAACAGCGGCTTTCCTGATCGGCAGCTTTTGTATTAAGGTCCGCCGATGAGCCTGTCAGATCGTGCTGCGCAAGCCCCCAGACGTTACGCCGGCCGGAGTTCGGAAGAACGCCAGAATGAGCGGCGCGAGCGCTTGATGGATACGGCCTTCGAGCTGTTCGCGAATCAGGGCTACCAAAGCACGCCCGTGGACAGGATTTGCAGCGAAGCCCGGGTCACGACCCGGCATTTCTATCAGCACTTTCGCAATCGCGAGGCCCTGCTCGAAGCCTTGCTGCTGCGATTACGCGAAGAGGTGACCGGCGTTGTTCTGGCCGCCCTGGAACAACCCAATAAGCCCATGCAGCGTGCCCTTCTCAGCTTGCAGGCGTTTGTGGATTACTACCTGGGCGATCCCCGTCGAGCCCGGATCGGCAGTGTGGAATCGGTGGGCGTCAGCACCAGGCTCGAAGCCTTGCGGCGCAAGACCACCCACCAGTTCGCCCAGTTCGTCAGCATCGCCGCCAATGATCTGGTGGCGGCCGGAATACTGCCCGAGCGCGATTACCATCTGCCCGCCATCGCCCTGGTCGGCGCCACCCAGGAACTGATCGTGGAATGGCTGACCGCCGACACCGGGCTCGACGCGGCGGCGATCAAGGCAGAAATCATCCTGCTGTTCCGCAGCCTGATCAGGGGCGCACGCCGCGCGGCACAAGCGCCCGGCGCCTGAGCAGGCAGCGCAAGGCCCTGAATCCAGACAAACTGCGCGAAGCGCGACCGGGCTGGACGCACAGCCGCGCAGATGTCACATTAGCGCTCAAATCAGGAGGAAAAATCATGCGCTTTTTGCCGTTGATTGTGACCGCGATGATCAGCGCAACAGCCCACGCTGCGGTTTATCGCTGGGTGGATCAGGCCGGCAACGTACGTTACGGCGACCGTCCTCCCAGCCAGGGCGCGGAAGTACTTAAAACCCCGCCGCCCGCGCCAGTCCAGGCAACGGCCCGGCCGACGCCGGCGCCGACTCCCAGGCCCGACATCTATACCGGCACTCACGGCGAAATTTGTGAGGAGCTCAAAGCCAATCTCAGCCGTTACCATGCGTCTGCGCATATGGCCCTGCCAGGTCCGGACGGCCAACCGCGATTAATCTCCCCGGCGGAGCGCGAAGATCTGATCAACCGCACCCGGGCCCAGGCCCTCGAAGCCTGCGCCCGCGCCGCAGAAGATGACCGTTCTAGCCCAGGGCTTGCCGTACAAAATTAGGCAGCGCCAGCCCGGCCTGCAGGATCTGGGCATTGAAATACCGGGTCTGCTCGGCAATCTGCGCCACACGTTGCGGGTCGGCCTCTGCGCGTAAAGGCTGTTTCCCGGCCAGTGTTGCGGACCACCAGCCGGACGGATAAACCGGCTGCGGGAAACTCACCAGCTGCGTTTCCGCAAAGCCCTCAGCCCGCATGGAAGCATGGACCTGACGAATCAGATCCAGATGCAGGATCGGCGATTCGCTTTGCTGCACCAGGATGCCGTCCGCAGTCAGGGCGCGATGGCACTGCGCGTAAAAGGCCTGATTGAACAGCCCCTCGGCCGGCCCCACGGGATCGGTGCTGTCGACGATGATCAGATCGACGGAGGCATCCGCTGCATTGCGCACATAGGCAATGCCGTCGTCGAACAGCAATCGCGCCCGCGGATCAGCGTTGCTTTCGCACAGCAGCGGGAAATGAATCTCCGCCAGCCGGGTGACGCGCTCGTCGATATCGACCTGCACCGCGGACTCGACCTCCGGGTGGCGCAGCACCTCGCGCAAAGTACCGCAGTCACCACCACCAATGATCAGGACACGCCGGGGCTGGGGATGCAGGCACAGGGCCGGATGGGTCAGCATTTCGTGATAAAGAAAATTATCCCGGTCGGTCAGCATCACGCAGCCGTCGATGACCATCAGCTTGCCAAAGGTCTCGGTCTGGTAGATTTCGATATGCTGAAACGCAGACTGCTCCTGATGCAGGCGCGTACCCAGCTTGAGGCCAAACAAGGTTCCCTTGTCTTCCATCGGCTCCAGAAACCACTCGTTCTCGTTTACCATGCGCGCCTGACTCCAACTGCCCATGAGGCAAATAAAAAGGGAAGTATACGGCGCATGCGTGGCACAAGCTTTACCGCAGCCGATGGCGAACGGCTCTACAACATCCCGCACTGGAGCGCTGGCTATTTTGCCGTGAACAAGTTCGGCGAACTGTGTGTGATCGCCGGGGCTGCGCGGATACCCCTGCGCGAAATTCTGCGCAGTCCCGGCGCCGAATCCTTACGTCTTCCGGTATTGCTGCGCTTTTCCCACATCCTGCGTGACCGGGTGGTGCAGTTGCAGTCGGCTTTCGATCAGGCCATTGCCCGCCGGGACTATCCCGGCCGCTATACGCCGGTATATCCGATCAAGGTGAATCAACAGGCCGATGTGATCAAGCAGATCCTGCGCGGTGGCGAGATCGGCCTGGAAGCCGGCAGCAAACCCGAACTCCTGGCCGTGCTGGGCCTGTTGCCTGCGGGTCGCCCGGTCATCTGCAACGGCTACAAGGACCGGGAGTACATTGCCCTCGGCCTGATCGGCCAGCAACTGGGCCACCGAGTCACGCTGGTCATCGAGAAAATCTCCGAACTGGCGCACATATTCAGCGAAAGCGCCGCGATCGACGTCGTCCCGCAACTCGGCCTGAGAATCCGCCTGGCCAGCATCAGCGCCGGCAAATGGCAGAACACCGGCGGCGAAAAATCCAAATTTGGCCTCTCGGCCGGACAGGTGGAGGATGCCGTCAGGCAACTGCGCACGCAGGGCTTGCTCGACAGCCTGCACCTGCTGCATTTTCATCTGGGTTCCCAGGTCGCAAACCTGCGTGATATTCGCAGCGGCCTGCGTGAAGCCGCGCGCTACTTCGTGGAATTACGCCGCCTGGGCGCTCCGATCGATTGCATCGATGTGGGCGGGGGCCTGGGCGTGGATTACGAGGGCACCCGTTCCCGCAGCTATTGCTCGATGAACTACAGCCTCCAGGACTATGCCACGGCAGTCGTGGACACCTTTGCCGAAGCCGCCCTGCAGGCCGGCCTGCCCTGTCCCGACATCATCTCCGAATCCGGCCGGGCCCTGACCGCCCACCACGCAGTGCTGGTCACCAATGTCATCGATACCGAAAGCGCCGAGGTCCAGGCGCCGCAGCCGCCCGCTACCGATGCGCCGGCCGCGCTGCAAGAACTGTGGCAACTGCATGGCGCCGGCCGGCGCTTGCCGCCCCTGGAGCGACTGGCGGACGCCGACGGCCTGCTGGAGCAGCTGCAGGCCGCTTTCGGCCTGGGCGAGCTGAGCATTCAGCAGCGCGCTCAGGCCGAGAACCTGCACCGCTCGATCTCCGCCGAGGTGATGCACAGCCTGGATCCGAGCGTGCGCAACCACCGGGACAGCCTGGATGACTTGCGCGAGCGCTTTGCCGACAAGCTGTTCTGCAATTTTTCGGTGTTCCAGTCGCTGCCCGATGTCTGGGCCATCCAGCAGGTTTTCCCGATCGTGCCGCTGACCCGGCTGCATGAGCGTCCGGAACGGCGCGCCGTGATCCGCGATCTCACCTGTGATTCGGACGGTCGGATCGATCTGTACGTGGACCGGGACGGGGTCGACTCGAGCCTGCCCGTTCACGCCCCAGAGGCGGGGGAAGAATACCTGCTCGGCGTGTTCATGGTCGGGGCCTATCAGGAAATCCTGGGCGACATGCACAATCTGTTTGGCGACACCGACGCGGTCAATGTCGAAGTTGACAGCAGCGGCCAATGGCGGCTCAACGGCATTGAGCGCGGCGATCGGGTGGATGAGCTGCTGAGCTATGTGCACCTGAGCACCGCGGAGCTGATCGACGGCTATCGCAGCAAACTCGAGGCCAGCAGCTTGAGCCCGGCCCAACGCAAGGCCCATCTGAGCACCTTGCGACGCAGCTTGAGCGGTTATACCTATTTGAGCTGAGTACGGCGGACGACCGCTTCGCCCGCCCCCGCAGACGCCTGCGGCCTAGGAACGTCCCGCCCGCTTGCGCTCATGCTCTTTCAGGAAGCGTTTGCGAATCCGGATCGAGTCTGGCGTGACTTCGACCAGTTCATCGTCGTTGATGAATTCCAGGGCCTGCTCCAGCGACTGCCGCACCGGTGGCGTCAGCACGACATTTTCATCCGTCCCGGAGGCGCGCATATTGGTCAGCTTCTTGGCGCGCAGGACATTGACCACCAGGTCATTGTCGCGGCTGTGAATACCGACGATCTGGCCTTCGTACACTTCCACGCCCGGATCGACCAGCATGCGGCCGCGCTCCTGCAGATTGAACAGCGCAAACGGCAGCACCTTGCCCTGCTCGTTGGAAATCAGCACGCCATTGTGACGGTGCCCGACATCGGACATGGTGGCGGGACCGAAATGATCGAAGTTGTGCGCCAGCAGGCCCGTGCCGGATGTCAGCGAGGAGAACTCGGTCTGGAACCCGATCAGACCACGCGACGGAATCACGTACTCGAGGCGAACCCGCCCCTTGCCGTCGGGTTGCATGTTCTTCATGCGGCCACCGCGTTCGGAAAGATTCTGAATCACCGCACCCTGATTTTCCTCCTCGACGTCAGCGGTCAGGGTTTCATAGGGCTCATGGATCTCGCCATCGATTTCCTTGCGAATCACCTCGGGGCGAGACACCGCCAGCTCGAAGCCCTCACGCCGCATGTTTTCGATCAGGATGGACAGGTGCAGCAAGCCACGACCGGAGACGCGGAATTTGTCCGGGTCCTGGGTCGGGGTCAGACGCAGCGCGACATTGGTTTTCAGCTCACGCTGCAAGCGATCACCAATTTGCCGACTGGTGATGAACTTGCCCTCCTTGCCGGCGAACGGTGACTTGTTGACCCCGAAAGTCATCGACATGGTGGGCTCGTCAACATCCAGCAGCGGCAATTGCTCCGGGTGACCGGTGTCACAGATGGTCTCGGAGATGCCCAGATCCTCAATCCCGGTCAGGGCCACGATATCGCCCGCCTCCGCCTGCTCGACCTCGACCCGGGCCAGGCCGTGAAAACCCAGCACCTGCATGATCTTGGCTCGCCGCAGTGCGCCATCACGCGCGACCACGACCACCTGCTGGCCGGGCTTGATCACGCCGCGGCTGATCCGGCCGGTACCGATGACCCCGACATAGCTGGAATACGCCAGCGAGGTGACCTGCATCTGGAACGGACCCGCCGGGTCGACGTCCGGCGCCTTGACCTTGTCCATGATGGTTTCGAACAGCGGCGTCATGTCACCGTCGCGCACCGTGTCTTCGAGTCCCGCGTAACCGTTCAAAGCGGAAGCGTAGACGATCGGGAAATCCAGTTGCTCGTCGGTACCGCCCAGCTTGTCGAACAGATCGAAGACCTGATCGATGACCCAGTCGGGGCGGGCGCCGGGGCGGTCGATCTTGTTCACGATCACGATCGGCTTGAGTCCCAGGGCGAAGGCTTTCTGGGTAACGAAGCGGGTCTGTGGCATCGGCCCATCGACCGCATCCACCACCAGCAGCACCGAATCGACCATCGACAGCACCCGCTCGACTTCGCCGCCGAAATCGGCGTGTCCGGGCGTATCCACGATATTGATGCGGTTGCCGTTCCAGCGCAGCGCCGTGTTCTTGGCGGTGATGGTGATGCCCCGTTCGCGTTCCAGGTCGTTGGAGTCCATCACCCGCTCGCCATGATCCTTGCGCGCATCCAGCGTGCCGGACTGTTTCAGCAGGCAATCGACCAGGGTGGTCTTGCCATGGTCAACATGCGCGATGATGGCGATGTTGCGGAGATTATCAATCATTGGAGCGAACCGAAGGAAAAGGGCAAAAGGCGGCGAAGTCTACATGAGTGGTCAATTACTAGCCAGCCGCTTTGACGGCATACTATCCGTCCACTCATCAGGTTTCTGGATTCCCATGCTGACCCATAACAGCTATTTCGACGGCCAGGTTCATAGCATCGGCTTCGCCCGCAATGGGCGGACCGCCACCGTCGGCGTCATGACCGCCGGCACCCATCACTTCGGCACCCAGGCTCCGGAGCGCATCAGCATCGTGAGCGGTCTGGTCATGGTCCGCCTGGAAGGCAGTACCAGCAGCTTGCACTACCCGGCCGGCACCAGCTTTGAAGTCCCCGGTGACAGCAGCTTCGACATTACCGCGGTGGACGGGCCGGCGGCCTATCACTGCGAATATCTCTGATTCGTAAGGCGCAGACCCATGACCCCGCAGGATATTCTGAGCTTCTGGTTCGAGGAGATCGAGCCGGCGCGCTGGTGGGTAAAGGATGCCGCTTTCGATCAGGACATCCGCGAACGGTTTTTAGCCGTGCACACCCGGGCGACCCGCTGCGAACTGTTTGACTGGCGTACGGAGCCGACCGGCCGCCTGGCCGAGCTGATCGTGCTGGATCAATTTTCCCGCAATATTTATCGTGACACGGCCGCGGCTTTTGCGCACGACAGCCTGGCCCTGGCCCTGGCGCAGGAAGCGGTCGCCCAGGGCATCGACCAGGCCTTGCCGCAGCGCCAGCGCAGCTTCATCTACTTGCCCTTCATGCACAGTGAATCGGTGTTGATTCACCGCCAGGCCGTGGCCTTGTATACCGCCCTGGGCGATGCCACGAATCTGGAGTTCGAACTCAAGCATCAGGCCATCATTACGCAATTTGGCCGCTATCCGCACCGCAACGCCTTGCTGGGGCGAACCTCGACCGCAGCCGAGCTGGCCTTTCTGCGCCAGCCTGATTCCGGCTTCTAGTCTGTGCTTACGGCCGCACAGGCGCGGCGGGCCTTATCGCGGGCCAGCGCAATGGACGGCGCTCGCGCCAGGGCGACGCCCATGCGGCGGCGGCCGACCACCTCCGGTTTGCCGAACAGCCGGAACTGAGTATCGGCCTCGATCAGGGCCTGTTCCAGCCCCCGAAAGCCGGGCGCCACACGATCGCCTTCCAGCAGCAAGGCGCAGGAGGCCGCCGGACCATGCGCCCGGATGTTCGGGATGGGCAGGCCGAGAATCGCCCGCGCGTGCAGGGCAAATTGCGACAGATCCTGCGAGATCAGGGTCACCAGGCCGGTGTCATGCGGCCGCGGCGAGACCTCCGAAAACCACACCTGATCGCCGCGGACAAACAGTTCGACCCCGAAAATTCCCGCTCCACCCAGGGCATCGGTGATTTTTGCCGCGATCTCCTGGGCTGCCGCCAGCGCGGCGGCGCTCATCGCCTGAGGCTGCCAGGATTCGCGGTAATCGCCATCGACCTGAAGATGGCCGATCGGCGCACAGAAACTGGTGCCGTCACGATGACGCAGGGTAAGCAGGGTGATTTCATAGTCGAAATCAACGAAGCCTTCGACGATCACCCGCCCCTGACCGGCCCTGCCTCCGGTTTGGGCGTAACGCCAGGCGGCTTGAATCTCCTGCGCCTGACGCACCAGCGACTGGC
Organism: Oceanococcus sp.; assembly: GCA_041624435.1. Classification (GTDB taxonomy): domain Bacteria; phylum Pseudomonadota; class Gammaproteobacteria; order Nevskiales; family Oceanococcaceae; genus Oceanococcus. The sequence goes on along the minus strand of JBFJVB010000027.1, from coordinate 16,463 downwards.
CCTTGCCCGATGAACTCATCACCGGTTTGACCACGCAAGGCAGGCCCACTTCCTTCACCGCTGCGGCAAATTCCGCTTCGGTGTCGACAAACCGGTAGGCCGAAGTCGGCAAGCCCAGTTCCTCGGCCGCGAGTCGGCGGATGCCTTCCCGGTCCATGGTCAGTCTGGCGGCCCGGGCGGTCGGAATCACCGCAAAGCCCTCCGCTTCCAGTTCGAGTAGCGTGGGCGTATGAATCGCCTCGATTTCCGGCACGATCAGCTGCGGTTGCTCGGCTTCGATGGTGGCCCGCAAGGCTTGCGGATCCAGCATGTCGATCACATGGCTGCGATGGGCGACCTGCATGGCCGGCGCATGGGCATAGCGGTCGACCGCGATCACCTCGACCCCGAAGCGTTGCAGTTCGATGACCACTTCCTTGCCCAGTTCACCACTGCCGAGCAACAGGACGCGGGTCGCGGATTCAGACAGTGGCGTACCAATTTTCATGCGTTTCTCTCAAAAATACCGGATCAGCGCGGCGGCTCAGTCCGCCAGTCGCTGCCGTGCGCGCGGGCATGCCGCCCGGACCTGATCCGGCGCGGTGCCGCCGATATGCGCACGCGCCGCTACCGCGCCGTCCAGACTCAGCACGGTGAAAACGTCCGAGTCCGCCAAAGGCGCATTGGCCTGGATCTCTTCCAGACTGAGCTGGACCAGATCCACCTGCTTGGCCACGGCCAGGGCGACGGTCTTGCCGACCATCTCATGCGCATCACGAAAGGGCACGCCCTTGCGGACCAGGTAATCGGCCAGTTCCGTCGCGGTCGGGTAGCCCTTGCCCGCGGCCGCCCGACAGTTTTCCACCTCAAACCGCAGCGCCGGCAGCATGCCGTCCATCACGCCCAGCACCGCAGCCACGGTATCCAGGGCATCGAACAAGGGTTCCTTGTCCTCCTGATTGTCGCGGTTATAGGCCAGGGGCTGCGATTTCATCAGGGTCAGCAGCGCGAGCAGGGAACCATACACCCGGCCCGTCTTGCCCCGGGTCAGCTCGGCCACGTCCGGGTTTTTCTTCTGCGGCATGATCGATGAACCGGTGCAGTATCGATCGGGCAACTGCACCAGATTGAACTGGGGCGATGCCCACAACACCAGTTCCTCGCAGATCCGCGAGAAATGCATCATCAAAATACTCGCAAAAGCGCAGAATTCGATGGCGAAGTCCCGGTCTGACACCGCATCCAGCGAATTATCGATGACCCGTGCAAAACCCAGACTGGCCGCGGTCATCTCGCGGTCAATCGGGTAGCTCGTACCCGACAGGGCGGCCGCGCCCAGCGGACAGGCATTGAAGCGTTCCCGCAAATCGTCGAGCCGCCCGGTATCCCGGCTCAGCATGGCTTCCCAGGCCAGCAGATGATGTCCTGCGGTCACCGGTTGCGCCGCCTGCAGGTGGGTGTAGCCAGGAAAAATGGTCTCCGCCTCGTTCTCGGCCAGATCAATCAGGCCAGCGCGGACGCTGAGCAGACGCGCGCGCAGGGCATCCACCTGATCGCGCAAATACAGCCGGATATCCGTCGCCACCTGATCATTGCGCGAGCGCCCGGTATGCAGCTTCTTGCCCGCGGCGCCGATCTTGTCGGTCAGCCGCGACTCGATGTTCATGTGCACATCTTCGAGCTGCGGGTCCCAGGGAAACTGGTCGGCTTCGATTTCCTGCTGAATTTCATCCAGCCCACGGACGATGGCGGCGACTTCCTCGGCCTCCAGCACGCCGACCTGTCCAAGCATCGTGGCGTGCGCTTTCGAACCACGGATGTCCTGTGCGTAAAGACGGCGATCGAAATGCTCCGAAGCGCTGAACGCCTCGACCAGAGCGTCCGTGCTCTCGGCAAAACGGCCGCCCCAAAGTTTGCCCTTGTCAGCACTCATTTCATGATTCTCGGTCAGCACGCAATGGGCGGCGATGATAGCAAACCGCCTGGCAAGCGGCGTCCTGGCAAGCCGCAGTGGGCGGCGGCGGCCGCGTGGGGCGGGCCTTTAACGCCGAGCTTCGCTTAGGGGTAAGATCGTTCCACGATGAATCAGTCCGTTTCCGACGAAGCCAGCTTTCTTCCGGATTTTTGCCGGGCACCGGCGATATTTCGCTTGTTGCTCATCAGCCAGATCATCGCCGTACTCCTGGTCCTGGCCTATCCTGCCAAGGATTTCCTGTTCGGCCCGCGCCTGCTCGTCGTCTCCCTGTACCTCCACTGGATCAGCCTGCTGTGCGCCGCGGCACTGTGCTGGCTGCGCGACCGGATCGGCGCCTGGCCGGTCGCGCTCGGCGCCAGCGTCGCGTTGCTGATCATGCTTGGGGTCACGTTACTGGTCAGTGAAGCGGCGTATCAAATAGGGCGCTTCATGCAATGGGACAGGTTCATCGAACCAGGCACCCATCTGCGATTTCTGGCCCGGAACACCCTGCTGTGCAGCATCGTGGCCACCGCGCTATTGCGCTATTTCTATGTCTCCCACGCCTGGCGTCGCCAGGTCCAGGCTTCCGCAGAAGCGCGCTTTGCCGCCCTGCAGGCGCGCATCCGGCCGCATTTTCTGTTCAATAGCCTGAACAGCGTTGCTGCCTTGATTCCCGGCCGGCCGGATGACGCCGAGGCGCTGATTGTCGATCTGTCGGAACTGTTTCGCGCCATTCTCAAAACGCATGAGCCGTGGAACTCGTTGCGTGACGAAATCGAGCTCGCCTTCACCTATCTGCGTATCGAACAGCTTCGCCTCGGCGAGCGACTGCGCCAGAGCTGGCAAATCCCGGATGAGCTTGGGGACCTGAAACTCCCGCTGCTGTCTCTGCAACCCCTGCTGGAAAACGGCATATTCCACGGCATCGAACTGATGCCGGACGGGGGCACGCTGCAGGTTACAATCTGCCGGGATGGGAAAAACCTGCGCATTACCGTAACCAACCCGGTCCCCCGTGAAGGTCGCTCGGAGCCGGGTAGCGGCATCGCGCAGGACAATATCCGCCAGCGGCTGCGTTTGCTATACGATGAGCGGGCAAGCCTGATTACGCAACGAACCGAGGGAGAGTATCGCGCCGAACTCTGCGTCCCTGTATGAAAGTCATAATCGTTGATGACGAGTCTCTGGCCCGCGAACGCCTCAGGAGTTTGCTGGCAAAGTTTCCCGGCTGTGAACTGGTCGGGGAGGCGGGTAATGGCCGCACGGCCATTCGCGAGATCGAGGCCCGGGAGCCCGATGTGGTGCTGCTCGATATTCGCATGCCGGACATGGACGGCCTGCAGGTGGCTCGAACCCTGGCGGGAATGCGCATGCCCCCGGCGATCATTTTCACCACCGCATTTCCCGAACACGCCTTATCGGCATTCGATACCCTGGCCTCGGGCTATTTGCTCAAACCGATTCGAGCCGAAAAACTCGGCGAGGCGCTCAAACTCGCGCGACGCCCGAGCAAAGCGCAGCTCGACGCGGTCAATCAGGCCCTGGGTGAGCACAAGACACCGGAGCGTAGCCACATCATCGCCACCACGCGTGATGGTCAGGTCCGCATTCCGATCGAGGACATCCTGTATTTTCTGGCTGACCAGAAGTACACCACGGTGTACCACCTCCAGGGTGAAGTCCTGATCGAGGAATCCCTGCGTCATCTGGAAGACGACCTGGCCCCGCAATTCATCCGGATCCATCGCAAGGTGCTGGTCAACTCAGCGTATATAATCGGCCTGGAGCGTGGCGACCAACTGGGCAACCACGGCGCCGCGCTGCTGGTCCGGCACACCAACGAAAAACTTCCCGTCAGTCGGCGCCGCCTCGCGGAAATCCGCCGCTTGCTGTTCAAAGGCTCTCCTTCCGATGTCTAAGCTTCGCATTGCCACACGCCGCAGCCCCCTGGCGCGCTGGCAGGCCGATTTTGTCGCCGACGCGCTGCGTTCCCTGCACCCGGATCTGGAGGTCGAGATCCTGCCGATGGTCACCAAGGGAGACCAGTTGCTGGATTCACCGCTGTCCCGCCTGGGCGGCAAGGGCCTGTTCGTCAAGGAGCTGGAGCACGCGCTGCTGGCGGGAGAGGCCGATATTGCGGTCCATTCCATGAAAGACGTGCCGGCCAGCTTCCCGCCCGGCCTGGGCCTGAGCGCGATCTTGTGCCGTGAAGACCCGCGAGACGCCTTGCTGGGTGCCGAGTCGCTGGCGCAGCTTCCCGAGCGGGCCGTGGTTGGCACCGCGAGCTTGCGCCGCCAATTGCAGGTGCAGGCCCAGCGGCCCGATGCGCAGATTCGCTTGCTGCGAGGCAATATCAACACCCGGCTGCAAAAGCTCGCCGATGGTGAGTTCGACGCGATTCTGCTGGCCAGTTCCGGCCTCAAGCGCATGGGTTTCGGGGATCGCATCAGCCGCGTGCTGGAGCCCGAGGAAATGCTGCCTTCGATCGGCCAGGGCGCGCTGGGAATCGAGTGCCGCCTGGATGACAGCACCGCCCAGGCTCTGGTCGCGCCCCTGATCGATGCCCCTTCCAGCCTGCGGGTCGAGGCGGAACGTGCCCTGGGCCAGTGCATGGGGGGCAGCTGTCAGTTGCCGGTCGCCGGTTATGCGGAGATCCACCAGGGCGAATTATGGCTGCGGGCCCTGCTTGGTTCACCGGATGGCCGAACGATCCTGCGCGACGAGATTCGTGGGCCCGCCAGCGCCGCGCAAAGCCTCGGCCAGACCCTGGGCGAACGCATGCTGAACAATGGCGGAGAGGCGATTCTGGCCAGCCTGGAGACCTCTGCGAGCGGCCACTACGCCAGCTGATGCCGCCCCCCATCCTGTTGACGCGCCCTCCGGCACAAATCGGCGCCACGGCGCGCACCCTGCGCCAGCATGGTCATGCCGTTATCGAGATGCCGCTGACCAGGATCATGCCACCAAGCCGCCCGCCCGGCGCGGCACAACGTCAGTTGGCGCATGCCGCACGGGTCTTGATTTTCACCAGCCGCAATGCGGTCGCCGGTGCTTCAGCCTGGCTGCGCGTCGAGCCGCGCCAAACCGTGCTGGCCATCGGCAACGCCACCGCATCTGCGGTCGAATCGGCCGGCTGGCCGGTCCATTGGACCGCCCCGGAGGCCACCACCGAATCGCTGCTCACCGCACCGGATGCGCCAGCCCTGCACAGCCCCGTAGTCATTCTGGGCGGCAGTGGCGGGCGGCGCAGCCTGAAAGCCGGTCTGCAAGCACGCGGCCTGACGGTGCATAAGCTATGTGTGTATCGGCGCCAGGGCATCCGCTATTCCCGGGACGAATTTCTGGCGGCGGTGCGAGCCCGACCGATTCTGGTTTTCAGCAGCGGGCATGGGATGCGGCAATGGCTGCGTATGGCGCAAGACTATGAACTACGCGAAGCCCTGACCCTGCCCGTGTTTGTCGCCAGCCAGCGGCTGTGTAAACTGGCACGACAACTGGGTTTCAACCCGCCCGCGCAAGCGTTGCCGCGGATGAGTGATAATGCATTGCTGGCCGCCCTCAACGAGCAAGGTACATGACGAACGAGCAAGACAAGCCAGCGGCCAGTACGCCAACTCCGCCACCCGAAACGGAGTCTGACGCACCCACCGGGCCGCAAATAACCACCGAGGCCGCCGAACCGCCGGCCACGACGCAGGCTGCTTTGCCTCGGCACGACACCGAAACCCGGAGCACTCATTCCATTCCTCCGCCCGAGATCCCGACTGATCCACCAGAGCCGGCGGCGGTGAGGCATTCTCGTAGCGGCAGTGCCGGCCTGTGGCTGGCCGTGCTGGACCTGCTGATTCTGATCGGGCTGGCTGGCGCGGGCTTCCTGGCCCTGCAAAATTTCGAACGCCAGGATTTCCGCCAGCAGCAGAACCTGGACAATCTGGGGCTAACCGTCAATCAGCTGGATGTGGCCAAACAGGGCCGCGAACAGTGGTTTGCGGATATCCAGGAACGCACCCGCAGCACCCAGCGCGACCTGGCGGATCTGCAACGCGTCCAGAGCGCAGCGCAATCTCACCAGGAGCAGATCGACCGGGCGCTAAGCCGGCTGGCGGTGCAAGTACAGGGCGGGCAGCAGGCCTGGCAGCGCGCGGAAATCGAACATCTGCTGCTGGTGGGCAACACCCGGCTGCAATTGCAACGTGATGTCGAAGGCGCCCGTATCGCCTTGCGCCTCGCCGATCAACGCCTGGCCAGCATGGCCAATCCGGCGTATTTCGAGGTCCGCAAGCGGATCAGTCGTGAGCTCACCCAGCTGGACGCCGTGCCCAGCATCGATTTGCAGGCGCTGGCCCTGAAGCTCAGCAGTCTGGCGGATCAGATTGACGCCCTGGCAGTCCGCCCGCCCAAGGTCGGTGTATTCAGTACCGAAATGCGCATCACCGGAGGCGATGCCGAACTGGCCTGGCACCAGAAACTGTGGGTGTCCCTCCAGGAGGCCATCGACGGCCTGGTCTCGGTACGCCGGGATGTGGAGCGTCGCGAGCCGCTGCTGCCCCCGGATCAGACCTTCTACTTGCGACAGAATCTGCGCCTGCAGGTGGAAAGCGCCCGGCTGGCCGCACTCAAACTGGACAGCGCGAATTACAGCGCCGCCTTGCGTCAGGCTGAAGGGTGGCTGCAGCGCTATTTCGATGCCGAGCAAAGCTCCACCGCAGCCGCGCTTGAAGCCATTCGTGGCTTGCAGCCGATCGCACTCAAACCCGCCCTTCCGGACATCTCGGGAAGTCTCAACGCTCTGCGCGCGGTGGAGACCGGCGCATGATTCGCTGGTTCCTGCTGCCTGCGCTGACTTTGGTCATCGGCGGCGTTGTAGCCGCCCGCTTGCGTGAAGATCCGGGTTATGTGCTGATCCAGGTCGCGGGCTATACCATCGAGAGCAGCCTGGCCGGCCTGACCCTGATCGCTGCGGTGACCGTGGCGCTGAGCCTCATCGCGATCCGACTGATCCAGCGCAGTGTGCGCCTGCCCGGACAGTTCGGACACTTCCTGCAGGACCGGCGTCTCCAGCAGGCCCGCCGGCAATTGCGCCTGGGCCTGACTCAATTGGCCGCCGGAGAGTGGGAGCGGGCCGAGGTCGAATTACTCCGCCGCATTGCCGACGCCGATGAGCCTGGCACCAACTATCTGTACGCCGCCGAAGCGGCGCATCGACTGAACAATCCGGATCGGCGCGACGAATATCTCAGCCTGGCCGATGCCTCCAATGTCTCGAACCACGCGGCTGTTTTGCTCAAACGGGCCCAGGTGTGGGCCGACGACGGACGCCACGCGGAGGCTCTCGAAGCGCTGGACACCCTGCTCGCAACCCAGCCCCGCAACCGTCCGGCGCTGACCCTGCGCCTGGAATTACTCGCCGCGGAAGGCCGCTGGGAGGCCTTGAAGCTGGCCCTGCCTGCGGCCCGGGGCAGCGTCGCGGATACCACCCTGGACACGCTGGCCTTGACGGCCCACCGCGCCCTGCTGACTCAGGCGCGTTCGGCCGGCCGGCTGGACAGCTTGCGCACCGCCTGGCGCGAAGTCCCTAAACCGCTGCAACATGACCCGGAGCTGATCGCCCATTACGCCCGCCTGGCGCATGATCTCAATGCCGATGAAGACGTGCTGCGCATTATCGCAGCGGAATTGCGTCAGCAATGGCACCCGCAGCTGGCCCTGGCCTTCGGGCAACTCAAGGGCAGCGATCCGGTGCGCCAATTGGCCAAGGTGGAAAACTGGATCAATCAGCACGGAGAAAAACCCGAGCTGCTTCTGGTCGCCGGCCGGCTGTGCCTGCGCAACCGACTGTGGGGCCGGGCGCGCAGTTACTTTGAAGCCTGCCTGCGCAGCTACCCCTCACCGGAAGTTCGTCTGGAACTGGGCAAGCTGCTGATGCAGCAAGGTGAAGACAGCAACGCCGCCCTGGAACTGTTTCGCGAGGGCCTGGAGACCAGCCTGACGCCACCCAAACCGGCACAGGAATGGATCGCGGCCGAAGACGCGGCGCGCAGCCTGGAGCCGCCGCGCTGATCTGGCTGATCGGTTACGGCGATATCGCGGCGCGTATCGGCCGCAATCTGCAAGCCACCGAGCCGGAGATTCACGCCCTGTCGCGGCAGTTCCGCCAGCCCCCTGCTGGCCTCACGCCGCACCAGGCCGATCTTGATCGGCCCAGCAGCCTGCCCGAACCGGCTGGCTGCGTGATCTACACCGCACCGCCACCGCCGCAGGGAAACAGCGATACCCGTGTACAAGGCCTGCTGCCCCGGCTGGGCAAGGTTGAGGTGCTGGTGTATCTCAGCACCAGCGGTGTCTACGGCGATTGCCAGGGGGCCTGGGTCGACGAAACCCGCCCGCCGGCGCCGCTGACCGCGCGCGCTCGGCGACGCCTGGATGCAGAGCACCAGCTGCAGGCCTGGGCCCGCCGTAGCGGCAGCCGTCTGGTGATCCTGCGAGTGCCGGGAATCTACGGCCCCGGTCGCTTACCACGCGAGCGTCTGGCGAAGGGCCTGCCGATTCTGGACCCGGCAGTCGCACCCTGGAGTAACCGGATTCACGCCGACGACCTGGCCCGGGCATGCGCCCTGGCGACACAGCACGGACGGGGGATCTATAACCTCAGCGACGGCACACCGCAAAACATGAGCGCGTACTTCCTGGCCTGCGCCGAGCATTTCGGGCTGAGCCCGCCCCCTCAGCTGAACTGGACCGAAGCCCAGCAGGAGTTCAGCCCGCAACTGCTGTCTTTCTATCAGGAATCACGCCGCCTGGACATCAGCAAGGCCAAGCGTGAACTGGGCTACGCGCCGCGCTATCCGGATCTGGCCAGCGGTTTGGCGCAGTGCGCGCAGACCGGTCCGACGGTTTCCGGCTGAACGCCGCCTGACTCGACCGGCGTATCGGTAATGCACAGGCCCCGGCCGCATTCCACCCGCCAGCGCTTGTAATACTGCGGCTTACCGCCGCGGTTCAGGCCATTTCCAGAGCCGTCAGATAAGAGGCGCCGGGTACCACATAAATCCGTCGCGCCATTGCGGTCCTGCCCAGAAGCATGCGAAACCGCATCGTGTCGCGGTCCGTCAGGGTCATTTCAATATCCCATTCCTGATCCGCCATCCGCAACAGCGTGCGAATCACGAAGCGCATTTCACGGTGTCCTCCGGAATCGGTCACCGGACGTATTTCCAGCAGCGGTGCCTCACAGTTCACGACCGTCGCCAGATCTTTCTGCAGCGGATGCACGCCGAAACGTACCCAGTCCTGGCCGTTGCGCCGAAACGCTTCGGTGTAAAACGCGTGCAGTGCCGAAGTTCGGGCCCCGGTGTCGACCTTGGCCTTGATGACCTCGATACCCAGGGCCGGCAGGGCGACCCATTCGCGCCAGCCCACGGCCAGCTGCTGCTCCAGACCTTCGCTGCTTTCGGGCATTGCCGCAGAATTCCTTATACTTGGAGGATATCTGCACGTTAGCGCATCTCATGGACAAGTCCTACCAGAATCTGGCGGAATTTTATCCCTACTATCTTCAGGAACACAGCGACCGGACCTGTCGCCGCCTGCATTTTCTCGGTTCCAGCGGCGGGCTGCTCAGTCTGGGCCTGGCTGTATTCACCCTGAATCCCTGGTGGATCCTGGCCGGGCTGGGTTTTGGCTACGCCTGTGCCTGGGTCGGCCATTTCTTTTTTGAACACAATAAACCCGCCACATTCCGCTATCCCTGGCTGAGCTTTCTCAGCGACTGGCTGATGTACCGGGACATGTGGACCGGCAAGATCAAACTCTGAGCCCGAATCCCGGCTCGCACACAGAATCTGTCGACGCCTCACGGGCATTCCGGCCAGAGGAGCAAACGATGCTGACTTCAAAGCCGCTCCTGCTGGTGCTGGGCGTGTGCACCACCGCCGCCCGCGCCGAACGCGCCAGCCTTCCTGCCGCCGATTCGGGCATTCGCCTGGACACGCCGGATGATCCGCGCTTCGACTGCAACGAGTCGGAGGACGGGGCAGGGGTCAGCTGCGGCGGCCTGTTCGGCTTTGCCCCGGAAGCCACCGCCGGCACCGCCGTGCAGTCGGCCTGCCCTCCTTCGCTGGCCGACCGCACGCCCCTGGTCAGCGGCCAGATTTCGGGGGTAAAGGCCGACGCCGCCTGGAAACTGAGCATCGGCCGTGCCGATGGGGTGATCAACGTCACCGATACCGGCATCCGCTGGGACCGGGAGAAGCTGCGCACCAAGATCTTCCTGCATCGGGGTGAATTATCCCTGCCCCAGGGGGCCGCCGACTACGATGCCCAGGATTCACGGGTGGCCGACTGCAATTCAAGCGGCGCCATCGATGGACAGGCTCTGAGTCTGCTTGGCTTGCTGGCCTGTGGCCTCAGCCGCCGGCGGCGATCTGCCCATTAAACCGCTGCGACGCATCCTGATCGGGCTGAGCGGCCTGTGCCTGGTGATCGGCGGCTGCAGTGCCCTGATCGCCAGCCAGACGGCTTCGGTTCACGCCCGATTGATGCGCCAGATCGCGGCTTCCGGACTGGCTCAGGATCAGGACGTGAGGTTCGAACCGGCCTGGTTGCACGCCCGCAGCCACGGCCGGCTGCGCCTGAATGAAAGCCTGTGCTGGAACTGTCCCGCCCTGGGCTATCAGGGCACCATCCATCAGGGACTGGGCGCCTGGCTGATGGGGGATTTTGCGCTGCTCAGCGCGGACTATCGGCTGGACCTGCCGCAACCCGCGCTGCAGCCGCCGCTGCCGCAACTGGACGTGCATGCCGAACAAGGCGTGACCGGGCCGCTGCGCGCGGCGCTCAGCCTGGCAGCCTCACGCCATGCCTGGCTTGGCGCGACCCACCACTACGCCTTCGAGCACAGCGGCGTCAGCGGTTGGATACAAGGTCCACAGCTGAATCTGAACCTGTCTGCACTGGCGGTTTCGCGTGACAACTCACCTTGGTTCCAGTTTCAGGGCATGGAGGTACAGGCGGCCGCAACCCAGGGATTCGGACTCGGCATGGGCGCGGCCAACTTCGCCATACCCGCCTGGGACTGGGAGGCCCGGGATGTCCGCCTGGAATACCAGCAACAGCGCGCCCGCGATCAGCTGGACATGCAACTCACGCTGAACGCCCCGTCCAGCGACTCCGGGGGGAACAACCAGCGCCCCCCGACCGATGCGCAACTCCGGATTCAACGCCTGGACATCCCGGCCACCCGGGCGTTCGCCCGGGAACTCCCAGCACTGCTGGCGCCAGATACTTCGGCAGCAGCCCGCATGCTGGGCCTGTTCAGCCTGTACAGCCTGCACGGCCCAGGCTTCTTTGCCGCACAGCCGGCACTGCAGTTCGACAGCACATCCCTGCCGCTGGCATCGGGCTTTGCCGACACCTCGATTGCTCTGGCGGTGACGCCCGCGGGAGCTGGGCGTCCACCGCTGCACCCTCTGGAATGGCGGCGAGCCCTGCAGGGCCAGATCGACATCCAGGCGCCCCGTGCCCAATTGCAACACTGGTGGACCTGGGCCGGCGCCCTGGTCGGCGCCGTCACCGGCCTGCCGCGAAGCTACGAAGCGCTGCTCGAACAGGGTTGGGCACGCGCTCAAGCCGATGGGCGGGATCGCCTGTTTTTCGTTCTCAACCCTGCCATCGGCGTACTCCCGGCACCTTGAATTCGCGTTCAGGGGCCAGCGCCTGAGCTGGCGCCGTGACGTGCTCGGACAGGCCTGCTAGTCTGAAAGTTTGCCCGCCGGATTTTGACCCTTGCGCTATACCCGCGCCGAGCTTCGCAAACGCTTCGATGCCAGGACCTATCAACGGGGTCTGGGCTATTTCGAGGACGCGCGGGTATCCGATGTCGAAACCGCTGACGACGGGCAGATCATCAGCGGCCGGGTCCGTGGCAATCATCCGAAAGCCTATGTGACCCAGGTTCAATTGCGGGATGATGCGCGGCGTTTTTCCGGCCGTTGCAATTGTCCGATGCGCACCGATTGCAAACACATGGTCGCGCTGCTGCTGCATGCCCTGGAGCACCAGCCGCAGCCCGGGCTGAGCAATGCGGTCAGTTCCTGGGTTGAAGATCTGTTCGCGCTGCATCAGCAGGACCATGCACCACGCCGCCATGCGGTTGATAACGAGACCCGGCTCAGCTTCGATTGCAGCCTGCCGGAACATCCGGAGCCGCATCTGGCGGTCTCGGTTCGCCGCAAGGGCAATGGCCAGATCAAGGCGCTATCGCTCACTGCGCGCTGGCAGCGTGGCCACATCCGCCACACCGAGGAACGCAGCCTGTTCAATCGCCTGCGTGCGTTTGCCGATGAAAGCCCTTATGTCGCCCGTCTGGCCGAAGCGGGTTCGGGCGAATTATTTGAAGATCTGGTGCGCAGCGGCCAGTGTCACTGGAACGGACAACGCAAAGCCCTGCAGCTGGATCACCCTCGTCAGGCGGAGGCGTCCTGGAAATTGCACGAAGATGGCAGTCAGAGTCTGCAGCTGATCGTCGCGCCGCGGGTCACCGTGCTGCCACTGGACCCACCTTATTACCTGGACGATCGGCATCAGCGCGTCGGTCTGGTGGAAACCGCGCTCAGTCCAGCCGTTCTGCCATTGCTGAGCCGTGCTCCGCGGGTCGCCTCCAGCCAGATCGAGGAATTCTCCCGCTTGCTGGATCAAAAAGGCATCAGCGGCGTGCCTCGTCCGGTGCTGCCGAAAACCCGCGAACTGCCGGTCCGCCAGCCCAGTGCGCGGCTTGAACTGATGCATATCGATGATCTGGTGGATGCCCGGGACGGCTTCGTTCCGGATATCTATGTGGGACGCCTGCAGGCCTGCTATGAACACTCCTGCTTTGTGCCCGGCGTCGGCGAGCCCATCAGCCTGCGCAAGCAAGGTGATGTTCTGCTCCGGATCAAGCGAAACCTGCCGGCAGAACTGGCTCTGGTCGAACAACTGACGGAGTTTCACCGTATTGCCAGGCCGGGGGGAGGCGACTTTGAACAGTTGATTCTCAGCCCCTATGACGGGCCCATCACCTGGGCCAACTTTCTGGATCGGCGCATCCCTGAACTGCGCGATCAAGGCTGGAGCATCGAAGTGCGCGACTCCTTTGATCTGCGTCTTCTCGAGCCGGAAAAGTGGCATCTGGATACCCTGTGTGGCGATGCGAACTGGTTCGAACTCTCGGCCGGTTTTGAGCTGGAGGGTGAGCGCTTCAATCTGCTCGAACTGCTGGTCCGACTGCTTCAGGAGCAGGACCTCATCGACGATCTGCCGGGCGACGATGAGCGGCCTCTGATGGTGAATCTCGGCGAAGGCCGACTCTTGCGCTTACCCAAGGAGCGCATCCGCCACGTGCTGGAAACTCTGGCCGAACTGCATCGTGACCGTCCCTTGAACCGTGCCGGTCGCTTGAAGTTGCATAAACAGGATCTGAGTCGCCTGGAGAGCTGGGATAAATTCTGGAGCTGGTCGCCCCCGGAGCAACTGCAGAGTTTCGCCCGCCAACTGGCGACACCCCCGGCCCAGGCCCGCTTACCGGCGCAATTTTCCGGGCAGCTGCGGGATTACCAGGCCCAGGGCTTGGCCTGGCTGCAACATCTGGACCAATGCCGCTTTGGCGGCGTGCTGGCCGACGATATGGGTTTGGGAAAAACCATCCAGACCCTGGCGCATCTGGCTCGCATCCATGAACTGGAGGTAACTGCGACCTGTCTGATCGTGGCCCCGACCAGCGTGTTGGGCAACTGGCGGGCCGAGGCCCAGCGCTTTACCCCGCAACTGCGCAGTCTGGTCTGGCATGGCAAGGACCGTGACCCCGGCCAGCTTGATGCGGTGGATCTGGTGATCACCAGTTATGCCACCTTGCTGCGCGATCAGGGCCTGTTCGGCAATCGAACCTGGCGGGTTCTGGTCCTGGACGAAGCGCAATACATCAAGAATCCGCGTGCCAAGATTTCCGGCTGCGTGCGCCGGCTGGAAGCCACTCAACGCCTGTGCCTGAGCGGCACACCGATGGAAAACCATCTTGGCGAGCTCTGGAGCCTGTTTGATTTCCTCGCCCCGGGCTTCCTCGGCGATGCCCGCAGTTTCCGCCAGCTGTATCGAACCCCGATCGAAAAACACGGCGATGAGCGCCGCGCCGCCCAGCTCAGCCGACGGATCCAGCCGTTTCTGCTGCGCCGGCGCAAGGACGAGGTCGCCCGCGAATTGCCGCCGAAATCGGAAATGCTGCGCATGATCACGCTCAGCGATGCTCAGGCGGAATTGTACGAAGTCGTACGGGTGTCGATGGAACAGCGCATTCACGCAGCGCTGAGCGCCCAGGGTCTGGCCAAGAGTCGAATCCTCATTCTGGATGCTTTGCTGAAATTGCGGCAGATCTGTTGTGATCCCCGCCTGGTCAAGCTGGAGCAGGCGCAAGCCGTGCACAGTTCAGCCAAACTGGATGCGCTGATGGAGATGCTGCCGGAACTGATCGAGGACGGTCGGCGCATTCTGCTGTTTTCCCAGTTCACTTCAATGCTGGAATTGATCGAAGAACGGCTGCTGCCGGCGAAAATGCCCTACCTGAAGCTCACCGGACGCACCCGCAACCGGCAAACGCTGGTGGAACGGTTCCAGGCCGGTGAAGCGCCCTTGTTTCTGATTTCACTCAAAGCCGGCGGCACCGGACTCAACCTCACCGCCGCCGACACCGTGATTCACTACGACCCCTGGTGGAACCCCGCCGTGGAGAATCAGGCGACAGACCGTGCCCACCGGATCGGCCAGGATAAACCCGTGTTTGTCTACAAATTGCTGTGCGAAAACACCGTCGAACAGCGCATCCAGAACATGCAGCAGCGCAAGCAGGATCTCTCCGACCAGCTGTATCAGACCGAAGCCGCCGGCCTGGATGAAACGGATCTGGCCTGGCTGCTGCAACCACTGGAAAGCGCGGCGATCTAGCGCAAAACCGTGAAAACTCTTGGCTGTCGTAGTATGTTGCCTATTGAAGAAAGACCACTGGGGGGGCAGATGAGCAACAAGCTGGGGAATCAGCCAGATCGAATGAATGCACCCATTCTCGATCAAGCCGACCAGGAAAGAGCCTTATTGCAGGATATGGAAACCATGTTGCGCGAAAAAATCGCGTTGAACCCCGGTGACCTGAACCTGCGCATGCGCCTGATCAGCCTGTTGGTGGAAAGCTCCCAGCGCGACGGTTTCGTGCAGGAAGCCCAACTCGTCTGGGCCATGCTGCAGCCCTCCACCGATCACCCGGCCCTGGCCCAGCTCAGCAGCATGGCCCGGCGGCTGAAAATCAACCCGGCCCGGCTGGCCCAAGCCAAGCCACGATCGCCCCGCCGCCGGCTCGGCGAGGATCCCGCCGCCCTGGAATATTTTCAGTATCTGCACGACCGCTTTAGCGAAATACGAGGTTCCAAGCAGTTTCAGCTGGATTTCGATCGCGACCTGATCCGAAATTACAATCGTCCTTCTTCGCTGATGCATGCCCAGCGTCTGTCGGCACAGAACCGCGGCGCGCAGATTGCGATCAAGCGCGAGGACCTGATGGGCCCTGGCAGCAAACTGGTCATGACGGTCGTCGGTCAGGTGCTGATGGCAAAGAAGCTGGGCTTCACCAGCGTGGTGACGGGCTGCAGTTTTTCCCGCAGCGGCGTCATCATGTCGGCGGTGGCGGCCCGCGTGGGCCTGCGCGCCATGGTGTTCATTGACGAGCGGCAGACCGTACACAATTCTGCGCACAAGTTGCGGATGCGTTGCGTCGGCGCCCGAATTGGCACCATCGGGCGACACCAGGATGCACGCGAAGCCGCAGTCGAGTACTGCCTCAAAGCTCCACAGCAGCATTTCCTGGTCCTGGGGGTCGAAGCCGCGCCCAGCGCCTATGCAAAGATGAACCAGTTTCTGGTCAGCGCGCTGGGCCGTGAAACACGTAGCCAGGCACTGTCCTTGTTCAAGCGCAGCCCCGATCTGCTGGTCTGCCGTGGCAAGCAGACCGCCGATGCCATCGGCCTGTTCGATCCGTTTCTGGACCAGGAGGAACCCCGGCTGGTCTGTGTAGAGGCGCTTGACGCGATTGACTCGGAGCCGGCCACGGAAGAGAGCGCCAGCTTCCACATCACCCAGTTGACCCAGGCCCAGATGTCCCAGGCGGATGTCATTCTGGAAGGCTCGGAATACCCTGCGGTTAAACGCGAGCACGCCGACTACAAGGCCTCCGGCCGGGTTGAGTACGTCGCGGGCTCCAGCCTGGACGCCCGCACGGTGACCAAATCTCTGGCCCAGCTGGAAGGACTGATCTGTCCGGTGCGCACGGCCTATGCGCTAGGTTGGGCCACGCGGGCGGCCCGGGACATGCCTGGCGATCAGCTTGTGGTGGTTAATCTGATCGAACCTTGCGACAAGGATCTACGTGAAATCGCCCAGGTGCTGGGCGTGCGTGATTGACGGCTTGGCAAACGCGCTATAATTACCGGTTCGTTTTGATTCAGCTTACCGG
>JBFJVB010000026.1:0-30242 GCA_041624435.1 Oceanococcus sp. | reverse complement strand
TGCTGTCGGCGATGACCTCGCCCTATGTCGCGCAAGTGATGCTTGAAACGGATCTTCGCGAAACGCCGGCTTTGCGCTGATTGTTTGCGCGCGGTATCGGCGAAGAACCGGCCATGAGCCGACATTCCGACCCTGATGGGGCATCGGCACATTTTAGCAGTCGCGATTGTCGCGGTGACACGTATGACCACCAGCGCCGTACCCGATCGCAGCACTGCAGGCCTGAGCAAATTGCGGGCGGAGGGTCAGCGCGTGATCTGGTGGTCAGACCCGGAAGGCGAATTTCTGAATGCGATCCGTGAACTGAGCCCAAATGGTGCTGAGCAGCTATCGCTGCGCATAACGCCTGTTTGATGGTCAACTTTCAATGCGCGGCAACATCCGAAGGCTCTGAGCGGGCGTAAGCCCAGAGGGTCATTCGATGCGCTGGCACCGATGCGACCAAACCAATCGCCCGCTGTTCAGGGTGGCCAAACGAAAAAGGGATCAACAAGCGTAACTCGTTGATCCCTTTTCATAAAATGGTGCGCTTGGAGAGATTCGAACTCCCGACCCTCTGGTTCGTAGCCAGATACTCTATCCAACTGAGCTACAAGCGCGTGATGCAAAGCTTCCGAAAACCGCGATCTGTTGATCGCTGTCCCCTGAAAGGGCGCAGAGTATACATGAGCACTATGGCGGCTGCTACTGGAAAATCACCCGGGCTGGCGCCAAGCGCAGTGAGTGTCGCTGCGCCCTGCTTTGCGCCGGACTATTCCCGCTTCCAGCGGTGACGGGGCGGAAGCTGGGCCTCAGGATTGCATCGGCTCAGGTGTAACTTCGGCGCCGAAGCGCACCACCTTGTTCCGGCCGGTGCGCTTGGCGGTGTACAGGGCCTCATCGGCCTCGCGGCATAGATCGGTGGCTTTCATGTCATTGGAAGCATCGCGAGTGGAAACCCCGACGCTGACGGTCATGCGCAAGGGCGGTTTGTCTTTTTCCCGATGCTCGATCAGGGTGCCGCCGATGGCGGCGCGAATCCGTTCGGCCAGGATCGTGGCCTGCTGGCCGTTGAGCCCCGCGGCCATCACCACGAATTCTTCGCCGCCGTAGCGGGCGACGAAATCATCCGCCCGGCGCAAGGTGTTCAGAATCAGGGCGGCGATCCGCACCAGGCAGGCATCACCGGTTTCATGGCCAAAGTTGTCATTGATGCTCTTGAAGTGATCCACATCCACCATCAGGACCGACATCGGCAAATCATTGCGGCGACAATTGGCCCAGCTTCGGGCAAGCATTTCATCAAAATACCGCCGGTTCGCCACGTTGGTCAGCGCGTCGTAGCGAGACATGTACTCCAGCGCTTCATTGCTCGCGGCCAGATCATCGTTCAACTGCTGCAGGTCGCGCGCCATGACTCGGGCCTGGGCCTGACCGTTCAGCAACAGCAACACGAATCCCACCATGACCGCGACCACCAGATAGAGTTGGACGCGCAGGGCCCAGGCCGCCTGGGAAAAGGCCTGCCAGCCCTGACGCGGGAGCGCCAGCAGGCTCCAGGTGCCACCGGGCACCCGAATCGGCATCCTGACCGCGCTGGCGCTGTCGATCGGGCCATCGCCCATCACCACACCGGAGTTCTGGGAACTGCGATCCCCGATGACCTGCACCCGCAGGCCATCGCCGCGATTGATGATGCCCGCCTGT
This sequence comes from Oceanococcus sp., assembly GCA_041624435.1. GTDB lineage: Bacteria > Pseudomonadota > Gammaproteobacteria > Nevskiales > Oceanococcaceae > Oceanococcus. The sequence continues at coordinate 28,556 of JBFJVB010000026.1, read as the reverse complement.
TCCAGCAAGGGTTCCAGATCGATCACCAGGGAGATGATCCCCCAGTATTGTTCCGACTCCAGGAACACCGGGGTCCGGTTGATGATGGCGGTACCACCCTGAACCAGATTGACCGGACCGGCGAGCACCGAGCGCTTGGACTCCATGGCCTGGGCGACACTGGGCCACTGCGCGGGCACATCGGCATAGCGCAAGCCCACCGCGGCTTCATTGCCCTTCACCGGGTAGACAAATTTCAGCACATTGTCTGGCGCCAGTCCGATGTTGCGAATCCGGCCATCGGCTTCGTAAATGACTGACAGCGCCCGGTTCACCTGCTGCGGCTCGAGCACCTCAACGCTGCGCACGAAAGCGGACAGCCCCTGTGCCAGATAGGCGGTCGAACTGATCGCGTTTTCGAGACTGGCCCGCAGCTCGGCCGCACGCACGACCACTATTTCGCGCTGTTGATGCTGTGCATTGCGCGCCCAGTTCGACACGATGAGTTCAGCTGCCGCCAGGCCAACCACGAGCAACAGCAGGGCGAGTCCGTTTCTCGCGGCTGCTTTGGCCGTCAGTTGGGCAAGAAAGTGCGAAAGAAAAGACAAATTTCGACAACGCTGGATGAACCTGTAGCGAATGCTACACCACCCGAACCGGCCAGGGCTGTGCCGGGCACTGCGCCCGCCTCGTGCCGCTGGATAATTTTCAGGCTCTGTGGCTGACCCACGCTGGTTCGGTGCGCTGGTGGCTTGCGCACCATCCCATACGCAAGCGTATGGACACGGCCGCCTTGAATCGGCACACTACCCGCCCTCTTTTTGAATTACCTGGATTCGTGTCATGCCAAGTTACAAAGTCCCGGTTCGCGATCTCTGTTTCGTGACCAATGAGCTGCTTAATTTCGACAGCCTCCGCGAAACCCTCGGCTACCCCGATGCCGACCCGGAAACCATCGAGGCGATCTACAGCGAATGCGCCCGCCTGGCCGAGGACATGGTTCACCCGATCAATCAATCGGGTGACGAGCAGGGTTGCCGGCTGGTCGACGGGGAAGTGATCGTGCCCGACGGTTTCAAAGAGGCCTACCAGGCCTATGTCGATGGCGGCTGGGCCGGCCTGTCCGGGGCGCCTGAATTTGGTGGCATGGGCATGCCCCAGCTATTGCGCTTCATGGTCAATGAGATTTTTACCGCAGCCAACCATTCCTGGTTCATGTACCCGACCCTGACCGAAGGCGCGCACAGCGCCCTGGAGCACTGGGCAACCGATGAACTCAAGCAGAAATTCCTGCCCAAACTGACCACCGGCGAATGGTCCGGGACCATGAATCTCACCGAGGCGCATGCCGGCACGGATCTGGGCATGATCCGCACCCGCGCCGAGCCGGTTGGCGATGGCAGCTACCGGATCTCCGGAACCAAGATCTTCATTTCGGCTGGCGAACACCAGATGACCGAAAACATCGTGCATCTGGTCCTGGCCAAGCTGCCGGACGCGCCCGAAGGCACGCGCGGCATTTCCCTGTTCATCGTGCCGAAATTCCTGGTCAACGATGACGGCGAGCTGGGCGAGCGCAACGGCGTGCGCTGCCAGTCCCTGGAACACAAGATGGGCATCCGGGCCTCCGCGACCTGCGTGCTGGAATTCGACCAGGCCACCGGCTATCTGGTCGGCACCGAAAACAAGGGTTTGCAGGCCATGTTCACGATGATGAACTCGGCCCGCCTGGGCGTGGCCGTGGAAGGTCTGGGTACAGCCGAACTGGCTTACCAGAACGCCGTGGCCTATGCCAAAGACCGTTTGCAGGGCCGTTCCCTGACCGGCAAGAAGGCCGCCGACAAGCCGGCCGATCCGCTGATCGTCCATGCCGACATCCGCCGCATGCTGTTGACGATGCGCAGTTTCTGCGAGGGCGCCCGCGCCCTCAACGGCTATGTTGCCCTGCTGCTGGATATCAGCAGCCGCCACCCGGATGCGGCCGAGCGGGAAAAAGCCATGGACATGCTTGGCATCATGACCCCGGTGGCCAAATCCTTCTTCACCGATGAGGGCTCGGTCGCGGCCAATCTGACCGTGCAGGTCTACGGTGGCCATGGTTACATCTGCGAACACGGTGTGGAACAATTTGTTCGCGACGCGCGGATCAGCCAGATTTATGAAGGCACCAACGGCATCCAGGCGCTGGATCTGGTCGGGCGCAAGCTCGGTCTGAACGGCGGCCGGGCGGTCAAGACCTTTTTCGCCGAGGTGACGGCTGAATTGAGCGCTTGCGAGGCTGATCCGACCGTGCAGTTCTACGCCCAGACCCTCTCGGCGGCCCTGGAATCGCTGCAGCAGGCCACCGGCTGGTTGATGAAGAACGCGGCGCAGAATCCGGATCAGGCCGGCGGCGTCGCGGTGGAATACACGCGTCTGTTCAGCCTGGTCGCGGTCGGCTGGCGCTGGCTGACGGTGGCCAAGACCTGTCAGGCCAAACTGGCGGCCCAAACCGACGAGGCGGATTTCTATCAGACCAAGCTCATCGTCGGACGCTTTTTCATGGAGCGCTATGTCAGCGAGCACAGTTCCCTGCTGAGCAAGATCACCTATGGTGCGGACACGCTGATGGCCCTGCCCGAAGACGCTTTCTAGGCGCTTTCGGATTCAGGGCGCCACCCGATCAGGGCCGCTGCCGATAGCCCGGCAGCGGCCCTTTGTGTATAAAGCCCCTGATTCTCACACCGGCGCGACAAGGCATTTCATCATGAGCGAATTCTCCCAGCGACCGGCCGCCGAGCGGGTATCCGGGCATGCGTCCTTCATGCACCGCAACACGCCCTGGTGGCAACGGCTGAAGTTCGCGGTCGCCGATGGGCTGATGCTGCTGATCGGCGCCCTGCTGTGGCTGGGGGGGCGGCCGCTGCGCAAACTTCTGGTCCGTGGTCTGTCCGGCCTGGCCTTCCGGCTGATGGCGAAGAAGCAGCGCATCGCCGAGATCAATCTGGATCTGGCCTATCAGAACCAGCTCAGCGCGGCCGAAAAGCGCCGCATCATCCGGGGCATGTATACCCATTTCGCCAACGGCCTGCTGGATCTGCTGTTTGACTGGGTGTACTGGCGCCCCAGCAAGATTGCCCGCTTCGTCACCCCCGAAGGCCGCGAGCGCTTGAATCAGCTCGCAGCATCGCCGATCGGTTCCAGCGTGGTGTGCTGTCATCTGGGCAATCCCGACCTGACCCTCAAGCTGGTGCGCGCCGTCGATTTCGACATTCAGGTCATGTACAAGGGCTTCAAGTCGCCCTGGTTTGACCGCTATATCGCGCTCAAGAGGCTGCGGGTCGGCAGTGGCCTGATCGAAGTGCCGGCCTCCCGGCATCGCCTGGAAAACGGCAAGCAGGTTTCCATCGGGCGCCAAAGCATCCGCGAGGAAGTCGAGCAACTATTTGCTCAAGGCCATTGCCTGGGATTTCTGGCCGATCAGTACGCGACCAAGGGCGGCCTGCCGATGACCGTGCTCGGGGTGCCCGACACGCCGACCCAGACCGGCGCCTGGAGTTACGTGATCCGGCAAAAGGTGCCCTTCGTGCTGCTGGTCGGGGTTTATGCCGACGATGGCGGCTTTACCTGGCATTGTTCGGACGTGCTCTACCCTGAAGACCAGGGCGACGAAGAGGCGACCTTGCGACATACGATGCAAACGGCCAATGCCTGGTTCGAAACCCTGATCCGACGGTATCCCGAGCAGTATTTCTGGGGCCACCGCCGCTTCGCGCGTCATCACTACGCCTAGGCTTCGATATAATGGCGGTTTGGCTTCGCGGCAGTGCCGCGGGAAAGAGTTTCAAGCATGAGCACGCCTGCCGAGTCCGGCCATAACTTCCTGCGCAACCTGATCCGTGAGGACATCGATTCGGGGCGCCTGCAAGGCCCCGTCATCACCCGCTTCCCGCCCGAGCCGAACGGCTACCTGCACCTGGGGCATGCGAAATCGATCTGCCTCAATTTCGGTCTGGCCGAACATTTCGACGGGCAGTGCAATCTGCGCTTCGATGACACCAACCCGGAAAAGGAAAATCAGGAATACATCGACGCCATCCAGGCCGACATCCGCTGGCTGGGCTTCCACTGGCACGGCCCGATTCGTTACGCCTCGGATTACTTCGATACCCTGCACGACTATGCACTGCACCTGATCGACCAGGGCCTGGCCTATGTGTGCGACCTCAGCCCTGATCAGGCGCGCGAATACCGCGGCACCCTGACCACGCCGGGTCGCGACAGTCCGTTTCGGACCCGCAGCCCGGAAGAGAACCGGCGTCTGTTTGCGGCGATGCGCGCCGGTGAGTTTGACGAGGGCCATTGCGCCCTGCGCGCCAGGATCGACATGGCCGCAGCCAATATGAATCTGCGCGACCCGGTGCTCTACCGCATCCGCAAGGCGCACCATCATCAGACCGGGGACAAGTGGTGCATCTATCCAACCTATGATTTCACCCATGGCCAGTCCGATGCGATCGAGGGCATCACCCACTCCATCTGCACCCTGGAATTCGAAGATCACCGGCCGCTCTACGACTGGCTGATCGAACATCTGCCGGTGCCCAGCACGCCGCACCAGTACGAATTTGCCCGCGGCAATATCAATTTCACCGTCACCAGCAAGCGCAAATTGAAACAGCTGGTCGATCAGGGCATCGTGTCGGCCTGGGATGACCCGCGCATGCCGACGATTTCAGGCCTGCGCCGCCGCGGCTATACGCCCGGTTCGATCCGCCGCTTCTGGGCCCTGGCCGGTGTGGCTCGAGCCGACAGCACGGTCGATGTGGCGATGCTCGAGCATGTGATCCGCGATGAGCTGAACGATAACGCCACCCGGGCGATGTGTGTGCTGGAGCCCTTGAAAATCGTGCTGAGCAATTTCCCCCAGGACCAGGTCGAAACCCTGAGCGCGGCGGCCCACCCCAACCGCCCCGAACTGGGTGAGCGTGAACTGCCCCTGACCCGGGAGATCTACATTGAGCGCGACGACTTCCGCCTGGAGGCCAACAAGAAGTACAAGCGTCTGGTGCTCGGCAAGAGCGTGCGCCTGCGCAATGCCTATGTGATCACCGCCAATGAGGTCGTCTACGGTGCCGACGGCGAGGTCAGCGAAGTGCACTGCAGCTATGACCCCGACACCCTGGGCGCCAATCCGAGCGACGGCAGCAAGCCCAAGGGGGTGATTCACTGGGTGTCCGCCAGCCACGGCCGTCAGGCCACGGTGCGTCTGTACGACCGCTTGTTCAATCACCCCACCCCGGACCGCAGCGATGAGGACTTTTTAAGCCACATCAATCCGGACTCCTTGCAGCTGCTCTCCAACTGCTGGATCGAACCGGGGCTGGCGGCGGCCCAGGCCGGCGAGCAGTTCCAGTTCGAGCGGCAGGGCTATTTCGTGGCCGACCAGCAGGACCATCGCGCCGATGCGCCGGTGTTCAACCGCACGGTAGGCCTGCGCGACACCTGGGCCAAGATCGAAGCCCAGAATTAGGCCTGGCGCACCGCAGGCCGCGGTGGCGCGGCCTGCTTTGGCGCCGCGCCGCCCCCGCGTTCCCTAGGGGGCTCAGTGGGCTTCGGGCAGCACCGCAACCCGTAGCTGAAGTTCGCCGTCGTCAAACGCGGCGCTCAGCTGCCAGGCCTCGGATGCGAGTTCGCTGGCCTGCATCTGCAGGCACAGGGTTTCCTTCATGATGAGGCTGCGATGCGCGTCGATCGCACGGGCGATATCGGCGCTGGCCGCGTAATCCACCCGAATCCGATCGGTGACTTCGAAATCCTGCTGCTTGCGCAGATTCTGGATCCGGTTGATCACTTCCCGGGCCAGACCCTTGGCCCGTAATTCCGGGCTGATCGCGGTGTCCAGCGCGACGGTGACGCCACCGTCGCGGGCCACCGCCCAGCCTTCCAGCTCTTCGGTTTCCACCAGCACATCGTCACTGTCCAGCTGGAACTCCACGCCATCCACGCTTAAACCGACCTGTCCGGCGGCCAGGAATGCACTGATGGCCGCATTGTCCAGGGCCGCGACTTGCGCTGCGAGCGCCTTCATTTTCGCTCCGGCTTTCTTGCCCAGGCTGCGGAAATTGGCCTTGGCCCGACGTTTGACCAGGCCGTCATCGCCTTCCACCAGCTCCAGGGCTTCGACATTGATTTCCTCCAGGATCAGCTCGCGCACGGCCTCGACCGCGGCACGCTCGACACCGGGCTCCAGCACCAGCAGCACCCGGGCCAGCGGCTGACGCACATTGATCTTGTGGGTGTTGCGCAGCTGCAGGGCCGTGCCCACGGCGGTCCGCGCCAGGTTCATGCGCTGTTCCAGACCCACATCGATCAGCGCCGCATCCGCTTCGGGAAAGCTGGCCAGATGCACCGACGCGTCGGCCTCGTGACGGCCGAGCAGATTCTGATACAGCCAGTCGGCGTAGAACGGCGCAATCGGCGCCATCAGGCGGGCGATGCCGTCCAGACACTCGAACGTGGTCTGATAAGCCGCCTGCTTGGCCGTCTCGGCCACGCCGGTGTCTTTCTTGCCCGCCCAGAACACCGGGCGCTGGCGCCGGACGTACCAGTTGGACAGCTCGTCGACCAGCTTTTCCACCGCGCGGGCCGCGCGAGTCGGGTTGTAGCTGTCGTAGGCCTCGAGCGCGACCTGCATCGTGCTGTGCAGGCGCGACAGCATCCAGCGATCCAGCTCGGGCCGCTGCGCCACCGGAATGACGCCACGCTGCGGATCGATCGAATCGATATTCGCGTAGGTGGCGAAAAAACTGTACACATTGGTCAGGGTGGCGAACAGCTTGCTCTTGATCTCTTTCACCCCCCGGTCCGCGTACTTCAGCGATTCCCAGGGCGGCGAGGACGCCATCATGTACCAGCGCAGGGCATCTGCGCCGTGCTCATCCAGGGCTTCGAAGGGATCGACGGTATTGCCCTTGGACTTGGACATTTTCTCGCCCTTTTCGTCCAGCAACAGCCCATTGACCACGACATTCTTGTACGCCACCGAACCCTTCACCAAGGTGGCGATGGCATGCAAGGTGTAAAACCAGCCCCGGGTCTGATCCAGACCTTCGGCGATGAAATCAGCCGGGAAATTCTTCTCGAACAGATCCTGATTCTCGAAGGGGTAATGCCACTGTGCAAACGGCATCGCCCCGGAGTCGAACCACACGTCGATGATCTCGGGCACCCGACGCATGGTGCCGCCGTTCGGCGCCGGCCAGCTCAGCTTGTCGACAAAGGGCCGGTGCAGATCCAGCTCCGCATCACCCGGCCAGCTGTCGCCGCATTTTTCCTTGAGCTGGGCGACCGAGCTGATCACCTCGACATACTCCGGGTCGATATCCGACACCCAGACCGGCAGCGGCGTGCCCCAGAAGCGATGCCGTGACAGCGCCCAGTCCACGTTGTTCTCCAGCCATTCGCCAAACCGGCCTGCGCCGACATGCTTGGGCTGCCAGTTGATGGTCTTGTTCAGGGCCACCAGTTCGTCCTTGAACTGGGTGGTGCGCACGAACCAGGAATCCACCGGGTAGGACATCAAGGGCGTGCCCTTGCGCCAGTCATGCGGATAGTTGTGCAGGTATTGCTCGCGCTTGTACAGCAGGCCGCGATCTTTCAGATCACGGCAGATCGGTTTGTCCGCGTCCTTGAACCAGAGCCCGCCTACCAGCGGCAGCCCCTCCTCGAAGCAGCCGTCGCGGCGCACCGGATTGACCAGTTCGACATCTTCACGGGCCGCGGTCGCATTGTCGTCGGCGCCAAAGGCTGGCGCGGTATGGACGATGCCAGTGCCATCCTCCGTAGTTACATAGTCGGCGGCCACCACGCGAAAGCTGTTCGGATGATCGGCAAAGTGCTCGAACACCGGCCGGTAACGGCGGCCGACCAGGTCCCGCCCCTTGCAGCGCGCCACAATCTCGTACTCCTCGGTCAATACCGCCAGCCGCGCTTCGGCCAGAATGAGTTTCTCTCCGGCACAGGCCACGGTGACGTAATCCAGCTCGGGCCCCACCGCCAGCAGCAGATTGGAGATCAGCGTCCAGGGCGTGGTGGTCCAGGCCAGAAAATAGGTGTCGTCCTCGTCTGCGGCGGCAAAGCGCACGGTCACCGACGGATCTTCGACTTCCTGATAGCCCAGGGACACTTCATGCGAGGACAGCACGGTGCCGCTGCCCGGGCTGTACCAGTGGATCTTGTAGCCGCGATACAGCAAGCCCTTTTCGTGCAACTGGCCCAGCAGCCACCACACCGACTCGATGTAATTGTTGTGGTAGGTGACATAGGGCTCGTCCAGATCCACCCAGTAGCCGGTGCGCCGGGTCAGCTCGTTCCATAATTTGGTGTAACGGTGCACGCTGTCCTTGCAGGCCGCGTTGTATTTTTCGATCCCGTAGGCTTCGATTTCGGCGCGGTTCTTCAGACCCAGTTCTTTTTCGACCTGGATTTCCACCGGCAGTCCGTGAGTATCCCAGCCGGCCTTGCGGTCCACCCGGAAACCCCGCATCACTTTGAAGCGGCAGAAGGTATCCTTGATGGTGCGCGCCATCACATGATGGACGCCAGGACGCCCGTTGGCCGTGGGCGGACCTTCATAGAACGTGAACCGGGGCGCGTCCTGACGAATTTCGCTGCAGCGCTGGAACACGCGCTGGGTTTCCCACCAGTCGAGCATGGTTTTCTCCATCTTCGTGGCGGAGAACTGGTTGGGTTTGATTTCCGTAAAACGCTGCATAGGTTTGGGGATTTGGTGTGAAGACAAAACGCCGAATTGTAACGAATCTTTGCGCCCAGACGGGGATTGATGCCGGGCCCGACCGAAAAAAGGAACCTTTTGTAGCGCGCAGTCGTGTTGTAAGGGCAGCCCACTGCAAGCGCCTTCGCGCCATCACAGCGAAGGCGCCGACCAACGAGCCCGGAGACTGACCTACGATGCTGACCAAGCCACTGGCCCGAATCGTCACCTTAGCGTGCGCCCTGATTGCCTCCCCCGCCCTTTGGGCCGGCCCGGCCGACCCGGAGTTGCTGACGCAACTGAGCGCCAGCGCACCACGGCTGAATCCGGACGTGCTTGAACTGGCCCTGTCCGCCCTGAACTGTGCCGAAGGCGATGCGCTGCCCGACACCCGCCTGGCCGTGATCGATTACAGCCTGCCGTCGACCGAGCCCCGGATGTGGGTCTTCGACCTGAGCAGCCGCAGCCTGCTGTTCGAAGAACTGGTGGCGCATGGCCGGCAGTCCGGCAATACGCGCAGCACGGCGTTTTCCAATATTCCCGGCTCCCATCAGTCCAGCATCGGCCTGTTCCGCACCTTGCAGACCTATCACGGACGCAACGGCTATTCGCTGCGCATGCAAGGCCTGGAGCCACGCTTCAATCACCGCGCCCTGGACCGGGCCATCGTGATTCATGGCGCCTCCTATGTGAGCCCCGAGTTCATCCGCCAGACCGGCCGCATCGGTCGCAGCCATGGCTGCCCGGCGGTATCCGAGGCCGCAGCCAAGCCGCTGATCAACAGCCTGCAGGACGGCAGCTACGTGTTCTCCTACTACCCTGATCCCGATTACCTGGCCGGTTCGCAGTACCTGAACTGCCCGCAACAGCTGGCGATGAAATAGCCTGCGGCCGAACGAGCACGCGGCACGGCGGCGGTTCCAGGGCGCGCACGCCCGGTCAATACGTGACCTTGGCAGCAGATTTCGGTACATTGCGCGACCTTCACGCGTAATTGAAATGGCCCCAAAAGATGATCAAACCGCACGGTTCCGAGCAGCTGAATCCCCGCTTCGTCTATGACTCCCAGCGCCATGACGCCTTACGCCAGGAAGCCGAGTCCCTGCCGTCACTGCTGCTGAGTTCGGCCGCGGCCGCCAATGCCGTGATGCTCGGCGCGGGTTACTTCAATCCGCTCGATGGCTACATGAACAAGGCGGACATGCTGTCAGTCGCCGCGGACCTCAAGACCAGTTCGGGCTTGTTCTGGCCCGTGCCGGTGGTGAATCTCACCACCGACAGCAGCGCGATCGCGGGACAGCAACGCATCGCCCTGCGCGATCCCAACGTGACCGGCCAGCCCGTCATCGCCATCCAGACGGTCACGGCCATCGAAACGCTCAGCGACGCCGAAATCGACACCGTGGTCGCGCAGGTTTTTGCTACCGATGATCCCGAGCATCCCGGCGTCGCCACGTTCCGCAGCCAGGGGCGCCAGCTGATCTCGGGCCCCATCGAAGTGCTGAATTTCAGCTATTTCCAGACCGATTTCCCCGACACCTTCCGCACCGCGGTGGAGATTCGCAATGAATTCGCCGAACGCGGCTGGCACAAGGTCGTCGCCTTCCAGACCCGCAACCCGATGCACCGCGCGCACGAGGAGCTATGCCGGATGGCCCATGAGGAACTGGGCACCGATGGCATTCTGATCCACATGCTGCTGGGCAAGCTGAAACCGGGCGATATTCCGGCACCGGTCCGCGATGCCAGCATCCGCAAGATGGTGGAATGCTACTTTCCGCCCAATAGCGTGATGATCACCGGCTATGGCTTCGACATGCTGTACGCGGGCCCGCGCGAAGCGGTCCTGCATGCGGTGTTCCGGCAAAATGCCGGCTGCGCCTACCTGATTGTCGGCCGCGATCATGCCGGTGTCGGCGATTATTACGGCGCTTTCGACGCGCAGACCATCTTCGACGAGAAAGTCCCCGCTGGCGCCCTGGAAATTCAGATTTACCGGGCCGACCATACCGCCTGGTCGAAAAAACTCGGCAAGGTGGTGATGATGCGCGACGCCCCCGACCACTCACCGGAGGATTTCGTGCTGCTGTCCGGCACCAAGGTGCGACAAATGCTCTCCGAAGGCATTGCGCCTCCCCCGGAATTCAGCCGGCCGGAATGCGCGCAAATCCTGATGGATTATTACCGCAGCGAAGCCGCCAGGAACTAGGACAGCCGCGTCAGCGCCCCGACGTCGGCGCCAGACCGTCGACAAATGCCCGCAGATAGTCCGCCGCCGGCAGCATGCGCGAGCCGTACCAGCTGAACATCTCACCATCGACCAGCTGAATCTGCGCCGATGGCCAGACCGCTTGCAGTTCGGCACGGTGGACCTGGGCAAAGGGATAGGGCTCGGAGCTGAGCAGACACAGCTCCACCGGCAGAGCGGAAAGACGGTCCGGCTCGAGCTGCGGATACCGGCCGTCGAGTTCCAGCGCCAGGTTGGTACAGCCCAGACGCTCCAGCGTCGACTGGATATAGGTATCCCGACCGGCGGCCATCCAGGGCTTGCGCCAGATCAGATACAGCACGCGCGGGGCGGATTCCAGGCGCGGCAGGCTGGCCCAGTCCCGGGCAATTCGGGCGCTCAGCTCCCGCGCCGGCGACTCGCGCGCGCACAGGCTGCCGAGCCGTTCTATTGCCCGCAAGGCCCCGCCGATGGTCTGAATGTCACAGACGTACACGGGCCAGCGCGAGGCCAGTGTTTCCACGTCTTCGCGGCGATTTTCCTCTTTTTCCGCGATGATCAGATCGGGCCTCAAGGCCTCGATCGCCACGAGGTCGAGCTGCTTGGTGCCGCCCACGCTGGGGATCTCGGATATCTCGGGTTGCGGATGCACGCAGTAACGGGTGCGCCCGACCAGCTGGTTGGCCAGCCCCAGACTGAACAGAGTTTCGGTCAGCGATGGGCACAGGCAGATGATGCGCTGGGGCCGCCGGGGAACTCCCAGCTCGCGACCACAGTCGTCCCTCACCCGGCGCACGGCCCGACCCTCAATGCGCCGCGCTGGCCTGCCACAGCTGCAATTCCGCCAGAAATTTGCGCGCGCCGCGGCGACCGATGGAGACCAGCACCAGCACGATCAGACCGACCAGGGCGGTGCCCGACACGGCCGGCGGAAAGGCATGCAACTGCGTCAGTGACAGACTCAGCTGCGGGGACAACTGGTTCAACACCAGGCCGCTGACGATGGCCAGCCCACCCACAGCCAGACCGAATGCCAGTGCTGCCCGCCCACCGTGCAGCCGGGACAGGATTCCGAAGGTTGCCGGATTGGTCGCCGGACCGGTGAGCAGAAACGCCAGCGCCGCGCCCGGCGCAACCCCGCTCAGCAGCATCACGGCCACGATCGGTGTCGAACCGGTCGCGCAGACATACAGCGGCAGCCCCAGGGCGGCGAAGGCCAGCACCTGCACACTCGGCGAAATCTGCTGTAGCCAGCTTTGTTCCAGCAGCGGCGCCGCTGCCGCCGCCACGACCAGACCAAACAGCACCCAGGGCGCGGTGGAATCGACCAGGTCGCCGAAACCGTAGCGCAGCCCGGCCTTGCCGCGTGCGATGACGCCACCAGCGAATACCGGCCCCTGGTCGTGATCGCAGCAATCCGGTTTGACGTCGCGCACGCGCACCCAGCGGCCCAGGCCCCAGCCCACCAGCAAGGCCACCGCTGCGGCCGCCACAATCCGGGCAATCGTCATGTCGACCCCCAGCAGCGGAATCGACACCAGGATGGCGTCCAGGCCCAGCTCCGGCGTGGCAATCAGAAATGCCAGGGCGGCAGCCGGGGGCGCGCCCTTGCGCACCAGGCTGTGATACAGCGGCACCACGCCACAGCTGCACACTGGTAGCGGCAGGCCCACGGCGACCCCGCGCGCGGCCTGCGAGAACAGGCCGCCGCGGGACAGCCAGCGCAGCGATGATTCCGGCATGAAGGCCGCCACCAGGCCACCGGCCGCATAAGCCAGCAGCAGGGCCGGAGCCGCGGCCAGGGACAGCTCCAGCAGGCGCGACAGCACCGCAGTCGGCGCATGCCCCAGAACGATCTCGGCCGCCAGCATCAGCACGAACACCAACAGACCCAACAGACTGCCCAAACCATCGGCCACATCGGATTTGACCGGCGCATCCACCAGGCCCGGTTCCAGATGCGGGCGATTGAATACCACGTGCAAGATGGAACCGGCCACGAAGGCCTGCAGCGCGGCAAACCCGACCTCGGCTTCCTCGACATGCAAGCCACCGCCCAGCAGATAGCCTGCCGCCGTGCCACCGGCCATCGCCGCCAGCATCAGCAAGGGCATCACCGGACCCCAGACCGGCCGCAACAGCCACCACACGGCCAGACTGACCGGAATGCGGTGAATCACGATCGCCAGTCCCAGAGGGCCGGAAGTTTCGGCGCTCAGCGCAGCGCCATCAAATACCGTATGCACCACCAGCCCCACCGCGCTGAGCAGCACCGTCAGCATGTGCATGCGATGCGCCGCGCGGCGAAAGATTCGCTCCAGCCAGCTCGGCCCCCACAGCCCCAGGGCCACGGCCAGCAGCACCCACCACCCGGCATGCCCAACCACTTCCGGGAGCATTTCCAGCCCGACCAGACCGGCTATCGCCACAAACACAAAACCATCCAGGGCGCGCCCGAAAAACGAGTGCGGCGCGGCGCGACTGTAGATCAGCGGCCCTGTACCCAGGGCGAGCAAACTTCCGATTAAAGCGAGCAAAACCTTTTACCTTTGCTTGAGCCAGACGCCACCGCAGGGTGGCATCTGGCGTTGGAACGATTACACGAACGGGGCATCATGCCCGATCTGCCGGAAAGGCCAGCACCGCGGCCAGTTCATCGGCGCCGAGCAACAGCGCACACCAGCGATCGACGCCCAAAGCCACACCGGCGCAATCCGGCAGGCCATGCTCCAGTGCCGCCAGCAGCGCCTCGTCCGCTTTTACCGCCGCTTTGCCCTGGGCCTTGCGTGCCTGCAAATCCGCCCCAAAGCGCCGCCGCTGCTCGCTGGCATCCCGCAGCTCATGGAACCCATTGGCCAGTTCAATACCCTGCCAGTACAACTCGAAGCGGCTCGCCCATTGCCCATCGCGCACCTGCGCCAAAGCCGCCTGCTCGGCCGGATAATCGTAGACGAAGCAGGGCGTGTCCTGACCGAGTTGCGGCCCGATCAACAACCCCATGGCGGCATCCAGCAGGCCGCTGCGATCCAGATCGGACGGCAACTCGCCCAGGCTGTTGTGCAAGGCCGCCCGCAGCGCTGCGGTGTCGCAGTGGCTGATGTCCAGCTGCAGCGCATCCGCAAACAGCTGCGCGTACCGATAACGCGGCCAGTTCGGCGCTACCTCCGGGACCAGGGCGGTCCACAAAGCCTGTACTTCATCCATCAGCCGATGGTGATCGAAATCCGGGCGATACCATTCCAGCAGGGTAAATTCGCGATTGTGCCACCGTCCCTGCTCTTCCTGCCGAAAGGCCGGCCCCAGCTGATAGATCGCGCCACTTCCCGCAGCCAGCAGGCGCTTCATATGGAATTCCGGCGAACTTTGCAGCCAGCCAGGTCCCTGCGCATCCTCCAGCAAGAAGCTTTCGATCTGAGGGTCGGTCGCCCCGGACGCTGCCAGCACCGGCGTGGTGACTTCCAGCACGCCGCGGGTGGCAAAAAAAACCCGGATACCGGCCAGCAGCTCGGCACGAAATTTCAGCGCGGCCATGCCGGCAGCCGGCCGCCAGGGCCGACTCCCCGGGCCGCGGCGACTCATGCGCGCGAAACGTACTCGCGGCTGCGCGTATCCACTTTGAGCTTGTCGCCAATATTGATGAACAAGGGCACCCGAACCACCGCACCGGTTTCCAGCGTAGCGGGCTTGCCGCCTCCGCCGGAGGTATCGCCGCGAACGCCGGGATCGGTTTCAGTCACCAGCAATTCGACAAAGTTCGGTGGCTCCACGCTCAACGGGGCGGCGTTGTACAGGATCACGGTGCAGGTATCTTCTTCCTTGATCCAGTCGACAGCGGCCTCCATGGCCGTGGCATCCGCCGTATACTGCTCGTAGGTCTTGGGCTCCATGAAGTGCCAGAACTCACCGTCGTTATACAGATACTGCAATTCCAGTTCCTGCACATCGGCAGCTTCAACCGTCTCATTGGATTTGAAGGTCCGCTCCACGACGCGACCGTTCTTCAGATTGCGAACCTTCACACGATTAAAGGCTTGACCCTTGCCGGGCTTAACAAATTCATTTTCAACAATCGTGTACGGGTCACCATCCAATAGAATTTTCAGGCCGCCCTTGAATTGGTTCGTTGAGTACGTGCTCATGGACAATAGTTTTCAGAGAATCAAACCGCGAATGATACCCGATGCCTAGGCCGATGAACGACTGGCAGCAAAGCTTGCGCGAGGCCTACCGCGAACCCCTGCGTCTGCTCAAGGATTTGCACATCGATCCGGCCCGGATTGACTGGCTTGACCCCACACCATCCGAGTTTGCGATGCGCGTGCCGCGCGGATTTGCCGCCCGCATGCAGATCGGCAATCCCCAGGATCCACTGCTGCTCCAGGTCCTGCCACGGCGTGCTGAACACGAAGATGTTGCCGGCTTCGTGCCCGATCCGCTGGGCGAAGCCCAGTTTCAGCCCTTCCCTGGACTCATTCACAAATACCATGGGCGGGCCTTGCTGATCGCTACCGGCGCCTGTGGCATTCATTGCCGCTACTGTTTTCGCCGCGAATTTCCCTATGCGCAGGCGCGTCAGGGCACGGATGGCTGGCAAGCGGCCCTGACGGGCCTGCGCGCCGACCCCAGTATCGAAGAAATCATCCTGTCCGGCGGCGACCCGCTGAGCCTGTCCGACGACAAACTGGAACGTTTGATCGAACAACTCGATGACATCGCCCAGCTGCGCCGCCTGCGCCTGCACACCCGCCAGATTATCGCGCTGCCAGAGCGGGTGACCCCTCGACTGCTGGAAATATTCGCGCGCAGTCGCTTGCGAGTGGTCGTCGTCATCCACAGCAATCACGCCAACGAACTGGACAGCCAGGTCCAGGAGGCGCTGGCGCAGCTGCGCCAGATCCCTGCCCTGCTGCTGAATCAGACCGTTCTGCTGGCGGGAATCAATGATTCTGCGGCCATCCTGGCGCAGCTCAGCCAGCGTCTGTTCGAGTGCGGGGTACAGCCGTATTATCTGCACCAACTGGATGCAGTCCGGGGTGCGGCCCATTTTGCGCTTGCAGACGAAACTGCACGTGGCATCATGCGAAACTTGAACGCGCAGCTACCGGGCTATCTGGTCCCCAGGCTGGTGCGTGAAGTGCCCGGCGCGCCGGGCAAATCCCCGCTGAACTGGGGCCCGCTGGACTAAGACGGTACACCCCAAGAGGAAGGCAACACCGAACATGCGGCAGAGAATCACGATGAAGGGCGAGATCCTTGTCCTCGCGCATACGCCTAACGATGCCAATCAGATCGAAGGCCATTTGCGCTCGGCCGGGCATGCCATCCATGTGCTGGTGGCGCCGGGTTTGGACAGTTTTTCCGACATCATCGAAAAATCCGAAATTTGCGTGGCAATCCACGACGCCAAGTACACCGACTGCGACTTGATTCAGGTCGCCGAAGCGGTGTATCGCAGCAAGCCGGACATCCCGCTGCTGCAACTCAGCGACAGCGTGAACTCCCGGTCTTCGGCCGACGCGATGAGCAAGGGGGCTCACGGCGTGATCTCGCTGGCCAATCCCGTTCATCTGGAATTGTCCATCCTGCGGGTCTATGAAACCTATTCGCTGCGCCGCGAAGTCGCTCTGCTCCGCGAAAAGATGACGGAAATCGAGGACGTTCGAACCCAGGACCTGGGCACCACGTCAGCGCCAGGTTTGCGGGTACAGGAAGGGATCGTGGTCACGGCCAACGCGGCGCTGGCCAACGCGCTGAGCTTCGGCAGCCCGGATGACTTGATCGGCTATCCGCTGATGGATCTGATCGACAAGCCCGATCAGGCCAAGATCAAACAGCTGGTCAAGGATTGCATGAAAGGCCGTGGCAATGATGAAGCCGTCCAGTTCACCCTGGTCGGCGAACACGAGGCCAGGCGCAGTCTCCAGGCCCGCTTCATCCGCATTGAACACGAGGGTGACCCCGCTCTGGAAATCCGCGGACTGGAATCCGAAGCGGCCATGCCGGCGGTCGCCGCCGATGGCGCACCGGCCCGGCTGGCCATGTACCAGGCGATTACCCAGCAGGGCCAGATGACGAGCGCGGGTCAGGTTCCGGTCCTGGTGTTTATCGCGCTTGATGAGTACGAACAGATCGAACAACGCGCTGGCTTCGCCGGCGCCGAAGAAGTCGTAGCGGAAGCGATCCGCATGCTGTCCACCGAACTGATTGCCAGTGATCAGCTGTTTCGCTTTTCGCTGTCCGAAGTTGTGGTTTTAGGCCAACGCGACACGGCTCAAACCGTGAGCGATCTGGTCAATCATTTTCAGCGGGCCGTCGCCCGCCACGTTTTCAAGGCCGCGGACAAGGAAATCTCCTGCACCGCCAGCGTGGTGATCTATCCCCTGTCCGCCGACGCAGAAGATGCCGAAGAACTGCTGCGCAAGATCCGCGGCGAAGTGAAGGCCCTGGAAGACCAGGGCGGCAGCGGGCTGAAAATGATCGGCAGTACCGCGGAGGACCTGGAACGTCGCCAGGCCAGTGCCGCCTGGCTGGCGCGTATTCAACAGGCCCTCAAGGAGAACCGCTTTGATCTGGCCTACCAGAATATCGCCAGTCTGGCGGGCGAGGATCGCCAGTTCTCGGACATTCTGCTGCGCATGCTGGACGAAGATGGCACCGAGCGTCTGGCCCGCGAGTTTCTCCCTTCAGCCGAAGAACACGGCTTGATGCCGCAAATTGATCGCTGGGTGGTGACTCGCGCCGCCCAGGTGATCGAACAGCAGCTGAAGGAACGCAAGGATCCGTGTTTTTTCGTGCGCGTGGCAGAGGACACCCTGGCCGAAGGCGCACCCTTTGTGGCCTGGCTGGAAGCCCTGGTCAAAGCCCATCCCAAGCTGGTCGGGCACCTGGTCCTGATCATCCGCGAACGCCATCTGGAAACGCAGATGAACCGCGCCCAGGCCCTGATCGCCAAGGCCAACGCGCTGGGCCTGAGCACCGCGCTGGATCATTTCGGCACCTCCCGCCACTCGGCGCAGCTGCTCGCCAGGCTCAAACCGACCTACGTCAAGCTGCACGCCGATTTCACCGAATCCATCAGTTCCAGCGGCGGCGATGTGGACGCCTTGTCCGTGATCATGGAACAGGCGCGACAGCACAAGGTGAAGACCATCGCCGAGCGCGTAACCGATGCCAACGGCATGGCGCGCTTATGGCAGATGGGGGTGAACTACATCATGGGCAGCCATGTCCACGAACCCGACCGCGAACTGACCCGCACACGCTTCCGCCTGAACTAGCAGGCCGCGCGCTGCTTGATCAGGCTTTGAGCTTGGGCAGAAAGCGTGGTACCCGTTGCTGATAAGCGGCGTAGCCCGGATACTTGCCTGCTGAAATGCTCTCGGACAGCTCGGAACTGCTGCGAAACAGCACGACCAGCAGCAGACAGCCCACCACACTCCAGTTCAGCCCGCCGGTGACCGGCACGCTGAACAGGAACAGCACAACCCAGATGGCCTGTTCGGCAAAGTAATTGGGATGGCGTGACCTGGCCCACAGGCCAGTGCTGACAAAGCCCTGGGAATAAGGCTCCGCGACACCCTGCCCGGCACGAATCTGGCGATATTTTTCGCGCTGGAAATCCCATTGCTGTTGATCGGCAAGCGTTTCCCACACCACCAGGGCCAGGAACACCGCCGCCAGAGCCCCATCAACCAGGGTAAGCGGACTGGCCTCACCCACCATCAGGAGCATCGGCAGACACAGGCCCAGCAGCAGGGCGTGCTGGTAGAACGAGATGAACAGCAGGTTGAACAGCATGAAGCGCAGTCGGCCCTGCAGCGCTGGGTTCTGGCGCACATGTGCCCAGCGATAGTCTTCGTGCCCGGTCCAGAATTTCCAGCGATAGGCGCCATGCCGGGAAAAATTATAGGTCAGGCGAATCCCCCAGATGCTGACCAGGACGCTGAGCAACACCAGGCGTTCGGGCATCCCGGCCAGGACCGTCAGCGTCCAGGCATAGACCGGTGGCGTGATGCTCCAGAGCTTGTCCACCTGGCTGTAATTGCCCGACAGCTCGCTGACCACGAAACACAGCAGCGCGAAACCCAGCATCTGCAGGCCAACCAACTGCAACGCCCCGAGCTGCGGCCCGGTCAGGGGCGCATCGAAGCGCAGCGCAATCCAGGGCACCACGATCAAGGTCGCCAGCAGTATCAGCGCCGATTTACCCAGACGCGGGCTCGTTTCACTCATGTCCGCTCAGGCCGCGCTCGCCAGATCGTCGGCTGACTTGCCGGCCGCCATATGCTCGACGGCCAGATAGGCAAACGCCATCGCAGGGCCCAGGGTTGCGCCCGGCCCCGGATAGGTCTTGCCCACCGCCGCGGCGGAACAATTACCCACCGCATACAGCCCGGCAATGACGCTGCCATCCGGACGCATGACCCGCGCGGCGGCGTCCGCATCCAGCCCGCCTTTGGTGCCCAGCTCTCCTGGCGTGACGCGCAGCGCATAGAATGGCCCGGCCTCGATCGGCCCCATGCACGGGTTCGGCTTGACGCTGGTATCACCGTAATAGGTGTCAAATACATTGCTGCCTTTGCCGAACTCGGTGTCAACGCCGGCCAGCGCCTGGGCATTGAAGCTGCGTACCGACGTGCTCAGCCCCTCGACATCAACGCCAATCTTGGCCGCCAACTCAGCCAGGCTATCGGCCTTGAAGTAGACCTTGTCCGCCCAGTCCGCCGGCAGCTTGTTGTCCGGTTGCAGGGGCGGCGGCATGATCGGGCCCAAGGGGTATTTCTTGCGATAATTGCTGTCGCAAATGAACCAGCAGGGAACGCTGCAACCGGTCTTGGCATGATCGCGGTACATGGCGTAGATGATCTCGGTATAAGGCCCGGCTTCATTGACAAAACGTTTGCCCAGACCGTTCACCATCATGGCGTGCGGGAACGCCCGCTCGACAAACAAACCCGTGGCCCAGCGGCCACCGGGCACAACCACCGAAGGCGTCCCCCAGGTCAGATCCATGAACTTGGTTGCGGCGCCCAGCTTCAAGCCCTCGCGGATACCCTCGCCGTGATTGATCCCCGGTGCAACCGACCAGGATTTATCCGTGGGCTTGGGCAGATATTCCTCGCGCATGGCCTGATTGGCTTCGAACCCACCGGACGCCAGAATGACCCCCTTGCGTGCGCCGATCCGGATACTCCGGCCTTTTTGCTGAGCCACGATACCGACGACCCGACCGTCTTCCTCGACCAGCTCGTCCATCGCGGTATTCAGCCACAAGGGCACCTCTTTCTTGAGCATCGCGTGACGCAATGACGCCACCAGCCCCTGACCCAGCACCTGGCGCCGGTCACGGCCGGTTTTGCGCCGCCAGGAAAAATCGGTCCAGTAACGAAACACAAAGCGCATGAACAGCCCGATCCAGCCCCGCCCCCGACACAACAGCGTGTGGGCTTCCACCTGGTTCATCGCAATCCGCCCCATCAGCAGCGTGCCCTGATAGGCCGCGCGTTGGTTGGCGAATTCCTTGCCCAGCAGCGCGGCATCAAAATCAGCCGGCTCCATGGTGCGGTAGCCCGGCTTGCCGCCCGGCTTGTCGGGGAAATAATCGGGATAGATCGGAATGGAATTGAACCGCACGCCGAATTTCTCCGCCATGTAGTTGACCATCTCCCGGGCACGCCGCACATAGGCATCCAGGCGCTGGGGTTCAACCTCCCCTTCGGTCAGGTAATCGAGGTAGGTCCTGGCTTCTTCATAGGAATCCTTGAAGCCCAGCTCCTCGATCTGATCGTTACACGGAATCCAGATGCCACCACCCGAAACCGCGCTGGTGCCACCGTATTTTTTGGATTTCTCGATCACCAGAGCCGACAGGCCCTTTTCCTTTGCACACAGCGCGGCGGTCATGCCACCGGCGCCTGAACCGACGACGACCACATCGTATTCCTGGTCCCAGGCTTGGCTCATAGCTCTACTCCTTGCTTGCGATGCCGGCCACCGTGGGCCGGTCCCGCTTGATACTGGGCGAACTGCTGCGGCGCTCGGCAGCGCTCGCTGCCGACGCGCGACAACCGCACACCAGTGCTGGGCGCACGTCGCCAGGCCTCAAAGCGGCCCCCTTGGCTTGGCAAACCTGCGGCGGCACTCGACTCAGATGAAGAAATCCGTATTTTCCATGCCCAAGGTCACGGCGCCGTAATTCCGGCCGAACTGATCCGGGTTATTGGCGTAATGCGCTCTGGCGGCAAAGATGTCCAGCATCTTCTGATTGAGCACGAAGTCACTGAAGATGCCGCGACCGCCACAGGCGGAGAACAACTGGTAGGCATGCACCGCGCAGCGTTCGACGACCTGCGAAGCCTGATGCCGATAATGCAGGCGCTGCGGGATGTCATCCAGCGGCTGACCCGCGCGAATCTTGCCCATCAGCACATCGAAATTGCGATTCAGCACCAGTTTCATCTCATCGACGGCCGCTGCGCTCTGCGCCACCGCCAGCTGTGCCGGCCCCTGCTCGGCAGTCTTGTTGCCCATATTGCCGACCTGAACCTTGCCGAAATCGATGAAGGCATCGAGCATGCCTTGCAGGGCGCCGATCGCGGCGGATGACACCGCGCGAACAAAGATCTGGCCGAACGGCAGCTTGTACAGATCCGCGGTGAAGGTCCCCGCGCCGGGATTGGTGCCCATGAAGCCATCGCTGGCCTTGTGCGTGCGGTATTCGGGCACGAACACATCCTCGACCACGATGTCGTTGGAACCGGTAGCCTTCAGGCCGATCACGTTCCAGGTATCCACCACCTTGTAATCGGACTTGGGCAGCAGAAAGGTCCGGTATTCCGGCGGCTGGCCTTCGCTGAAAATCAGCCCGCCCAGGAATACCCAGTCGCAATGTTCGATGCCGCTGGAGAATCCCCAGCGCCCGCTGAACTTGAAACCGCCTTCGACCGGCGTCACCTGCCCCTTGGGCATGTAGGTCGAGGCGATACGCACGTCGGTGTTGTCCTGCCAGATTTCGGCCGCGGCTTTGGGGTCAAACAGCGCGATCTGCCAGTTGTGCACACCGATCACGCCATAAATCCAGGCCGTGGACATGCAGCCCTCGGCCAGGGTCATGCAGATCTCATAGAAAACCTGCGGATCCATCTCATAGCCACCATACAGCTTCGGCTGTAGCACCCGAAAAAACCCGGCTTCCTGCATCTCGGCGACGGTTTCATCGGGAACCTTGCGCATCTCGGCTGCTTTGCCTGCACGTTCGGCCAGCACCGGCACCATTTCGCGGGCACGCTGAATCAGCATTTCGGGGGTAACTTCAGACACGGTGGACTCCTTGAGTTCTGACGGTTCGGGCGCGCTGTGCCCGGCATACGAATAAGGAGGTTTTCTCAAACCCAGCCCGCCGGGGCTTCGTCCAAAATGACTAGCCCCAAATTACAGACCTACCGAAGCTAGAGCAGATAAGGGATTACCGCTTTGCGCTGCGATGGATAATCGGCGAACTTGCTGTGGTACCAGCGATGATTCTGCAGCGCACGCGGAACCAGATTGGCCATTGTCACCAGCACGAAAGCGGCCCCCGCCCAGGACCAGGTGGCAATTGCCCAGCCCGTCCAGACCAGGATTTCGCCCAGATAATTGGGACAACTGATCTTTTCGTACAGCCAGCCGCGCGGAATCTTGTAGCCGGTCTCGCCCGGCTTGCGCAGTGCGGCGAGCATGGCATCGGCCTTGCGGTTAATGTGCCAGCCCAGGGCGAACACCAGCAGGCCGAGGATGAAGCGCGGATCGGCCAGCCAGCTCAATTCGTAATCGGCGCGGATCGCGCTCCAGGACAGAATCGATGCGTTCAGAAAGCTGACGACCGAATTGGTACAGATCGCCAGCAACGGGATACTGATGGGCGTGGTATCGCCCGGCTTGACGCTGATCTTGAACGGAAAGATGAAAGTCCGTTGAAAGTAATGCGCCTGCCAGAGCAGCAGCAACAGCAGCGGAACCACCTGAAAAGCCTTGTCCCCCATGAAAAAGATGATCGCGAACCCGACCGAGGACGGCGCCTCCATGATCACCCAGGACCAGCGGGTCGGAATCCCGGGCCCCCAGGCCTTGCCCGCACCCTGCTTGTGCCGACCATAGGCCGCAGGCATCACCATCAGACCGATAAACACCAGCGGACAGATCACCGCGGTGGTCAGCAGGAAGAAATGATGCCAGTCGGCGGCACTGAAATTGAACAGGGTGTCGATAGTCATGCGATTCGGGTGATCCTCTGGGTGGCTACGATATCAGGCCGATGAAGATGAGGGGATGGCGAAACGGGCCAGGTCGTCGAGACTGCCTTCCATGGACAGCTGCACGCCTAGCGTATGCATGGCCAGTCCGCTGACCGCGTTCATGGCGGCGTCCTGTTCAGCGGCCGACTGCAAGCGTGCCTTGAATGCGCGATTCAGCGTCATCAGCTCATCGAACAGGGCATGCAGGCCGTCGAAGCTCCAGTCCGGCGTCCCACCCTGCTGATCAATGAGCAGTTGCCCCAGAAAGTACGCGCCGACAAAGCGAAATCGGGTTTCCTCGAGGCTCTGAAAAGGCAGATGGGTCCGGGCCATGCCCTGCATGCGACTGAGAACCGGGCAGGCGCTGGTCGCCATGATCAGTCCCAGCAACGCACTCAGGCCGGTCTGGGCATCGCAGTCCTTGCTCATTTGCCGCTCCGGAGTATTCACCACCACCCGCAGGTTTTCGTGGGACATCACCGCATTGAACGCGTCGACCACCTGCTCCAGATCGACGGCGGGCGGGCAATGGCTGACTTCGCTGCTCTGCAACGGACAGTTGGCGCACTGCTGCACGCCCAGCCGGGTCCAGGGCGCCTGGCCCTGGCGCGGTGTCCGGGCTCGTTCGACGTCCACCTCGAATTCCCGCATGGTTCCATCCGCATGATGAAACTGATAGGTAATCTGCATGTCGCTCCCCCCAGAGCTCACCCCCGCGTGTCCCCCAGGCGCCTGCCCCTCAAGCGTCGGTCGTCGCCCCGGACGTCTCCGCCTGGTGCTGCGCCGGCGACCACCGATACTGCGCAGGAATCTCCGGATCGGGCGCCGAACCGGCCTGTTGTGGATGCCGGTTCAGGGCGAAGATATAGCTCAGAACCTGGGCCACCGCAAGGTAAAGGCCACTGGGAATCTCTTCACCCACTTTGACGAAACGGTACAGCGACCGGGCCAGAGCGGGCATGCGCAGCTGCGGTATGGCATTTTCCAGGGCCAACTCGCGGATGACTTCGGCCAGGTGATCGGCTCCCTTGGCGATGACCTCGGGTGCGCCACCGCTGTCCGGGTCGTAGCGTAGCGCCACCGAAAAGTGCTCCGGATTATTGATCACCACATGGGCGGTCGGCATGTCCTGGGCCATGCGCCTGCGCGCGGCCTCCTGCTGCATCCGGCGGATATGCTGCTTGACCTCCGGGCGCCCTTCGGTCTCTTTCATTTCATCCTTGACTTCGCGAATACTCATTTTCATTTTTTTGCGGTGAGCGTGGAACTGAAAGGGCACGTCAATCGCCGCGATCACCGCCAGCCCCAGACACAGGGAAGCCACGGTGGCAAAACACAGTCCCAGACCCTCGACGACCCCGGACCTGACCGCCTGCGCGCCAAGCCCCAGGACGCGATCGTTGTAGGCCCATAAAACGGCCACCGCCAAGCCCCCCAGAAGGACGAACTTGGCCAGCGCCTTGAGCAGTTCCATCAGCGCATTGGCGGAGAAAATCCGCCCCAGCCCGGTCACAGGATTCAGGCGCTTGAAGTCCGGGACCAATGCCTTGGGTGAGTAATTCCAGCCTCCGAACAGCAAGGGCCCAACGAAGGCTGCCAGCAAACCGGCCAACAGAAACGGCATGGCCCAGGCGAAACCGCTGATCAGGCTGGAACCGAGGTTTTCCTGCACCGCGGCCAGGCTCGTCATCTGCTCACGCTCCAGGCGTAGCCCGCGGTCCAGAAAAGCCATCGCGCCGCGACCCAACCGAGGCCCCACGACGCTGATGACCAGTACGGCACCGGCCACGATCGCCAGGGTCGCCAGTTCACGCGAACGGGCGAGCTGACCTTTCTTCCGCGCGTCACGCAGACGCTTCGGCGTCGGTTCCTGGGTTTTGTCAGCGGTATTCTCCGCCATGCCACAAGCTCCTAGGTCGCGGTGATCCGGTTCAGGTCCACAGGGCCGCGATTTGCTCGAAAGCGCTCAGAATGCCGGCACTGAAATGCACCTGCAGCAAGGGCAAGGTCAGCGCCACCATCACCAGGCCGAGCAGCAGGGACGCGGGAAAGCCGATCGCAAACAGATTCAGGCTGGGCGCCGCGCGGCTGATCACCCCAAAGGACAAGTTCAACAGCAGCAGGGCCATCAAAGCCGGTAGCGCGATCTGCAGGGCCCCGGAAAAAATCTGCACGGCCCAGCCCAGGGGCACCATGACGCTGTCGGCCCGCAAGATCCATTGTCCGGGCGGATGCTCGACCAGACTGACGCTCAACCACTCCACCACATGCACATGCCCGCCACCGGCCAGAAACAGCAAAATGGCCAGTATGGAAAAATACTGGCCCAGCACCGGCGCGGTTCGTCCATTCAGTGGATCGGTCATCTGCGCAAAGCCCAGCCCCATCGACAGGCCCACCATTTCGGCGGCCAGCCGGACCATTTCGAACACCATGGCCAGACTGAAAGCCATCAGCACCCCAATCACGATCTCTTGCAACACCGCCAGCCACCAGGCCGCCGACCACAGCTCGGGTATCTGCAGCGGCGGCAGCAAGGCCCCGATCAGCAGGGTACAGGACCAGGCCAGGACCAGGCGCAGACGCAGGGTCAGGACCCCACTGCCGAAGATCGGCATCGCCATCCAGACGCTGCCGATGCGCAAAAATGCCCATAAATAGTGATTCAGCAGTTCCAGCGATTCGGCCAGATCAAACATGATTACTGAATCAGCACCGGGAATTCGGTAAACAGCCTGCGGGTAAAGTCCACCAGGATTCGCAGCATCCACGGGCCGGCGATCAGAAACGCCAGGCCCATTCCCAGCAGTTTGGGAATGAACGACAGGGTCATTTCCTGGATCTGCGTGGCGGCCTGGAACAAACCCACCAGCAGCCCGATGGCCAGCGCGGTCAGCAGCAGCGGCGCGGACAGCAGCAGGGCCAGTTCCAGGGCTTGCCGCCCCAGGCTCATGACCAGTTCGGGACTCATGTGCCGAAACTCGCCGCCAGGGAACCCACCACCAGGGTCCAGCCATCCACCATGACGAACAACATGATCTTGAACGGCAAGGAAATCAGCATCGGCGACAGCATCATCATGCCCATGGACATCAGCACCGATGAAATCACCAGGTCAATGACCACAAATGGGATGAACAGCAGAAAGCCAATCTGGAATGCCGTGGTCAGTTCGCTGGTCACAAAGGCGGGCACCAGCACTCGCAGCGGGATATCGGCGACTTCGGCATAGGCCGCCGTGGCACCGTCCATCTCGGCGAAGCTGATCAGGCTGGATTCCCGGGTTTGCGCCAGCATGAATTCCCGCAGCGGCACCTGGGCGGCAGCCCAGGCCTGCGGCATCTCGATCTGCTCATCGAGATACGGTCTGACCGCCTCGCTGTAAACGCGATCCAGTACCGGCCCCATCACCAGCAAGGACAGCATCAGGACCAGGCCTACCAGAATCTGATTGGACGGGGTCTGGCCCGTTCCCAAAGCGCTGCGCAACAGGCCCAGGACGATGACGATACGTGGAAAGGCCGTCATGCTCAGCAGCACGGCCGGCAGCATGGTCAGGAAGGTCATCGCCAGCAGGACCTGCACCGACAAGCTGTAGGTCTGTCCCCCGGCAGCGTCGTCCTGCACCGTAACCGCAGTCAGGCCGGCGGCCTGGGCCACAAGCGGCGCGATCCACAAGCCCACCGCCAGCCAGATGCGGGCGTTCACGGCTGGCCTTGTTCGGCCAGGGTCGCTGCGAAATCAGCCGGGGGTGTGGAAAGCACGTGCAGCGCGCGAACCTGGCCTGGACTCACGCCTAGAACCAGCCACTCCTGTCCGGCCTGAACCAGCACTACGCGTTCCCGCGTACCCACCGCGATACTGGTGTGAACACGCAGCGCCCCACCCCGCCCTGCCATTTTCTGCGGCAGGCGTTTTCCCACCCAGGCAAAGACCAGGATGACCAGGATGACGGCAATCAGGCTGCCCAGGGTCTGGGCTACGATGGCAGCATCCATGCTATTTCAGCTTGCGAATGCGCTCGGAGGGACTGACCACATCGAGCAGGCGAACGCCGAACTTGTCATTGACCACCACGACTTCGCCGTGCGCAATCAAGGTGCCATTGACGAACACATCCAGGGGTTCGCCGGCGGTCCGGTCCAGTTCGACCACCGAGCCCTGATTGAGCTGCAGCAGATTGCGGATCGGCACCTTGGCGTGCCCCACTTCCATGGATAGCGTGACCGGCACATCGAGAATCAGATCGAGATTGATTTCGGCCGCATCCTCTTCGCCATCCAGTTCGCCGAAGCGTGGTGGTGAATACCCTTCGGCCATTTGCGTCTCAGCGGCTTCGGGGCTAACGGCTTGCTCGTCAGCAGGTTCCGCGGTTACTTCTTCGTCGACTTCGGACATTTCGTTTCCTTTGACCTGATCAAATCAGCGAGGGCTTTTGCCGCAACAGCAGATCATTGATCCGCACGGCGTTGTGCCCACCCACCACGCCAAATTCTCCGCGGTAGGTGGCAATGCCCTCGACTTCCAATTCCGTCTGCTTGGGCATCCCGATCGGAATCACGTCACCGGCCTGCAAGGCCAGCAATTCGCGCAGCGTGATCCGGGGCCGGGACAACACGCCGGCGAGCTCAACCTGCGCCGTTTCCAGCTGCATCTTCATCTGTTTGGACCAGCGCTCGTCCTGGGCCCCGCGGTCACTCTGCACCCCCGCGCTGAGTTGCTCGCGCAGCGGCTCGATCATGGCTTCGGGCAGAGTCACGTGCACATCGCCTCCTCCGCCGTCCAGTTCCACATTGAAGCGGCTGACCACGACTGTTTCGGTGGGGCTTACAATCGCCGCCAGATGCGGGTTGTGCTCGGACTGGATATGCTCGAATTGCAGATCCATCACCGGCAGCCAGGCTTCGTGCAAATCCTTGAACGCGGCGCCAAGCAGCAACTGGACCACGCGCATTTCGGTCGGGGTGAACTCACGCCCCTCGATCTTGGCCTGATAGCGCCCGTCACCGCCGAAAAAATTGTCCAGTACGGTGAACACCAGACGCGGCTCAAACACGATCAATGCAGTGCCGCGCAGCGGCTTGATCCGGATCAGGTTGAGATTGGTCGGCACGAACAATTTGTGCATGTATTCGGACAGCTTCAGCGACTCGATACCCAGAACGGTCAGTTCAGGGGAGCGCCGCAGCATATTGAACAGGCTGACCCGAAAATGCCGGGCAAAGCGCTCATTGATCATTTCCAGCGTGGGCAGGCGCCCCCTGACGATCCGGTCCTGGGAGCCCATTTCATATCTGCGCACTTCACCGGGCGCCGGCGGCGG